>CASELF010000078.1 GCA_949288725.1 uncultured bacterium
ATATCCAAGCCTGAAAATATGCTAAAAACTATATATACGGCTTGCAGAACTTGTTATAGTGCAGATTATCCTATAAATATATATGAAGGTGCAGTTGACGAAGACAAAATGTTGAAACTTATAAAAAGAGTTATAGGTTCAGGTCATTATTCTACGATAGAACATATTCAAGTAAGTTTTGCCATTTCAAATGTTTCAAGAGCTTGCACTCATCAATTAGTAAGACATCGTCATATGTCTTTTTCTCAAAAATCACAACGCTATGTAAAAGAAAAAGGTCAATTTGACTATATTATTCCTCCAACAATAGATAAAAATCCCGAATTGAAGGAAAAATTTATAAACTTTATGGGGCAGATATCTCAGCAGTACCAAGAGTTTGTAGAAGCAGGAATTCCGGCAGAAGATGCTCGTTTTGTAATGCCTAATGCAGCAGCAAGTTCTCTTGTTGCAAGTTTGAACCTTAGAGAAATGATTCACCTTGCAAATTTAAGACTATGTACAAGAGCACAATACGAAATCAGAATGCTTGTCAAAGGTATGTGCGATGCACTTGTTGCAGAAGAACCTTGGTTAAAAGAGTATCTTGTTCCAAAATGTGAACGACTTGGTTTTTGCGACGAGGACAAATCTTGTGGTCGTAAAATAACAAGAGATGAATTGTTTGCTCAAAAACAGGGGGCATAATGAAGGCCTTAATTCAGCGGGTTAAAAGGGCATCTGTTACAATTGACGGTAAGTTGTATTCTAAAATTAATCACGGCTTGCTTGTTTTGCTTGGAGTTGTAAAAGGTGATGAGAAAATAAATGCCCAGTTGCTGGCTGAAAAATTATTAAAGTTACGTATATTTGAAGATGAAAATGGCAAAATGAATAAATCTTTGCTTGATGTTAATGGCGAAATGCTTGTGGTTTCTCAATTTACATTATGCGGAGATTGCAAAAAAGGGACCCGTCCAAGTTTTGATAAATCTGCCCCTCCTGAAATTGCAAATGAACTTTATGAATATTTTGTAACTCAAATAAAAATGGCAAATGTGCCTTGTCTAACCGGCAAATTCGCTGCTATGATGGATGTTGAGTTAGTCAATGACGGGCCTGTAACCTTTATGGTCGAAAAATAAATTTTTAACAGGGCTTGCAAAGTTTTAAAATATATGTTATCATAATATCATAAGTTATATTTTTTATTTGAAATCGATTTATATTGAGAGGATGTTACCTTAGATTTAATTTTATTGGATGTATTATTTTTTTATTTTTTATTAAGAGGCTTTTATTATGTATGTAAACAAGTGCATTAAGTGCGGTCGTGAGTTTGAAACAAAAAATCCCAAAAGAGTTATTTGCCCGGAATGTTTATATCCGGATAAAAAAATGATGTTAAATGCCCCATCTCCACAACCATCAGAAGGAGAAAACGCTTCTGCATCTACAACTTTACAAGAACAGCCGGTACGTAGTTATTCTACTGAAAATAATCCGCAGTTCTATAACAGTTATTCTAGTGGTGGAAGAGAAAATCAACAGAATTATAACCGTCCTCAAAGACAGTATAATAACCAAGGCGGATATAATAGAGACAACCGTCAAGGCGGATACAACAGAAATAATTATAATAGCCGTTACAACAACCAAGGCGGATATAATAGAGATAATCGTCAGGGCGGGTACAACAGAAATAATTATAACAGACAAGGCGGCTACAATAACAGACCGCAAAGACGTCCTCAAAACAACAGATTTAATAACAGACGTCCAAATAACAGAAATGCTGCACCTAAGCAGTTGTTAGTAAGCAGAGAACAATTAGAACAAATTGAATTGTTGTATAAATTGATGTTACCGTTACCAAATCCGGATGCACATGAAGTTATTGCAGAAAAAATTGGTCTAGAACCAAGAAAGGTATTTTTCGGTATAAATCTAATAAGACAAAAGATGATGTTACCAAAATTACCGTTCCCTAAACGTAAATTAGCAATAACACCTGATCAGTTAAATGCAATAAAAATGCTTTATGAACCTTTATTGCCATTGCCTCCAATAGGTTGTCACAAAATTATTGCGGCTCAATTAAAAATGGATGAATGGAGAGTTCACGTAGGTATTGGTTTGGTACGTTCTCAAATGGGCTTAGAGCGCTGGAATCAAGAAAGAGAAGATGCGCCTGAAGAATTTAAAAAGGAACATCAAGCAAAGTTAGAGGCGCAAAAGGCTGAACAAGCATCTGAAAAAGCAAAAGCAGAAGATGCAAAACCTGCTGAAGAACCTGCAAATGCAACTACAGAGGCTGATGCTGAACCACCAAAGAAGAAACGAGGAAGAAAACCTAAATCTGAAACCGTTGCGGAAGAATAGTTATGGTTAAATACGTTTCTGTCGGAAAAATATTAAATTTTCATGGAATTAAGGGTGAAGCAAAGATTGGTTGTTCCAGAACTCAACAAGATTTTGTTATGTCTTTAGATACTGTTTATCTAAAGAATAATGGTGATTATGTACCTTTGGAGATAGAATCTATACGTCAAAATAAGAATATTTTAATTGCGAAATTTGCAGGAATAGATTCTATTAATGATCTTTTACCATATAAAGGTGAATTGTTATTTGTCGATGAAGATGTTATCAGAAACAGTTTGGAAGAAGATGAGTTTTTGATAGATGAACTTGTCGGGTTGAATGTTTTTGATAATGAGAGTGGAAAGAAACTTGGTTTTGTTATTGGTGTGTCTAATAACGGGGCGAGTGATTTAATTTCTGTTAAAACAAATTCTAAGAAAGTTTGTTTAATCCCTTTTGTAAAGGCGATTGTTCCTGTTGTCGATTTGAAGGAAAAGAAAATCCTTATTAATAATTTGGAAGGTTTATTGGAATGAGGTTTGATGTATTAACTCTTTTCCCTGAGATAATTACAAATTATTGTGATGTAAGTATAATGAAGCGAGCAAAGGAGAGTAATGTCTTTTGCCTAAATACAATTAATCCACGAGATTATACGTTAGATAAACATAAGAAGGTTGATGATACGCCATACGGAGGCGGAGCGGGGATGGTATTAATGGCACAGCCTTATGTCGATGCTTATGAGTCTGTTGAAAAGTTGGATAATTCAATTACTGTTATGCTGACGCCGCAAGGAGAACCTTTAACAGAAAAAATTGTTTTATCCTTGGCAAATTATAATCAAATTATTATGCTATGCGGACATTATGAAGGTTTTGATGAGCGAATAAGAGATATTATAAAGCCCAAAGAAATTTCCATTGGAGATTTTGTTCTGACAGGCGGAGAATTGCCTGCATTATGCTTGATAGATGCTGTAAGTCGAAAAATTGAAGGAACTTTGGGTAAGATTGAATCAGCGGAAGAAGATAGTTTTTCAAATGGCTTGTTAGAATATCCTCAATACACAAAGCCAAGAGATTATAGAGGGTATTTGGTGCCGGAAGTTTTATTAAACGGTAATCATAAAGAAATAAATAAATTCCGTTTTGAACAACAAATACAGAGAACTAAAGATAAACGTCCTGATTTGTATCAATCGTATTTAAAAAATCATTCTGATAAATAGAACTATTTATTCTAATGGGCCTTTAGGAACTCCGATGCCAAAGAAGTTAACTACTAATTTCCCAAAGCCGTATACTAAAGCTGCTCCTGCACATATTTTAGAAGGTAAACCTTTAGTTAATAACGCACCAAGACCAAGAGCAAAAGGAACTACATGGCTTGTTAACATTGAGGTAAAGCCTTTTACATATCCGATACCAAGATTAAAAAATCTTCTCCAAGTTTGATCAATTTCCATTCCGAACGCGCCATCTTTTACTTTTTGAGCAACTGTACTCATTCCGGAATTGTATAGAGAATTGTTCAAATAGTGTGATGCTGCTGACACATCTTTTTCTGTTGCATAAGTATCACTTTCAAGTTTTGCAACACGATGTGCATCATATCCAACCAAGCCTAGTGTTGCTAATCCAACACCTTTTGCTGCATAATTCCCAATATTTCCGCTAAGTTTTCTTGTTATTGTATTTAACACGCTCATAAATCTACCTTTCACCAACTATTATTTAGTATTGTCTTTTGGTGTCATTGTATTTGTATTATTTGTTGTTTTTGTTTCTGTTGTTTCTTGTTTTGGCTTTTCTTTTACTTCAAATTCTTTTTCTACTGGTTTGCTTGCCATTCGTAGCAGAATTTTGTTTGCATCAACGGCATCTTGACCGTATCCGCTATCACTTTGCTGCATTTTCTTCAATACATTTACTGTGTAATCGTCACCATCAACTAGTCTGCCATCTAGTGCTGTCAATGCTAACAATCTTATTTCATCTGAAGGGTCTTGTAGCATTTTATTGATTAATGCAGTTAGGGCTTTGTCATCATGACGTGAATCATCTTCTTGAAGTCGTGCATAAACATCTTTTGCAGCATTTAATCTAATTTTGCTGTCCTGGCTGTTTAAGTAACTTTCAAGCATTCTTATATAGTCATCATTTAATTCAACAATTTTTCGTTTTTCAGTCTTTTTATTGTTTTGACTATTTTTTGTTTCTGTTGTTGTACTTGTTTGGTTAGCACTGTTTACTTGTGGCAAAGTCGTGTTTGGATGCATTTTACCATCTTGCCCAAGAGAATTTGTATAATAACCGGAAGGGTAACAAGGCGCATTAACATTGTAAGTTGGTGCGGCTGAACCTGGTGTTGCTACAGAAGGGTTAAATATCTGAATATTTACACCTGCTGCTGTTGCAGGAACCTGCACATTCTGCCCTTGAGGTTGAGAGTAACACGGCGGATAATATGGTATCTGCGGTGGAACATACCCAGGATTGCATTGTTGCGTTGTGTATGTTTGTCCGTTACTCGTCGGCTGGGTTGTATTAACTCCTTGTGATGTTGTGCCTGCCGGTTGTTTTATGTTTTGATTTGGTGTAACCTGCATAATACAAATTTCCCTATTTCTACCTATCTATTAATATAAAGTATTATTATTAGGAAAATTTGCTTATTTGTAACGATTTATTACAGATTAGTAACCTTGTTTTGCCCTCAAGTTATCTACTTTCAATTTGTAGAAATCAACATTCATATTTAATTTCGTACCAATTTCTAAAAGTGCGTCTATGAATTTTAAGTCTTTTTCTTTTAGTTCTTGGTTTTTATTATCCATTAAGTAGCCTATTCTGTGATAAATTTTACCATAATAAATATTTTGGGCTTCAGAAATATCTATTTGCAGTTCTAATTGATCTATCAAGTCAAACAAATCAATAATGGCTTCAGCTTGCTGATATTCAAAACTTTTAGTCAATCGTTTAAGATTGTTGATAACTTTTCTTGTATAAGATTGGTTGGATGGAGTTTTGTCTATCTGGATATTAATTTTTTTCGCTTCATAGTTAATATCTTTAATTTGCTGAATAACTGCTTTTTCTACAAATCCGTCAGAATGAGTTAAAAGTTCGTTGTAACTTTTACTCAACGCATACCCTGCTGAAATTTTAAATTCATTAGGTATTTCAAGTCCTAAACTCTGCATATGATATATTGAAGATTTTCCTTGTTCATATATATCCTTGTATGCGTTAGAGAATTTTTCCATTTGACCTTTTAATAGTATTTGTAGAATTTTCTTTCTTTCTTCGATAAATATATCTTTCAAAGTGAAATATTCTTTTCCAAATTTTTCATCTAAAGTTCTTATAATTTCAGTCAAAGGATTAAGCATGAATATTTTGTTCAAGGTATTTTTTAATTCTTGATATTCACCCATATTAGTAAATTCTTTTATTGCACAATGGAAATCCCCGCCAGAGTATTGCATAAGCGCAAATACTAAGTTAGATTTTTGTAAGGTAACTTTTGAGTATATCTCAATATTACCTGTGATTAAATTAGAATTACCTTTTTGAACCCTTTGATAATCTAATCTTTTTACAGTGTAGCAATATACATCTTCTTCATCTTCAAATTCTTGATATAGAGATGAAATAGCCCATAAACAAGCAATCTGTCTGAGTGTAACAACAGAAGGTTTTACCCAACTTTCGTAAATGTTTTTACCGGTTCCAAACTCAGGAATGTTACTTTTTGCTTGATCAAGAATTTCAAGGAATTTACTTTCGTAATCATCCTTGCTGAAGTTTGCCGCCAATTGCATTGCTCTTGCTGCATATTTCATAATTTGGACAGTTTCAATACCTGAAATTTCAGAGAAAAACCAACCGCAACTTGTGTACATTAACATTGCTTGTCGTTGCATTTCAAGTAATTTCATTCCAAGTACGCAATCTTCTTCTTGTAAATCAGCCTTGAAGTGTTCCTTTTGGAAGTTTTTAATTTTTGAATATGTTCTGTCTAAAATAACATCAATATACTCGTTTCTGACTTCCCAAGGATTTTTATTAAAATATTTTTCGCCTTGTTTTTCAAAAACTTTTGCAAGATTATCTCTCAAGTAATCCAGCGCATCTCTCAGAGGTTTTCTCCATTTTTGATTCCAACCTGGATGACCACCTGTAGAGCAGCCACAATCTTCTTTCCATCTGCCAACCCCATGGAAACAACTCCACGATGAGGCTTGTTTTATGTCGACTTCATAATCGCTTCTGTACAAGTCGAGATATTCACCATAATTTGTTATTTTAAATCCTTCGTCTTCAGCCTTAATCTTCAGAACATAAGCCAAAGCCATATCTCCAAATTTTGTATGGTGTCCGTAACTTTCGCCATCAGTTGCAATATTTATCAACTGTGGATAATTTCTATATTCGGAAACCCCTTCCTTTAATCGTTTTATAAATTTATTCCCATCTGTTAATAATTCATCAAATGCTACAGAACGAGAAATTGCACCATCATAGAAAAATAAATCAATTGATTTTGTTGGGTCACTTTTAATTGTATATTTGTAAGATCTTGCAGGATCTATATTTCCCCAACTTACATCTTGCCAATCTTTATCAGTCGATTTTTTCATTTTTAAGGCTTGGTATGGTGATAAAATGGTGAATTTTATGCCATTATCAACAAGCACTTTTAGAGTTTCATCATCAACTGCGGTTTCTGCAAGCCAAATACCTTCAGGCTTTCTGCCAAATCGGTATTCAAAATCTCTAATACCCCATTTTACTTGAGTAACTTTATCTCTATAATTTGCCAAAGGCATAATCATGTGATTATAAACTTGTGCAATAGCATTTCCATGTCCGTTATGAGCCGAAATACTTTCAATATCAGCCTTGATAATTCTTTCATAAGTCTTTGGTGAATATTTTTCCATCCATGAAAGTAATGTAGGTCCGAAGTTAAAACTCATGTGTTCATAGTTATTAACAATATCAAGAATACGATTTCTGTTATCAACAATTCTTGATACTGAATTCGGATTGTAGCATTCTTTGCAAATTCTTTCATTCCAATCATGGAACGGCAGGGCACTGTCTTGAAGTTCAATAGCCTCAAGCCAAGGGTTCTCTCTTGGTGGTTGATAAAAGTGCCCGTGTATTGTTAAAAATTTTTCTTTAGATTTTGTTTCATTGCTCATAATCGTTTCCCATACTCCGTAATTTTATTCTATTGAAGTTTATTTTGAGTATCTTTTTTAACCTTGTTTGTCACTTCGAACTTGTCAACATCCATCCAAGGGTCTCCAAGTGCTGTTGAAAAGACTTTTCCTGAAAATAATATTTCATCACCTGAATCAAGGTCGATATGTTTTTCGGCAACTTCTTTAGTCAAGAATATCTTGAATTCTGAAAGCGGAATATTGTGATTTGTAATATCAGGGCGCTGAATCATAAATGAAATGTATTTTTCATGTGGTCTAAGTGCCGGTTTATAATCCAGTCCTAATGTTGAAAATTTATCAAATTTTGCCCTAATTCTTATGTACTTATTCAAGTATTGATAAGGATTGTTAACAACGGATAGAGGGTTAACATCAATATAGCGTATTTGTTGTGGCGCTGATTGAGTGTAAGTCTGTTGAGCAAGTGTTTGAGAATTTATTATATGTGAACTTACCCCTATTCCAAGTAGTAATACTATTGATAAAACTAATATGTGTAATTTTTTCATTTTTACCTCTTATTTAAACTCTATTACTCTACAATTTTAGCACATAATCAGTTTAAAGTGAACTATACAACATAGTTAATTTATAAAATCTCCCAGTATTAAGTTTTATTACATCCCTGAAATCTTATAATCAGTGGGAGTTTAGTTTTTCCTTTGAAAAAAAAGTAATAAAATAGTCAATTTTTAGTTTTGAAAATTTTTAATATAAATATCAGAAAATTTTGGGGATTTTAGGAAAGGGGAAATTAATGGGGAACTTATATTTACCCTGTATTTAGTTTTCTCGTTTTTTGCGTTAACCAAGTTACTTGTTTTTGCTTACAAGAATAAATATTCTTTTGGCAAAAAACCTACGCTATCTGCAAAAAATCCGCCGAACGCAAAATGGCATTCTCATCGCTATCACAAAAAAATAAGACAGGATAGTAAAAACTATCCTGTCTTATTTACCCTGGATGCGATTCGAACGCATGACCTACCGCTTAGAAGGCGGTTGCTCTATCCAGCTGAGCTACCAGGGCTTACTCAACTATTCTAGCACGAAAATCTTTCTGTTCAAGTACTTTTTTGAAAAAGGATAACCTTATTTTAAGGTTATCCTTTTTTATTTTATTTGATTGCTTTGTTTGCTCTATATAATGAAGTTTCTTTTCCTAGTATATCAAGTATTCCAACCATATCGGCACCTCTTGTTCTCCCTGTTATGGCTGCTCTGATTGCCCACATAGTTACTTTTGGTTTTACGCCTTTTTCTTTCCATTCGCCACGGAATACTTCCAATTCATGGTGAAGTACATCTTCTGTCCAGTCCCAATCTTTTGCTTTTGCAACAAAATCTTTTAGTACTTCTTGGGCTGTTTCTGTATCTAATGTGCCTGTTTGTGTTTCAGGCTCAATTTCTACGTCTTTACCGAAGAAATAAGGAACTGCATCTGTTATATCTGATAACAGTGTTAATGGTTCTCTTGTTAATTCTACCATTTTGGTATATTGAGCATCTGTTAATTCATTCAAATTATATTTTGTTAAATATGGTTTTAACATTTCTTTTAGTTTGTCTATAGGTAACATTTTTATATAATGGCTATTCATCCATTTTAATTTGTCGTATTCAAATATTGAATTTGATGAAGAAATTTCGTTAATTCTAAAATCTTGTGCAATTTCATCAACTGATTTAATTTCTTCACCGTCAGAAGGTGCCCAGCCAAGTAGTGCAACAAAATTTATCAATGCATCTGTCAAATATCCTTGTTTTACAAAGTCTGAAACTGCAGTTGCACCGTGACGTTTTGACAATTTGCTTCTATCAGGGGCCAATATCATTCCCAAATGTCCAAATCTTGGAACTTCTAAGCCTAATGCTTCAAAGATTAAAATTTGTTTATATGTATTTGAAATATGATCTTCACCTCTTATGACATGAGAAATTTTCATTAACGCATCATCAATTACAACTGCGAAATTGTAAGTTGGAGTTCCGTTTGATTTTTGGATTACAAAATCTCCAAGAAGGTTTGTATCCATATGTAACTTACCTTTTACAAGGTCGTCAAATTCAAGGATTGATGTGTCGTGAAATGCTTTTTGTGCTTTTGCTATATTAAATCTTATAGCAGGTTTTCTGCCTTCTGCTCTTAATTTTGCTTTTTCTTCATCTGTAAGATTTTCGCATTTTTTTGAATAAACATAAGGTTTTTTTGCTGCTGCAGCGGCTTCCTTTTCTTGTTCTAGTTCTTCCGGTGTGCAGAAGCATTCATACGCAAATCCTGAATCCAGTAACTTTTGTACATATTTTGGATAAATATCAAATCTTTGAGATTGTGTATAAGGTCCATAAGGGCCTCCAACATCAGGACCTTCATCCCAATTTAAGCCTAATGCTTTCAAACTGTCAAAAATATTATCTATATATTCTTGAGATGTTCTTTCAGCATCTGTATCTTCAATTCTTAAAATAAATTTTCCGTTATTCTTTTTTGCAAATAAATAGTTAAATAATGCTGTTCTTGCTGTTCCAATATGTAAGTTACCGCTTGGTGACGGTGCAATTCTTACTCTAACTTCTGCCATATTAATATCCTTCTTTCTTTATATATTTCAGCAAAATAAGGATATCACAGGGACAATTCTTTTTCAAGTTAAGCGGTAAATATTTTTGTTTAATCAATTTTTAAATAAAAAAAGGATGCAATTTCGCATCCTTTTTTGTGTGTATTTATTACAAAAAGCAAGATTGAGTGTATTCTCTTGATTGCAATTCTCTGTCTATCAAGTATAATGCTGATTTTTCTTCGCCAAAAGCTTTTAGTTTTGCAATTATTCTTGATACAGAGGCTTCTTCTTCTATTTGCTCTCTCAAGTAATTATCTATAAAGTTTCGAGTAGCAAGATCGCATTCATCTTCTGTCATTACCGCAACTGAATCCAGTGCTGCCGTAATTGAGCGTTCGTGTTTATAAATTTGGTCGAATACTGCTAGCGGACTTGACATATCAAATGTAGGTGTCGTAATCTGTGCAAGATGAACTTGTGAATTTCTGCCAAGTATATATTCAAATAAAACCATACCGTGATCAATTTCTTCTTTAGATTGAATTTTTGCCCAGTTAGAAAAACCGAACAAGCCAATTTCAGAAAAATAAGCCGACATAGAAAGATACAAATAAGCGGAATAAAATTCCTTATTAATTTGTTCATTGAGGATATCTCTAACTTTATCACTTATCATTATTGCTCCTTTCATAGATTTAATATTATTCCCATAATCCGTGTTTATTACACATTGCAACAACTCTTCCTATCTCAAAGCATTTTGGAATTTTTATGCTTGGCATTTCATTAGGTTTAAGATAATGTCTTGATATTTTATGATTATCTTTTGAATAAACTTCAATAAATTCAATAAAATGTTCCTCTGTCATCGGATGCGGTTTTTCTCCAACTTGAATTTCATTGCAATCCTCGTGTTCTATAATAATTGGAACGTGGTATTCATTTTTTTCGTGTTCTTTATGTTGAGGAATTATTTTTTCCATAGGTTGAGCACAGCAAACTAATTCACCTGAACCGTTTTTTACAACTTCTACAACATTACCGCAAAGATTACACTTATATAATTCTAATTTTTCTGTCATAATTTTGACTCCTTTCAGATAAAAGCATATAACTTGATAAAAAAAGCACATTAGATAAAGGGATAATATTTCTATACAATACTGGACGAGAAAAAGTTATTATGTTAATATTTATTTGTCGTGTTCCACGGGGCGTTGCGAGCCCTTGACCCGAAGCCAATGCGGGGTGCAGAGCCTGTTGTGAGGGCTTTATGAGTACGTTGAAATCTTATATAATCGTTGATAACAAAGGGTAATATGGCATAAACTTTCGAACCGTGTCAGGGGAGAAATCCAGCAGCACTAAGATTGACCTTATGGGTGTGTTACTTTTTGAAGTAGAAAGTATAGGTGGACAATTTATTTGTAAATTTCGATAGACAGTGACACGACTTTTTTATTGCTATTTTTTTATTAAATAAAAAAACACCTTAATTATTTTAAGGTGTTTTCTATCTATAATATTTGAACTTGAATTACATTCTCTCAGGTGCTGTAACTGCCAAAATAGCAAGTGCATTAGCAAGTACGGTTTTGAATGCCAATACTATCATTAATCTTGATTTTGTAAGTTCCAAGTCATCTGTAATAACTCTTGTTGAGTTGTAGAATGAATGAAATTCTGCTGCTAATTCTTGAACATAACGACAAATTGTATAAACTTGTCTTGATTCTGCTGAGTTTTTAATTAGAGATTTAAAATCTTCCAGTTTTAGAATAAGTTTTCTAGCATCAGTAATTGATAATGCTGCAACATTCTTGTCAAAATTAGAAACTAAATCATCAAATTCTTTTTCTGATAAAACTGCAGGAATTGTTTTTCCTGTTTCAGTATCGATTTTGTCATTTGTTGCATTTCTAATAATAGAGCAAGCTCTTGCATGAGCATATTGAACATAGAATACCGGATTTTCGTCAGAATTAGTTTTTGCAAGTTCAATATCAAAATCCAAAGTTGTATCAATATTTCTCATAGACATCCAAAATCTTGTTGCATCAACACCAACTTCGTCAATCAAATCTTCAAGAGTAACCATATTTTTACGTTTGCCCATACGAACTTCGTTACCATTAATTACCAAATTAACAAGTTGACCAAGAAGAACTTCAAGTTTGTCAGGATTGTAGCCTAGTGCTTCAATAGATGCTTTTACTCTGGCAACATATCCGTGGTGATCTGCACCCCAAATATTAATCATTCTGTCAAATCCACGTTCTAATTTATCAATGTGATAGGCGATATCTGCTGTTAGGTATGTGTTTGAACCATCTGCTTTTTTGATGACTCTGTCTTGATCATCACCATAATCTGAAGATTTGAACCATTCAGCGCCGTCTTTTGTGTATATTTTCCCGCTGTCACGAAGTTTCTGAACACATTGTTCAACTTTTCCTGATTTATGTAATGATAATTCTGAATAAAATCTATCAAATTTTACTCTAAAATTGTCAAGCAAATCACGTTGAACTTTTTCTTCATAATCTTTTGCATAATCACACAAAATTTGCAAATCAATTTCATCAACTTTATTAGAAACAGAGTTCATAAGTTCTTTTTTATCAATCAAAAATTGCTTTGCAACAGGGATTAGGTAATCTCCGGGATAATAATTTTTTCTTTCAATTTCATCTTGCGGAAAATCAATATCTTCACCAAGTTCTTGTTTAATTCTTATAGCAAGAGATCTTCCAAGTTTTTGGATTTGAGAACCTGCATCATTTATATAAAATTCTTGATAAACTTCGTGTCCATAAAATTTTAACAAATTTGCAAGCGCACTTCCCATAGCAGCCCAACGACCGTGACCTATGTGGAAAGGTCCTGTCGGGTTTGCTGAAATGTATTCCAAAATAATTTTTTCTTTTTCAATATTTTCAGGTTTTCCAAAATCTTTACCTTTTTGATAAATTTCTTTTAAAAGGTCTAAAAGTAAAGAATTTCCGGCCTTAAAATTAATAAATCCTCCGATTACTGAATATTCGCAATCTTCTTTATCAATAAATTCTACAATAGCATTAGCAATCATTGGAGGTGCAATTCTTGCACTTCTAGCAAGAGAAGATACGTTGACTGCCAAATCTCCAAAATCAGGGTTTTTCGGCTTTTCAACAGGTAATGAACCTTTTGTATATTCGCTCATTTGACCTAATTTCCCTGCTTTTATTGCTTTTTCTATTGCTTTTTCAACTTTATCTAAAAAATAATTTCTAAACATACTTACCTCATCTTGTATATAAATTATATTATAAACAGTTTAAAAGTTATATTCAGGTATAACAAACGGTTCATTATTTGCATCTTTTTCTACGAATGCAAGATAGTCATCCATAGCTTTTGCTTTGCAAGTTTCGTAATCATTTTCAGAAATTAAACTACAATGAAGTTGAGTTCTGTCTCCTGAATAATTACCTAAAACGGTCGCAAATTTTTCTATATCTGATTTATTCATTCCGCCCCCGTAGGCTTTTGTTTTTGCATCTGTTCCGGATGGTCTTATTTCAATATATTTATCGCTAAATTCTAAATATGTTCCATCACCTACAAATTTTACTGATTTGAGATTATCAAAGTTCAAACCGTCCTTGTTAAATTTGTCATTGAGAATTTTCTTGATATCATCCAAAGAAATTTTACCTGCTTTCTTTGCAATTGCAAGGCTTAAATAGAACATATCATTTTTTGTTCTCATTGCTTCTCCTGCAATTTTTGATTGTTTTAATTTCTCAATATCAGGTTCTGATTCGTTATAATAAGCAATATCAACTCTGGTATCGTATCTTCCGATAATCTTGTTATCTTCAAAGACTTCATACAAGTATTGAGAAAGTAAAGTATTTTTTTCTGACAAATCAGAAATCAACGCAGATGCCACTATTATTGCTTCTGTAGCACTTTTTTCTCTCATCGCAATTGCTTTTCTTCCGTGAAGTGATTCTATTAAATCTTCGCATCCCATAATCATTCCGCCGGATTCTTCCCCGCCAAATAATAATCTAGGATTTACTCCAAGATTTATTGAATTTCCGAATATATCATCAATAACGACTTCATCATTTGGGTTGTTTTTCAATTTTAATTCAACTTTTTTCATTATATTGGCAATTTCTTTAAAACCAACAGGAACATTAACAACTTTTACGTTATTATTTGCTGCCCATTCATCCCAAGAAAGTGCTGATGCTGTTGTTTTTATCATAAATCTAGGGTGATTGTTCCAAAGATTTTCTTTTTTTAACTGTTTTGACCAAAAGTCAAATAACATTAAAAAGGCTTGGTTTGCAGTGAATACTGTTAAAATCTTTTTATCATCAAGTTTGATATAATCAATACCAAGTTTTTTAAGTGTGTCAATTCTATCAATGCTTTCAGTTTGAGTTATGGTTAATCTGTCATGATCAGGGTCTGTGATAAGAACTGCTGTGCCTATCGGATATTGAGCAAGTTTTTTATCATAGTGCATCGTTTCTATTACCGGGAAGTATTTTGTTCCGTCGGATTTTTTTGCAAGAACTGTTGCATCTACAGAATAATCATAGAATGCTTTTTCACCTGTTGGCGTAGTATCGTATTTCCCGATAGAATGGAAGAAAGGATCTTCTTCTGTGTTGAACCATACAAATTTATCATCAATCCCTAATTTCGAAAGAACTCTTGATAGTGTTCTATAAGCAGAGCCTCCAACATTTTCTATCGCAATTTTAGAGTTAAAGGATTTGATTTTATTAAGGTTAATATCTTTTGCTACGCCTGATTTTAGATATTCAACATACAAATCAACACCATCATTTAAGGATTTCATAACTTCTTCATTAATTAAAGGATTGTTTGATGCAGAAAGTTTAATTTCATAACTTCCGTTTTTGTTGACATAGTCAAAAATTTCACGAATTTTATCAACAAATTCCATAGATTCTTCAGGTAAATACTGGCTGCCTTGAGAATTTAAGTCTTTTGTTGCGTTTTTAACAGAAATGCCATGACTTGAAGTAATATATTCTCCGCCAAGCAAATCAAGTTTGAAAGCCAAAAATGATGCAAGCCAAATAGGAATAGTTTTTCGTCCTTGAGGAACAAGTGTTTGGATTCCTTTTGCAGCTTGAACTCTTGCTATTGCATCAAGAAACATTGAAGAATTGTATCTAACTTCGCAGCCTGCGACTTTCACAATTTTTTTATTTGGATATTTTTCAGTCGCAACAAGTGCTTTTGCAAGTGTTGCAAGAATTATTCCGATTAAATTTATAGGAAATCTTGTATCTTGAGGAAATAATATGTTTTGAGGTCCGCGAATACCTGCGGTTGAAACTTTTGCTTCTTTTTCGTATCCGGCAAACCATTCTTCCAAATTAAGTCCTTCAGGATTTAATTTCTCATCATAAGGTTTTAGATGTTCTTTTTTTAATAAAAATGATATTTCCCCTTTATCTTCAATTTTTACTAATTCCATATTTTTTATATAATCCGGGGTTTTGTTATAGCCACTTTTAAATAACTCATTTTCTAAAGTATTATTTGATTTTCTGCACTCTTTCATAATCCTCTCCTTTTATTATTTATTACAATAATACAATAAAAACAGATTAACAGGTAGAATATAAACCTTTTTTATGTATAATATGATTACAGACAATGGAGAGCAAAAATGGCGAAACAAAAAAAACAATATTCCACAAGAAAGGCTTCTCAATTTAACAGATGGAGAGCAATGTTTCAGTTTTTAGTTTGTAAAATTGGTTATATGGTGCGTTTAAAACTTGTATATAGAATAGAAGTTCATGGGTTGGAAAATGTGCCAAAAGATAATAAATATATAATTTGTCCAAATCATTTGTCAACTTTAGATCCGCCTTTAATATGTGCTGTTATGCCAAGGTGTATCGCATTTATGGCGAAAAAAGAATTATTTGATATTCCATTTTTAAGATGGTGGATAGATTGGCTAGGCGCTTTTTCTGTAAATAGAGAAAGTTTAGGACCTTCTACTGTTAAAACCGTTCAAACAATACAGAACAGTGATTGGGTTCTTGGTATGTTCCCACAAGGAACAAGAGGTGTTCCTGGTGAAATCAGAGGAGTAACTAAAGGTTTTGCTGGTTTGGCAAAATTAACCAAATGTAATATTTTACCTGTTGGTATAATAGGTTCAAATGAAGTTAAAAAACTGCCGTTTTCCGGTAAGATTATTGTTAATATTGGAGAAATAATTCCTTACGACAAAAATCCTGAAGTTGTAAAAGAAAAATGGATTGAATCAATTCAACAACTTACGGGTTTCAAATATATAAAAGATGAACAATCGCAAAATGAGAAAGTTGAAAAAGGAGCAATGTAGGAATGAGCAAGGAAGTACGAAATTTCAATAGAAGGTATGCTAAAGAATACAATATTTTCCGAACAATATTTTATATGAGTTTTTTATACATTGTTGTCTTTGGCTTTTTCAATATTTTCTATAACTACAAAGTTATAGGAAGAGAAAATATTCCTAAAAAGAAACGAGGTTCTGACAAGTATATATATGCGGCAAATCACGTTTCAATTTTTGACCCTCCAATGGTTGTAATGGGCGCATTAAGACCTATTGCTTTTATGGCTAAAAAAGAACTTTTTGAACCAACTGAAAAATTAAGTTGGCTGGTCAAAAGACTTGGTGCCTTTGCCGTTGATAGAGTAAAACCAGAAATTGCGACTTTTAAAACCGTAAAAGATATAATAAGTACCAGTTGGGCTTTGGGTATATTCCCTCAAGGCGGGGTTAGGCCTTACGGAAAATTAGAAGATATTAGAAAAGGTTTTGTAGCAATTGCCAGAGCCGCTAAGGCAGATATTATTCCTGTTGCTATAGCAGATTGGGATGGTTATCCAAAACTTGTACCTTTTACAAGAAGAAATGTAACTATTAAAGTCGGTACTCCTATATCATATCAGTTAAAGGAAGATGAGATAATATATGAATGGTGCAGACAAATTTCAGAACTTGCTAATTATGAAAATTGTGCACCTTTGCCTGAATCTATGAAGAATAAGGACTCTGTTGCAATTCAGTAATATATTATAAAGATTATAATTTCAAGATTAAAAATGCAAAATTTAATATAAGAATAAAGCCCCTATCAGGGGCTTTATTTATTAAAGAAAGGAATTTTTAGTTTTGTTTTTATTTGTTAACGTTGTTGTTTTGAGTATTGTTTTGATTTAATTTTTCTAATGCAACTTTTGCAGCTTCTGCAACGTTAGGATCAGAATCATTAGTTGCAACGGTGAATACAGTTGTTAAATCTTTCTTGTATTCAGGTCTTTGGATGAAACTTAATGCTTCAATTGCAGATGCTCTGATCATTGGATCAGGGTTGTCTTTTAAGTTGTCAACAACTGTAGCCGCACCAGGTAAATCAGTTAGAGGAACTGTTTGATTTGACAATCTTGCAACTTCATCCAAGTATAGTTTTTGCATTATTGCAGTTGTGAACAATGCATAACTCTTGTTTCTTTCTGCTTGTTCTTTTGGAGTAATTTTATTAGCAAGTTGTTTTTCAGCATCAGTTACTTCTTTACCTGTTACAATTTTTTCTCTTGCTGCAAGTTGTTCTTTTGTAGGACCTTCTAATTTAGAAGAATCTGCGTTAACAATGTTTGTTAATGCTTCAAAAACTTTAGGTTCTAACAATTCAGTAGCCTTTTCAGGTGCTGTTTTAACTAAATTTGCAATTTCTTCCATTCCTGCTGCTTGTGCTTCAAAATCAGGGTTTGCTAATTTAGCAATAAATGAATTTATATCAACTTGAGGTGCTATATTCTCAGAAGGAACAACTTCAGGTTTTTGTTCAGCCTTTGGTGCTTCCGGAGAAGTTACAACAGGAGCAGGAACTTCTGGAGTTGGTTGCTTTGTTGTATCAACTACTGTAGGAGGTACCGGCGCATTGTAATTAACTTGAGGTGCGTTTACTACCGGAGTAGCTGCTGGTGCTGGTGCTGGAGCAGGTGCTGGAACTGGTTGTGGAACAGGTCCTGCTACAGGTGCTTGCGGCGGGTAATAAACTGGCATATTTTGTGCAGTTGGATAATTATATATTGGTGCTTGCGGATAATTGTAATATGGCATTGTTGTTTGCGCATATTGAGGTTGTTGTGCAGCACCACCCACTGTCGGATTGTTAATTTCGATGTTTACTGCATTTAATTTTGGTTGTTGTTGCTGTACCGGAACTGTTGGCTGTTGTGGGTAACCGTATGGAGCCATCGGTACACATGGAACTTGAATCATTTAAATTTCCTTTCCTTTTATAAAATTGAGTCTATTACTATTCTACCGTTTAAATGTAGGTGAAGATAAAATATTGCTATTTTTTTTTATATTTTTAATAAAACTTTACATTAAAAATGAAGATGCCATATATAAGCGGAATCCAGCCCTGTCCGTTTTAGCGCATAATTTTGATTGGATAGATTATTTTTTTTATGCTAAAATTATGAATGTTAGGGTTAAAAGTCGCCCAAATAGTGGATATACTTGAGGATATAGATGAAGATAGACAAAAAAATCAAAAATTCAATCAGAAAAGTTTTTGGAAAAACTTTAGCGAATTTAGGAGAAGTAAACGAAAAAATAGTAGTCATGGATGCAGATTTGTCATGCTCAACTCAGACAAAAATATTTGCAGACAAGTTTCCTGAGAGATTTTTTAATGTAGGAATAGCAGAGCAGGATATGATTGTAACGGCAGCAGGCTTAGCCTCTGAAGGAAAGATTCCTTTTGTTGCAAGTTTTGCCATGTTTGTAACAGGTAGAACCTATGATCAAATTCGAAATGCTGTTTGTTATCCGAAATTTAATGTAAAAATAGTCGGAACTCATGGCGGTATAACTGTAGGCGAAGATGGTGCGACACATCAGGCCTTAGAAGATGTTTCATTGATGCGAAGTATTCCTAATATGAGTGTAATAGTTCCTGCTGATTGCAGAGAATGTGAAGAGGTTATTAAATATGCATCATTGCATGAAGGTCCTATGTATATCAGAATTGCAAGATCAAATGTTCCTGATATTTACGATGAACATTATCATTTTAATTTCAAAAAGGCTGATATATTGGAAGAAGGAACTGATATTTCTATATTTACAAACGGGGAAACTCTTTCTGAAGTTCTTATTGCAGCAGAGGAGTTAAAAAAAGAAAACATTTTGGTAGAAGTTGTAAATGTTCCTGTAGTTAAGCCTTTAGATGTTGAAACTGTTGTAAAATCAGCAATGAAAACAAATTTGGTAATTACAGTAGAAAACCATTCTATAATCGGAGGTCTTGGTTCTGCAATATGCGAAGCATTATCAGAAAAATATCCGGTAAAAGTTCATAGAATTGGTATTAATGATGAATTTGGCCAAAGCGGCAATGCAGATGCTTTATTAGAGTATTACGGTCTTGATTCTGAAGGTTTAGCAAAAAGAATTAAAGCGATTTATAACAAAAGTCAAAAACAAGGAAATATTAAATGATTACTTTTAGACATGTAACAAAAAGATATAAAAATGATAATTATGCATTAAAGAATATAGATTTAGAAATACATTCAGGTGAGTTTGTATTCATTGTCGGAGCATCCGGCGCAGGGAAATCAACTTTAATGAAGTTATTATATGCTGAAGAAAAACCAACAAATGGTATTATTTCTATAGGTGGTTTAAATATTGCAAATATTGCCAATAATAGAATTCCAAATTTACGCAGATGTATGGGAATTGTATTTCAGGATTACAAACTTCTGCAAAATCAGTCAGTATATGATAACGTAGCATACGTAATCAGAACATTAGGTATAAGTAGTAGAGAAATTGATGCTCGTGTTCACGGTGCATTAAAAATTGTAGGTTTGACAGATAAAATAAAAGCAAAACCTAGTGAATTGTCTGGTGGAGAACAGCAAAGAGTGGGTATTGCAAGAGCTATTGTAAATGGACCTCCATTATTAATAGCAGATGAACCTACAGGGAACTTAGACCCTAAAAACTCTATGGAAATTATGCAAATTCTTGATCAAATTAATCAAAGGGGTATAACTGTAATAGTTTCAACACATGATAATGCAATGGTTGATTATTTCAGAAAACGTGTAATTACATTAGATCAAGGTCAGATAGTAAGAGATATACAAGCAGGTACTTATGAATAAAAATCTTAAAGCGAATGTAAAAAGTCAAATACCGAAAGGATGGCTTTGTGAACTAAGAATATTTTACAGACTGGGGATGGAAACTCTAAGCGATATAATTAGAACCGGTTGGATGAATGTTATAATTATTACCACTATGGCCGCAATTTTAATGATTTTTGGGGCTTGTTTCCGTACTGTAATTTCAATTTCCGCATTTTCAAAGGAATTAGGCAATGCACTTGAGATATCTGTATATCTTAAAAACAGTGCAGATGCTGCTACTGTTAAAAGTGAAATTCAAAAATTTGAACATGTGGAAAGTATTAATATTATTCCAAAGGCAGAGTCTTGGAGTCGATTAAAAAATGAAATGAGTTTGCCCAATGTAGACAATCCTTTGCCTGATACCTTGAGGGTAAAGGTTGATAATCCTGAAAGTTTGGAAATTGTATTCAATGATATTAGGAAAATTCAATCTGTAGAAGATATGAGTTATGCAAAAGATTTAGCAAAGAAAATTGAACTTATAAATCATGTTATTAAGACGATTACTTTGGTAGTAATTGGTGTAATGGGTTTGTTGACAATTACAATTATAAACAATACTATCCAACTTGTTATTCAATCTCGTAAGGAAGAAATCGAAATTATGCGTCTTATGGGCGTAAGCAACTGGTATATAAGATTTCCGTTTATAATGCAGGGCGCTTTTTATGGTTTGACTGGTTCATTGCTTGCTCTTGTTCCTTTGGCTTATGTTCAAACAGGGCTTAATAATGTACACAAATTCTTCATGGTGCCGGTACCTGCAGGGGCGCAAACTACTGTTTTACTTGTTATGTTTTCAATGAGTATTTTGTTCGGTGCTATAGGAAGTTTTTGGTGTATTAAAAAACATCTTCGGGTTTAGTATTTAATGATTGACAATAATAGTATAGTTTTAATTACAGATAATGATAATATGGCAAAATCAGTTTTAGAAAAACTGGTTTTGTTGCGTAAAAATGATCATATAAGGACTTGTTCTTATAATAATATTAAAAATGCGCTAAAAGATTCTTTATATAGTCTGGCTATTCTTATAGAAGATGAAGATGAAAATTCTACGTTAAAATTAATAAATCATATCAAACAAGTTAATGGTGATATCGAAATTTTGCTTGTTTTAAAGAAAATTAATTCTGAACTTATTTTAAAGGCTTATGACAGTGGAATTTATGATTATCTATCAATTGATTCAAATGATTATGATTATATGATAAAGGCTGTAAATTGTTTTAAATTTCACATGCAAAAAGATGAAAACTATAGAAATCAAAAGTTTTTGCAACAGATTGGTGTAATTGATACCAAAACTAATTTGTATCAGCAAAAATATTTAAAAGATGTGTTTATAGATTTGGCAAATGATTTGAAGATTAAATACGGCACATTTACTGTTATGACCTTAGATGACTCAACCAAAACAAAGGTTTCGACCAATCGACTTGCCAGAACATTAAAGTCTAATTTGCGAAATGATGATATTGTAGCCATCGGAAGGGGTGGAAAATTTTATATTATTCTGCCAAATATTGATTTGATGGGAACAAAGAATGTTTTGCAAAAAATTCAAGACAAGATGGGTGAAAACTATAAATTGCACGCAGGAATTTCTAAAATAGGAATTCAATCGTTTGATACATTAGAGAAAAATTCAAATGACGGATTGATTTCATCTATCCAGAATGATGTTTTGGCAGTTTGTCTTGAAGATAATATAGATGCGCAAAATACTTGGCTGGAAGATGATAATGAATCGGAACATAAAGTTAAAAAATATAAATTATTTAAAAATGCTTTTGTAAATAAAATGGATAATGTTATTACTCCGATATTTTATCGTTATCAAAAAACATTTGAAACAAAATTAACGAATACTGAAGTTAGTCAATATACAAATAATATAGAATGTGTTTTTAGTTTGAAAAATGAGAAGGTTCATAGTGAATTAGTCCTTCGATATAATGGTTTTGCCAAGTTCAAAATAGAAATTAATCATAGTGGTTTGGATAGTGCAGAAAATACAAAAATGGAAATTGCATTGAACAAATTAACTGATAAATTTTTGATTTCACTATTAAAACAATTGAAAGATGAGTATAAACGCAGTGCATATTAAATGAGGTAAATTATGTTAAACATAGAAACTAGTGCTTTGATAATAATTGATATTCAGGAAAAACTTGTAAAAGCAGCAAATAATGGTAAAGAAGTTGCAGAAAATGTAGCAAAACTTGCAAAAACTGCAAATGTTTTGGGTATAAATACGATTGTGACAGAACAATACCCAAAAGGTTTAGGCAGTACTGTTAGTGAAGTTTCTGAGGCTTTTTCAGAAAATGTATATATCAGTGAAAAATCAGCTTTTTCAGCATTGTTAGAAGAAAATATTTTAAACAAAATCAAAGATTTAAAGTCAAAAGGTATAAATCAAATTTTTATTTGTGGAATAGAAACTCATATTTGCCTTCTTCAAACAGTTCAAGATTTGATAAAAGAAGGATTTGAAGTTCATGTTGTTGAAAATGCTTCATCAAGTAGAAGTGAAAAAGAACATAAAACTGGTATCGAACTGATGCGTCAATATGGTGCATATATAACTTCGGTAGAAATAGTCTTATTTGAATTGCTAAAGACTTCAAAACATAGTAATTTCAAGGAAATTCAAAATCTAATAAAATAAGATTTTTTCTCTAAGGTTTTAATATAACCATTTCGCAATTTTTACAATCAAATTTCAGCGGGTATTTTGTTTGATTTTTATCGACTAAAAATAGCGGCTTACAAGGTTTGCCACACAAGTTTGCGGCATATTTTAAGCAGTGTTTTGTGCGCATTAATTCAACTCCTGACTTAACATTACTTAATGTTTCTATTGCAGGTTCAGTTGAGCAAACTTTACATTCTTCATAAAATTTTTGAGCCTCATCATTAAATATGTTTCCTCGATAGTCGATATTTTTCTCAGGATAAATTGCGTAATGGATAGGCTTTTGGGTATCTTTTTGATAATTTTTGAGCCTTTCATCCATTAATTTGTCTAAAATACCCCTTCTAAAGTCGTTAATAACCGATATTGGCATAAATGGAATATTATCATCAAGAACTTCAATATTCTTAACATAAAAATCGCTGTTCCCTGTTTTTTTGAATTGAGCAATTATGTTTTCTCTCATTTTACCTATATTTTTCGGTGCTTCCCCGGATGGTAAAGGTTGTGAAATTTTGTTGTTATCTTCATCTGTAATAGTAATTGTACCTTCCGAAATTTCAACATTTATACCAATTTTTCGGGTAGTTTTTGAATTCTTCAGTTGTTTTTCAAATTCAAAATCGACATTTCTATACAAAATAGTTCCTGTTTTTAGTCCAAGCATTGAGTTTGGATATACTTTTGAACCTTCTACTTTATTTACAAGAAATCCTTTCATTTCTCCATCTTGAATATAGCAAATTCCATCTTGGGGGTGTAATTTAGCATCTATTTCAAAATAGGTTTTTGTTATATGTTTTACTTTTCCAATTTTTTCTCCGCGTGATTTAGGAGATAAGAAATTAAAACATTGTTCTCTGCCATTTAGAAAATAGGTTGTGTAACCTCTGTTAAAGGTTTTATCTACATTAGGTTCAAAATCAAGAAAAACTTTTCCTGAGGATGTTCTTTGGGCGTATTTGTTAATCAGATTATTGTAGTAGGCAACTACATTTCTAACATAATTTATATCTTTCAGCCGTCCTTCTATTTTGAATGACTTAACTCCTGCATCTATAAGGTTTTCTATATATTGTGATGCGTTAAAATCTTTCAGTGAAAGCAGGTATTTATCTTTTAAAATATATTTCCCGTTAGAATCTACTAAAGAATATTTCATTCTGCAAGGTTGAGCGCATTCACCTTTATTTGCAGACCTTCCGCCATTATTATAAGAAAAATAACATTGTCCGCTATAGGATACACAAAGTGCACCGTGGATGAAGGTTTCAATTTCACAAGTAGTATTTTGGCAAATTTCTTTAATTTGCTCTATGGATAACTCTCTTGCAAGTATTACTCTTGATAGTCCTAAAGTGTCGAAAAACTTAACCTTTTCAAGTGTTCTGTTATTGCATTGCGTGCTTGCATGAAGTGGTATTGGCGGAATTTTGCCTTCAATTGCTGCTTTTACAATCCCCATATCTTGTATTATCAAGGCGTCAACCCCAATATTATATAGGGTTTTAATCATTTCTATCGCTTGATTTAGTTCTTCATTGTTAAGAATTGTATTAATGACTACATGAACTTTTACATAAAATTTATGAGCATAATTTACAAGTTTTTCAATGTCTTCCAGTGAGTTTGGTGCATTTTTTCGTGCTCCAAAATCGCTCGCACCGATATATATTGCATCTGCGCCGCTATTTATAGCAGCGATTGCTGTTTCATAATTTTTAGCAGGAGCCAGTAATTCTACAGTATTCATACCTGTATTTTATAACAAAAAGTCAATAAATTTTAATATTGAGGTAAAATTTTACAATTAATGCTAAAATTAACAAAAAGGGTATGTGATGAAAATAGCGCTTATAAATCATGGATGTGCAAAAAATCTTGTTGATTCAGAATTAATATTAGGTCTACTTGCCAAAAGTGGTCATCAGATTACATTAGATGAAACTGATGCAGATGTTGTAATAGTAAATACTTGTTCATTTATTCACGATGCAGAAAAAGAATCTGTTCAAAGTATTTTGCAAATGGTTGATGAAGGCAAGAAGGTTATAGTTGCAGGTTGTTTGTCTCAAAAGCACAATCAGGAATTGAAGAATGCTATTCCTGAAATAGCAGGAATGATTGGGACTTCAAATATTGAAGATATAATAAAAATTGTTGATAACTTGGAAAATAATGGAAAATATAAAAGTTTAGTTTGCGAAAATCCTGAGTATCATTATCTTGAAAATGTTGAAAGACAACAGATAACAATGGGTGCAAGTTCGTATTTGAAAATTGGTGAAGGATGTAATTATCAGTGTGGATACTGTATTATTCCAAAATTACGCGGAAAATATATTTCTCGTCCGATTGAAAATGTTGTCAAAGAAGCTCAAGGACTTGTTGAAAAAGGTGTTAGAGAAATAATTTTAATAGCTCAAGACACATCATCTTATGGATTAGATTTGTACCACAGGCAAGCATTACCTGAACTTTTAGAAAAATTAAATGCAATAGAGGACTTGTCTTGGATAAGAATTATGTATGCATATCCAACGCAAATGACAGATGCCTTAATTGATGCAATTGCCAATTTGGATAAGGTTGTAAAATATGTTGATATACCGCTTCAGCATTCACATCCCAGAGTTTTGGAATCAATGAGGCGTCCTGTTATGGATTATAGAGAATTAGTAAGTAAAATAAGGCAAAAAATTCCAAATGTGACTGTTCGAACTTCTTTGATTGTCGGTTATCCCGGAGAAACAGAAGAAGAATTTGAACATCTATATAATTTTGTAAAAGATGTAAAGTTTGATAGAATGGGTGCTTTTGAGTATTCAAGGGAAAAGGGCACATATTCTGACAAATTAAAAGGGCACTTATCTGCCAAAATAAAAAAGCAAAGGCGCGACAGATTGATGAAATTACAACAAAAAATTTCACTTGAAGCAAATCAAAAATATATAGACCAAGTGTTGCCTTGTATTGTTGAAGGTTATACTGATGATGGTGTTGTTATTTTAAGATCAGAACATGATGCGCCTGAAATTGATGGTGTTGTATATGCTTCTGCCACAAGACAGGTTGTGCCGGGAGATATTGAAAATGTAAAAATCACCAACTCTGATGAGTATGATTTATTTGGAGAAATTTTGTAGGAAAAGGAGAATTATGGAATATATTGAGAATAGAGAACTTGAAGAAAAAGAAGTGAAGGGTATATTTACCGATATGATAAAGTATGCCCCTTCAAAATTGTGTGGTATGTTAGGGAATATGGTTACTGTTCCTATATATACGGGTTTGTTTTCTCAAGAACAGTACGGGCTATATACTATTTCAATCGCAATGTTGTCTTTTTTGTGTATAATCTTTTCCGATTGGGTTGGAATGTCAGGTTTAAGATTTTTTAGACACCACCAATTAATGGATGATCTTCCTAAATATGTCACAACTTTGGTTACTATTTTAACGATAAATATGTTGCTAATGTTTGGGTTAGGACTGTTATTTAAAGATAGTTTATATACTCTTTTCCATGTTCCTTTTAAATATTTTCTTGCAGTTTTATTTCTTATAATTCCGGTTGCAATCAGGGCTTTGCTTTCCCAAATTTTAAGGGCTCAGTTAAAGCCAGTTTCATATACAATAACAACTATTTTAAATCAATTTGCAACAATTTTATTGGCTATATATCTTGCTAAAGAATTTCATTTAGGTGCGGCTTCTATTCTTTTAAGTATGGGTATTTCTATTACTTTAATTGATATACTTCTATTGTATCAAAGTGAAATTTTGAAAGTGTTTAAATTTCAAAAAATTGAGTGGAGTTCTATTTTACCTATTGTGAAATATGGAGTTCCTATTGCCGCTACATCTTTAAGTGCATGGATTATTACGCAAAGTAATAAGTTTATTATGAACAGTATAAGCGGATTTTCAAAGGCGGCTTTAGTTGGTGCTGGTTATGGACTTACAATGTCTATATTATTGACTTTGTTTGCTATGATTACGGTTGCAGCTATTCCTCGAATTATAAATATGTATGAGGCAAAAGTTGATGTTCGTCCGATTATTTCAAGGTTTTTAGGGTATTATTTATTGGTTTCATTACCTGTTATTATCGTAATTTCAATTTATAATGTGGATTACACTCATTTGTTTATTTCTAATCCTAATATGTATGAAGCGAGTGTATTAGTTCCGTATTTTTCATTTGGTGTATTTTTCATTGCATTAGCAGATTACACAACTTTGCAATATCACCTTGCAAACAAAACTCATATCGGGCTTATTATAAAACTTATATCAGGTATTGTAGGTATTGTTTTGAATATTGTTTTAATTCCGAAAATGGGTTTGGTTGGTGTTGGTTTGGCGACACTTTTGACAAACTTTTTGTATTGGCTTTTAAGTATAATTATTGTTGTTAAAGGTTTAAGCGTAAGAATTCCGAAACGTATGATTTTAAGGCTGATTACAACATTTGTTCCAACAGGAATTTTAGTATTTTTGTTGAAGTATTTTAATATACCTATTCCTGGGGTTATCCAAATTCTTATGATATTAGCATTTTTCTATGGCTTCTATTATCTATGCGTAAGACGTTGGATTAATTATCAAGAATAAATATTAATATATTGTAATATTACTAGCAAAAAAAAATATTTACGGGTGTTAAATATTTAATAAAATAAGGGATAAGCATGTCTTAATGAAATGTAATAATACCTTACATTTTGGCATGTTCTTAATACAATATATATGTTGATTAGCGATATGTGTAATTTTTATTTCTAGAAATGAAAGGATTTTATATGACCACCCGCAATAAAAGACCTAAAAGATTAGTAACTGCAGTTTTAACATCATTATTTATCACTAACCAAAGTATGCTATTATCTGTACTTGCAACTGATATTACAAATGTGCAAGGTGTTAATGGGGTTTATAACATCAATCCTACAGCCATTATAAAAGATAATGGGCAATATACTGATATTGGTTATAGAAAATATCAAGATTTTACACTTGATAAAGGTGATATTGCAAATTTAATATTCAAATATGGAGATAAGGATATTAACACTTTTGTAAACCTTGTAGAAAATCAAATTAATGTAAATGGTTTGATTAATACAATGCGTGATGGTAATTTTTATGATGGAAAAGCAGTTTTTGTATCTCCAAAAGGTATGGTTGTAGGTGCATCAGGTGTTTTGAATGTTGGCTCATTGAGCGTATATACTCCAAAATCATCTGATTACGAGGATTATGTTGCAAATCCTAGAAAAGATTTATCTGGTTTAGCTAATTCAAATGGTGGTCAAGTAATTAGTATAAACGGTAAAGTTATGGCTGCAAATGATGTAGAATTGCGTGGTGGCAAAATATCTGTTGCAAAAGATGCCGGAATAATTGCCGGTATAAATGAAGATAAATTAGCAGCCTTAACTTCTCATGCGCAAGCAGAAACCTTATTCAATCAATTAGTTAATACTGACAATACTTCATACAAAAGTAGTAATGGTAATATTACAATTGTTTCAAGACAAGCAGATTCTCCTGCAGGTGTTGATATACAAGGTAAAATGATTAACCACGGCAGAGGTGATATTACTATTGACAATAATGGAGTTGATGGTGTTAATATTTCCGGAAGTTCATATAACACTTATGGTGATACCAATATTACTAATACAGGTTCAAAAGGTGTAAATATCAAAGGACTTGTGACAACTGGTAATAATGCTAATATTGATAGCAAATCAAGTGATGTTACTATTGGTGACACTTCTTTTAATGACAATTACGTTACTGCCGGAAATGATATAAATATAGATGTTCAAAATGGTAGTATTTTAAACTATGGAGTAGAAAAAACATTACTCAAGGCAAATGGCGATTTAGCTATGAATGTTGAAAACGGTACAATAGGACTTCCGGTTCAACAAGATGCTTGCTCTGGTCGTGGTTGTACAGGTATTGGGCCTAAGGAAGATGGTAGCAGAGATTTTACAAAATCTATAAATGCTAATATTGAAGGTAAGGTTAGTGCTCAGACTTCAGGTTCAGAATCAGGTGAAAAAGTT
Source organism: uncultured bacterium (assembly GCA_949288725.1). Lineage (GTDB taxonomy): Bacteria > Cyanobacteriota > Vampirovibrionia > Gastranaerophilales > Gastranaerophilaceae > Zag111. The sequence goes on from CASELF010000078.1 coordinate 29,191, forward strand.
ATTAATTATGCTTCTATTGGTAACGATATGAAGATTGACAAGATTAAGGCAGACGGAAGAGTTATCTTGACTGTTGATGATGATTTCGGCAATTCAAATAAAGGTTCTCGTTATGATATGCTTAATGCTGCTTCTGATTCTCTAGTTGCTAATGTTGAAGGTTGGGGATTATCATTGATTTCTAATGGTAATGTCGGTTCAAAGGATAATAAATTAACTTTCAATCAGACAAAAGGCAATACTTATGGAATGGATGCTTTAGCAAATGATAGTATTTATATTAAAGCACTTGCAGATGATAAAAACCAAGTAAATAAAGTTTGTACAATGATTGCAAGAGAAGGTGATTTGGACGCTGAATTCGGTGGTAATACTACTATCAATAATGTTACAGCTGAAGGTGATTTGAAAATTGTTACCAGAGGAACTGATCTTAAAATTAATCATTTAGGTCATATTGTTGATAGTTCAGTTACCCCAAGCGATTATTTCGGCACAAGAACTTATGGTCAAAAAGACGGCGGCTATATGGGACCTGACTATCGTGATGAAGTGTTGCCAAATAATGTTGTATTAAAAGCGTTGGATATAAATAAATCATTAAGACCTATTGGTATAAATCTTGACGGATATTATGCTTATGCTGATTCTTCCGTAAGAGTTTCTGATGCAGTTATTGATAATGGAACAGTTGATATTACTGCGGATAGAATTTTTGCAAATGGTATTGCCGTTGATTTCGGTCGTAACGGATATACAAAAGTCGCTGATAGTTCTACAAGTAAAATGATTGGAACTACTGAAATTCCAACAGGTCATGCTGTAAGACCGGATGATGTAGAAGAAGTTGGCAGAAGTAAATACGATAGAAATTATTATTATCATCAAGGTGATGGTGATGGAGTTTTTGATGGTGAACAATCTGATGTTGATGATGATGATAATGTAGTTGATGCAACACCTTTAGAGATCGAAGATGAAGATCCAAATTTTGGTGATACTGATACGGATACAGATACCGATATAGATACTGATACTGACTTGGATACTGATACTGATACAGATACAGATATAGATACTGATCTTGACACTGATACTGATACAGACACTGACACAGATACAGATACTGATACTGATATAGACACAGATACTGATACAGATACTGACACAGATACAGATACTGATACAGATACAGACACTGATACAGATACTGACACTGACACTGATACAGATACTGACACAGATACTGATACAGATACTGATACAGATACAGACACTGATACTGATACAGATACAGACACAGATACAGATACTGATACAGATACAGATACTGACACAGATACTGACACAGATACAGATACAGATACAGACACAGATACAGATACTGACACAGATACTGACACAGATACAGATACAGATACAGATACAGACACAGATACAGATACTGACACAGATACAGACACAGATACTGACACAGATACAGATACAGACACAGATACAGATACAGATACAGACACAGATACTGATACAGATACTGATACAGATACTGATACAGATACTGACACTGATACAGATACTGATACAGACACTGATACAGACACTGATATCGATATTGATACGGATACTGATACAGATATTGATGTCGATACTGATACTGATATTGACGTTGATACAGATATTGATACAGATACCGATACTGATGTTGATACCGATACTGATTTAGACATCGATACAGATACTGATACTGATACAGATGATGATATTCCTGGCAAGGAACCTGATTTTGGAGATACCGATACAGATGTCGATACAGATGTTGATACAGATACCGATATTGATGTTGATACTGATATTGATACGGATACAGATATCGATACAGATTTAGATGCTGATACCGATACTGATATTGATACTGATTTAGATGTTGATACCGATACTGATACAGATGACGATATTCCTGGCAAGGAGCCTGATTTAGGTGATACTGATACAGATACAGATGTAGATACAGATACTGACATTGATGTCGATACAGATATTGACACAGATACAGATATTGATGTTGACACAGATAATGATTCTGATAGTGATGCCGATAGCGATATCGACACAGATATTGATATTGACACAGATACAGATTTAGATACTGACACCGATATAGATACAGATACTGATGTCGATACGGATAATGACAATGATACTGATAATGATACAGATATTGATATCGATACAGATTTGGATACTGACACTGATACTGATGATGATATGCCGGATCCTCCAACCGAAAACTTCGACAGAGTTGATGGTAGTTCATTATATATCCAAAGAAAAATTGACATGTCAGGATTATCAGCAGTTGATAAACGTCAATATATGAGATATCGAGTTTTTGACAATGCAAATCCTGTTACTATGGAAACTGGTAATGGAGTTGAAGGTCTTTTAGATATTTCAAGAGGTGGAATTTCTATCATAAGATCAAAAGATATAAAAGTCGGAGATGTAATTCCGGTTCACATTGGATACGGCGATATTGATATTAAAGCGGATGTTGAAATTGTATCAACAAATTCAAAACGAGCAGGGGCAAAATTTGTTGATTTAGATGAATCAACTGCAAATAAAATTCTGTTTTTAAATATGCTGCTTGATGATGCAAGTAAATTTTCCGCATATTCTAAATAAGGGAATTTAATAAATAAAAAGACATCAATCTTTATTGATTGGTGTCTTTTTTTATGAATATTTTAGAAAAAAGAAGTGAGTTTAAAATTCTTTAACGCAAGTTTTTGGGATCCATAAGTCATCACAAATAATAATTTTAATTTCTTCCCCTTGTTTTGCGTGATATTTCAGCCCAGGTGTAACAAACCCAGTAACAAGTCCGATAAAGCAGCCTATAGCAACGCCTGTGCCAGCCCCTATTGCGATTTTGTGTGGTTTTGGAATAAATGCCAATCCAACACCTGCACCTGTTCCAATAGCCCCCAAACCAACCGTAGATGCCGCAAGTTTTCCTGCTGTCATCCATCCGTTTTCAACCAGTGAAAAATCTTTGCTAAAAGGTTTTGCTTTAATAGCAACTTCTGTGCCGTCAGGGAGTGCTAGTGTGTCCAGATTTATATATACGCGTGCATTTTTGTTAAATTTCTTTTGCGGATAAATACCTCTTATGTAACCACAAATTTTTGACCCCATAGGGATTATTATATTCCCGCATTGAGTGACAATATCTTTCGGAACGTAAAAATAAATTTTGTCACCTTCTTTTGCACATTCAGATAAAAATTTACATTCAAAAGCAACTTTAATGACATTACCCTTGCAAATAATATAATAGTTTTCCGTAGTAGCAACAGTTGATGCTGGGGCTTTAGAAATTGGATTTGCAATTTCTTCTGTAGATAAAACATGCTCATTGTCAAAGTTACAAGTGTAATTTTCAATATCTTGAGCCATGACATATACAGGCATGCAAAACGCCAGATATAGTGAAAATATAATAACCAATAGTTTTTCCATACATTCACTATAAAATAAATATCAAAAGAATATATTAACCAAATGCTTAATCTAATCGACTAATCATATTAATTTAACACAAATGCAAAAAGACTTGCAAAACCTGCAAGTCTTTTTATTTATTGGTAAAAGTGTAAAATTAATTTTTCTTACCGTATCTTTTGTTGAATCTTTCAACTCTACCTTCAGAGTCAAGAATTTTTTGTTGACCGGTATAGAAAGGGTGGCAATTGTTACAAATTTCAACAGTCAAACCATCAACAACAGAACCTGTTTCAATTTCATTACCACAAACACATTTTATAGTGGTTTTCTTATAATCTGGATGAATACCTTTTTTCATATCTACCTCTTTCCGTCAAGATTCCAAACTTGACTAATTATTTACATTCGACTATAAGAATTTTATAACAGTAAACATAGAAAATCAAGTATATGTTACAAGAAGTTGCATGCTCAGCCTAAATAACGAATAAAATAGAAAGAATAGGCAAAAAGTCAGTAAAAACAAATAAAGAAAAGTTGAATAAAAATACTTGACAGTGAAATGTTTTTTGCATATAATTTTTCCATACACACGCGCCGGTATAGCTCAATTGGCAGAGCAACGGTTTTGTAAACCGTAGGTTGTAGGTTCGAGTCCCATTACCGGCTTTTTTAATGAAAAAGTAACTCAAGCAAGTCTTTCAAAGAAGGAAGTACGGCAGACTTTATTAAAGAACACCCAATATACTTGCCGCTGAGCACTCTTTCATAACCTCAACTCAAGCCCTTGTGGCTCAGAGGTAGAGCACTCCCTTGGTAAGGGAGAGGTCACGAGTTCAAGTCTCGTCAAGGGCATTTTTAAAAGTCCTGAAACGAACAAAAGGTTAGAGTTGGTGGTAATATTTGAAAATTTAATATGGGTAGGTGGCCGAGTGGCTAAAGGCGACAGACTGTAAATCTGTTCTCGCGAGAGTACGGTGGTTCGAATCCACCCCTGCCCACCACTTTAAAAGAACTCCGTAAGGGGTTCTTTTTTTATTGATTATCTAATTAAATTTACTAGTCTTACTCAGATTGTCATGCTGAATTTATTTCAGCATCTACTCAGTTAAGCCTAAAAGACCAGTTAGTAAGAATCTGAAACAAATTCACTGTGACGCCAAGTTTTAAGGTTGACTCATTTAACGACTCCAACCAAGAATTGACATAGCATATATTTAATAGGTTTATTAGTAAGGAATTTATCCCTGTCCAAATCTTTTAAAATTTCTTCGGGAGTCTTTTTTTACGTTTTACATTTATATGTGATAATATATATATGGAATAGTAAATTTTAATTGTGTATCTGAGGTGTATATTATGAAAAAATATTTGTTTTTAACAATAATAACTTTATGTTGTATAAATATTGCTTTTGCAAATGATACAGCTCAAGAACTTATGCCTGTTTTAAAGCAGTTGAATGTTGAACTTTTACAGTTTAGTTCAAAAATGTATTCTTGTACTCCGCATAAGCAGCAATTAACATCATATAGCAGACCTGTTTTTTATGAAGTTGTTGGGGTTGAGGGTAATGCATGTCATGTAATTAAAGAAGGTCAGGACTGTTATTATCCCAAAAATGTTATACAGAACTATGCATTGAAAAGAATTCAAGATTATAAAAGTAATATTGATAATATAAATAAAAAACAATCTTATGTTTCAACTTCAGCAAATGATGAATACTACAATCAAATAGATAATCAGTATTGTAAGTAAATAATTTCAAGGATAAACGATTTTCACATTTCCTCAAACTGACAGTTATGTAATTGTATAAGTTAAAATAAAAAAGACCTTATTTTAGGTCTTTTTTATGGTGCCGATGGCCGGGGTCGAACCGGCACGAGGGTTGAACCTCACAAGATTTTGAGTCTAGCACGTCTACCAATTCCATCACATCGGCTTATTCAATTATCACTTATTTATAATAGCAAATAAATATATTTTTTCAAGAACTTTTTTTCTCTTGATAAGTATGTTTTATATAGCCGATAAACTAATTAAAATTTTTAAGGTATATGAAATAACTTAAGTATGAAAAATTTCTTACTTATATTATTAACATTATTTATTTTTCCGCTTAATGTCTTTGCTACAACTTTTACCGGCGGAGTAACAAAAGTTGGTCAAAGTCATAGCAATCAGGTTATCGATGCTCAAACCAAAAAAGGTATTGAGTTTGCAAAAATTACTATTCCAAAGAAAAAATTCAGCACCTATACAGATGCCAATGGAAATTTTGAACTTGAAAAAATTCAAATAAATCAACCAACTTTGCTTAATGTAGAAAAAGAGGGTTACCGTCCGTTTTCACTTACTATTAATAACAATGAATCTCTAAATAATCCTATGAAGATTGAAATTGTCAAAAGTGAGGCAATGGACATCGCACTTGAATCTGAACTTTTGCACTTGGGGGATAATAACTATTCTATGAATTCTGCAAATGCTAACGACTTTAGAATAAAAGCAATGGGACCTTATTATTCAAAAGATTTTATTATGACTGATAATTCTAAAAAGTTTGCAAATTATTTAATTATAGGTTCATTGGTTGGTTTGGATACAAAATTAGCGAATAAAATGGGACAAAATAAAATGCGCTCTGCCTATTCAACTCCTGCAGAAGTATATTTTAACGGGCAAATGATAGGCAAACTTCAAATAAATGGTGACAGTATGCGTATAAAAATTCCAAATTCATTAATCAAGCCAAATTCCAAAAACCAAATAACGATAAAAACCGGTTACAATGTGACTCGAAATGATAGAATAGATTATGATGATATAGAAATACTCAACCTTTCAATACTCACAGAATAAAAAAGCAGAGGACTTAACCTCTGCTTTCTTTTATTTAAAATGTTTATTGCTATCTTTTTAGAAAGTCAGGAATTTCAATATTTGTGAAGTTATTATTTGATAATACTGACTTAGTTTGGGCATTGAATGCTCCAGAGAAGAAATCTGCTGCATTAATCTGAGGTGTAGCAGGGGTTCCGTTATTTGAATTGCTAGAAGCCCCAAATGCAGGAGTTGTAGCATTACTTTTTAATTCAAACCCAGTTGCAATAACAGTAATTTGAATTTCACCTTGAATAGATTCATTAAGTGCAGTACCAATAATAACAGTAGCATCATCAAGAACTGCATCGTGAATGATAGAAGCAGCATCACTGATTTCGTGAATACCCATATCAGGCCCGCCAGTAATGTTAACAATAACACCGGAAGCACCGTTGATAGAAGATTCTAATAATTGTGAATTGATTGCTTGTTGAGCAGCCTTAATCGCACGACCTTCACCTTGTGCTCTGCCGATACCCATCAATGCAGAACCTGAAGCCTGCATAACAGTTTTAACGTCAGCAAAGTCAACGTTTATCAATCCAGGAACTGTGATGATATCAGAAATACCTTGAACACCTCTTAATAATACTTCATCAGCAATAATGAAAGATTCAGATAGTGTCACTTGTCTGTCAACAACCTGTAATAATTTATCGTTAGGAACAACGATAACTGCATCAACAGATTCTTTCAATTTTTCAATACCAGCAACAGCCTGATTTTGTCTTTTCTTACCTTCAAAAGCAAAAGGTTTTGTTACGACGGCAACTGTTAAAATACCAAGTTGTTTAGCAATTCTTGCAACAACCGGTGCCGCACCTGTGCCGGTACCGCCTCCCATGCCTGCTGTGATAAATACCATATCAGAGCCATCAAGTGCTTCAGTGATTGCTTGTTGTGCTTCTTCTGCGGCTTTTTCACCAACTGAAGGATCTCCACCTGCACCAAGACCTTGTGTAGAAGATGCACCCAATTGAATACGGTTATTTGTTTTTCCAGATACAAGAACTTGAGCATCTGTGTTCATTAACCAAAAATCAACACCTGAAAGTCCTGATTGTATCATTCGGTTAACAGCATTTCCACCGCCACCGCCTACACCTATAACTTTGATATTTGTAGGGTTTGCTCCGCGTCTTGAAGTCTGGTCATTTGATGTATCTTCTTTTTTTGCAAAAAGGTCTGAAACGATATTTTCCACTATATTTTTACCTCTTATAATTATCTTTTTCCTAAAACATTACACACTTACATCATGCATACTTTTATATTAACATACTATTTGAAATAGAGCAAATGTACAAGAATTTCCGAAAAAATATGAACAAATTTTAATATTCATATCAATTAGCGGCTATATTTTGGCAGGAGAAAAACTCCAGTGAAGTTTATTTCTCAAAACTGAGTAGAAGTCATTTTCTGTAAGCAGAGCCAAATTCGCTTTTTTCGCAGGTTTTGTAATAACAAGATCTCCTGACAAATTGAACATAACTTGCCCATCAACTGCAACATTATATTCATTATTAGGGCAAGGAACAATTTTTATCACATCATCTGCGCTGACAACAATAGGGCGAGCAGAAAAAGTATGAGGGCAAATTGGAACAATTGCTATTGCCTCCATTTCAGGAGAAAGTACAGGGCCTCCTGCTGCCATTCCGTATGCTGTGCTACCGGTAGGTGTTGATATAATTATCCCATCAGCAAGGTATTCACAAACAAGTTTCCCATTAATTTGCAGAGCAAAACGTGAAGTTCTGCCTAATGATTCTCCCTTAACCACAAAATCATTTAATGCTGAATATCCTTCACCTGATAACATCATTCTATGCTCTACTTTATATTTACCATTTATTATTTTGCAAACTGTAGAATCCAAATCATCAGGCGTTGCCTGTGATAAAAAGCCTAATCTGCCTAAATTTATTCCTAATACCGGAGTTTCATAGTCAGAATAAAATCTCGCAACTTTTAATATTGTTCCGTCTCCGCCAATTACGAATACAAAATCAAAACCTTCTTCCAATGCTTCAATTTCAAGAACTTTATATTCAAGGTTATATCTATCAAGAATTGATGACAAATTATCTTTTACTTCAACCGAATTATTCATTTCGGGATTATAACATATTGCATACTTCTTATTCATAACCCTAGTTTATATCAAATATATGAAATTAGGCAAAATATAAATTTCTGATTACAAAAATGTAATATAATATAATTATGGACAAGAAACATTTTGTATATATTTTGTTAACAGAAAATGATACTTTATATTGCGGTTACACTGACAATGTCGAAAAACGCTTTGCTCTTCACCTTGAGGGCAAAGGGGCTAAATATACAAAAGCAAATAAACCTGTAAAAATTTTATGGCAAAAAGAGTTTGACTCAAAACAAGAAGCCTTGAAAGAGGAGTATCGAATAAAACATAAATTATCTCGCAAAGATAAATTAAAAATGATAGAATCTAGTCATATATCTTGACATCTAAATCTTCATTTTCTTGTTTAGGCGTTTGACTTTTTGCTTGGTTTTGTCTTTCTTTACTTTCTTCCATTGCATCCAGCATTAAATCAACTTCGCTTAAATCTTCTTCATTGTTTATTTCATTAGAATTATTTGTTGGCGGTTGTTCGAGTTTTTCAGCAGGGCGAATGTTTAGTGTTTTGCCATTTTGGTCTGTATAGTTAAGGCTTTCATTTGGAACTGTATTTGTTGTCGGTGGATTATCATAGTTATATTTGAATTTATCTACTTCATAGATATCAACAATTGGGTTTTCTTTTGTCCCTTTTTCATCGTTTAAAAATTTGTCCAGCGTTGTACCTTCCTGAACCTCTTGTGTTTGTGGCTCGCCAAGTTTTTCGTATAATTTTTCGAGTTTTTCATCTATTTTATCAAGTTTTTTATTGTGCTTTTCAATGTTTTTTTGAGATTTTTCAATATCTTTTTTGTATTGATCTATAAGATATTTTCTATATGCTTCTTTTAGTTGGTCACTATCTTTTACTCCTGATAATGAACGTAATTTGCGGTAGTTTCTGGCTTCTAACTTATAATCCTGATCGAGTGCTTTTACTGCATATTTATATTCATAATCAATTTCTCTTAATCGTTCTTTTTTGTATTGTTCAAATTGTTTTTTTCTGATTTTATCTTCTTCTTTTTGAGATTTTTCTTCTTTTTCAATAACTTCGTATTCTTCAACTCCATCTTTAACGACTTTATAGCCGTTAGCACTAATTAGCGGTTCAACATCTTTTTCAAAAGATACGACTCTTGATTGATTTCCTTTTGTGTCGATGCTCCATGTGCCCAAAAATACAGGTGTTGAACCGGTATATGCAATGGCTTGTACTGCAACTCTGTCAGGTTGAGATTTTAGAAATCCCAAAGGATATATATCCCAGCGATAATCATCGAGATTTAAGTCCATATATTCTTTCCAAAAATATGTTATAGCATCTCTGATTTCTGATAGGTCGTAATCAAGTTTTGTTGAAAAATCATAAATAAATATAGTTGTTTTCCAAATACCGTCTTCTCTGCTTCCTATTTTTTCTTTTATTAAAAGTTTTTTCCCGTCAGTTGAGAAGTCTACCGGAGTTAACGACATAAATGACGCATAATTACTGATACTTTTATCTGTCGAAAGTATAGGCTCAGGAATTCGCTTCATAATATTTGCTTTTAAAATTCTGTCAAGTTGAGAATCTTCTTGGTTTAGCGGTATAACAAACACATCAGAGGCTATAGATGCGCTATCTGTATAGTAGTAAATAGCAGGATAAACAAGTACCGAAAAATCAGGTGAAACAATACCTTGTGCATTTATCTGTCTTTGAGTGTATATTCTTTTATCGATTCTTAATTCTGTTCCACCCGGGGGATTGTTATATTTTACAATTTTGTATGTCGGATGCGGAATGTATTTAAAATCAGATGGTGTTTGAACTTTGGGAATATCCAGTTCCATTTTAGATTTGTCTTTATATTCAGACATTTCTTCGTATTCATCTACGGTCATATAGCCTGAAGGTACAAGATTTAAAATTTTACCATCCTTTTTGTATTCTTCTTGTTCTTTTAGTCTGTCATATTTATATTTTATATCTCGTGATTTAATATCTTGTTTGGGAATATCAAGAGAATATGCTTTGGAGCATAGTGAAAATACGATTATAAAAGTTAATGAGAAAAACCTTTTATTCATACTGTTCAGTCCAAAATATTAAACCAACCCATCTTTCATTGCTGTTGCAACTGCTTTTGAACGAGTTTTTACATATAATTTTTGCAATATATTATGAACATGAGTTTTTGTAGTTGCAATAGTAATTACTAATTTTTTTGAAATTTGCGGATTTTTAAGACCTTCAACCAAAAGTGCCAAAACTTCCATTTCACGTTCAGTTAATCCATACAAATTTTTACCTTTCTGGTAATTTATGCCATTTCTTTTTTCTTCTGCCTGGTTTGCTTTACGGATATTAGAAAGTACAACTCTTGCAATTGCAGGATCAAGCCAGCCAACACCTTCGCTTACTGCTTTGATTGCGGAAATTGTCTGTTCAGATGTGGCACCTTTTGTTATATATCCGTCAGCACCTGCTGCAAAAGAGTCAAGTATATCATCTTCATCATCGCGTGAAGTATTCATAAGAACTTTTATTTCAGGCATTGAATTCTTGATTTTTCTGGTTGCTTCAATTCCGTCAATACTTGGCAGCCCTATATCCATAATAACTAAATCAGGTTTTAATTCCAGCGCTTGCTCAACCCCTTCCAAACCGTCAGAGGCTGTTCCAAGAACTTCAATTGAATCATTATTTGATAGCGCAAATGATAAACCCATTCTTGTCATATCATGATCTTCAATGATTGTAACTTTTATACTTTTTGACATCACATCCATCCTTTAAACTCTAGATTTTGCAACGACATCTGTTAGTAAAAATGAAAATTCGCTGCCTTTATTAACTTTACTTTCTACCCAAATTTTTCCGCCATGTGCTTCAATAATTTGGCGTGATAAATATAAACCAAGACCTGTGCCTGTTGAACGCTTTTTGCCTGTTCCTTGTGAAAATCTCATAAATAAGTGAGGAATATCTTCTTTCGGAATTCCGTTTCCGTTATCAACTACAGAAAACATAAGCCCGTTTGATACAATTTTGGCTATAACGTCAATAGTTCCACCCTTGTTTGTATAATTTAATGCATTACCACACAAATTGATGATTACGCGCTTAATTTCTGCTCTATCGGCATCAATTAAAACGTCATCATCAAAATCACATTGAAGTTCAAATGAGATTTCTTTTTTTTGTGACAGCGGTTCTAATTCATCATAACATTGTTTTATTAAATCTTTAATATTGAAAACGGTTTTACATAATGATAATTTACCGCTTTCAAATCTGTAAACCTCTAACAGAGCATTAACAAGCCCGAGTAAATCTTCATTGCTTTGAAGCATTGTTGATAACAAAACTTTCTGCTGATCTTTCAATTCTCCAAGAGAGCCG
>CASELF010000079.1 GCA_949288725.1 uncultured bacterium
TATAAATTAATAGGACAATGATAATAAGGGAACAGGGGCTGAAAGATAAAACGTGCCTAAGATAAAGCCTAATTTTTAAAATTGACAAAAAAGGAGCAAATTGGACTTTATTAGGTCATCATTGTCCTTAAAAATTTTTGATTTTGGAATTTGCTATGCACGAAAGCTAAATATAACGGTTAAATTCGGATATTTTTCAAAAGTCCTAATAAAAGACAATAAGTCAAGGGGAACTTAAGGTGGAACTAAGTTCCTTTATAATTTCAAACTCATTCCGATTTTAAGAACCGAATTGAAGTCAATAATCAAGTAAAAATAAAAATCAAAATAGCAATTTGAGGCAGATTTTACCTATAAAAATACAAAAATATAGAGAAGAACAGAAGAAAAAACGAGAAAAAATTTAAAAAATAGCTAAAATGTCAAGACAAACAGACATTAATTATTTTTTTCACATCTTTCTACATAAGCTTTGTAATAAGCATTTAAAACTTTCTCTTTATCCGCAAAATCTTTTTCCAATATACTTTTTAGTTCTTTACGAGTTTTCAAAACTCTATCACTTTTAAATAAATCATTAAAGAAAAGTTCTTGAGTAGCTCTTATTTTATCTCTTATTAAAGCTTTCGGGTGTTCTGACTCAATAATCGGAAATACTGTTTCCAAGTAAGTTGAAAACACACCCAATATACTTGATACACCTTGTATATTATCGGTGTCATTCAATAGGTTGTTTGTAATCGTATTATCGTTTATAAACATGCCACCTTTATCACAAAGTAACCAATCAAGAGAAATTCCGTAATTATTACATAACATAGTAGCTTTTTCTTTACTAAGTTCGGTTATTCCGTTTTCTACTCTGCTAAAATATTGTTTACTTACTCCTATACTGTCTGCAATTTCCTGTTGAGTAAGATTTAAAGATTTTCTGATTTGTTTAATTTTTTCATTTTCGTTCATTTGGTAACCTAATCGATTGACAAAATTTATTTAATGTTTTATACTTTGTGTAAAATATATCATAAATTTTATTAAAAATCAACTTAAGCATTTACATTTGTTTAATAAAATCTATGATACGAAAATTAAATAAAACACCTTTAAAACTCCAATATTAAGGACTTTCGAGCTAATGTTGTGTGTGATTTATGGTGCAAATTTTGTATACCAAAATAGGAGAATAACATGAAAGACTGGTTGACAGTTAATGAACTTGCAAGAATACAAGGAGTAACTCCACGTGCTATCAGAAAAGGAGTTGCTAATAATAAATATGTTGTTCGCCAAGTCAACGGTAAGAAGGGTTTGATGTATGAAATATTTGTTCCTGCATTAAATGAAACGACTCAAAATTTAATCGATTTTGAGAAAAGTAAATGTGAAATTGAGAAAAATAGGGAACCTGTTTTGAGAAAAAACTCTATTATACCTCCTCATGCTCGACAAATTGCCTTAGCTCGATATGATTTAGTAAATCTATGGGTTGATTATAAGAAAATTTCTAAGAATAAAACTCAAGCAGG
>CASELF010000080.1 GCA_949288725.1 uncultured bacterium
TATTTACCGAATAATCGTGGAATTTTATACGAAATCGAATATCCTGCAGGTGCCAGAGTATCAGTGATAGGTTATGGCAATAAAAATGAAGTAGTTGCTCCCAGAGCTTCTAAATATGAGTGTACTGATGTCGAAAAAATAGTTAATGAGAATGAAGATTATTTGAAAGTTAAGTTGAAATATATTCTTCCAGATGAACCTTGGAGAAATAAAACTTAATTCTGCTTAAAAATTGCGTTTCAAATCTTAATACAACACTTGAAAAACTTTCAAAAATATTTTATACTACAAATGTAGTGTGATTTGCGTAGGTGAAAAATGTTTGTAAGTTTAATGGCAAGATTAAATGCAATTTCAGCAAGAAATAATGCTCAATATGCTATGATGCAAAACCGAATAAATCTTATGAGTGCATTGTGCACTCCTTTTTTAGGGAATTTAGGGATGCAAAATTTACATAGAATGGATATGAAATTTGCTATGAATAATGAAATTTATCAAACTCAATATCTGTTGGCTTCTGCGCAAGAAAAAGCCGCAAGACAGCTGATGGCGCAAGAATCTAAAAATAATAAGATTTCTTATATTGCATAAGTTTTTTATAAATTCAGATATTTTTTGATGTTGTATATGTAAAAACAAGTATGTTAGGTTGCAATATAGGTATTGAATTGCTCCCGTTAAAATCTTTTTGAGGATAATTTTTTTAAATAATTATTCTTTAATTTTCTTGGAGAGCCGAAAAATATATTTTCTGAGTTTGTAAGTTTTTTCTTATTTTTAAGTTTATGTTCTAATAATGAAAGGGTGCATAACAAATCAGTTGATTGAAATAATTTATATTCATTGGGAAATACTACTCTATATTCAAAATTATCGCCAAACCAGGAACTAAAAACCGCAACTAAGATATTTGCTAGTTGTATTTGTCCATTATCGTAATATATTATTATTTTATCAAATTTTTGGAAGTACTTTAAATTTTCTTTTATTATTGCAGATAGTTGTTTTGAAATATTATTGCTTATATCTATCTGTGTTTTAATTTGTTTCTTTTCAACAACAATATTTTTATATCGAATGTCGAGATTTCTTGTAAAATGAAAAATTTTATTAAAAATTTTAAAACGTTCATCAGCTGAATAGTTTTTGTATATTGATTCCCTTCTAATTAGCGGACCAGAATGCACAGTATGAACACCTAATACACAACTAGATAATTCTTGGTTTAGTTTTTGAACTTGGGTATTAATATCTATACATTGCTCGTGAAAAAGTAATGTAGTAATGTAATAAGGACATTTTTCATCAAATTTGCCAAAATCTCCTGATTCATCAATAAAAATACTTAATTCTTCCAATCCTACCTCTGCTCCTATATAATCAATTAAAAAAGCGAGGAGTACCCTCGCCGTGGTGGACCGAGAGCAATAAGCCCAGCCCATATATTAATTATAATATATATTTATATATTTTTCAAGTATTTATGTATGGTTTAATTTTAGTTCCAAAATATTTACCGAACTCAAAAAGCGAGTTCTCGCCAAAATCTCCCAATAAAAAAAAGACCTTTCAATAGGTCTTTTTAATGGAGCGGGAGACGAGGCTTGTCTTGACCTGCTCGCGATAAACGGCAATTCCGTGTTTTGCTTTTGTGTTTTTAACACAACGCAAAAGCACTCCAGCCTCTGCTCGCAGGTCGCCGAACTCAAAAAGCGAGTTCTCGCCAAAATCTCCCAATAAAAAAAAGACCTTTCAATAGGTCTTTTTAAATGGAGCGGGAGACGAGGCTCGAACTCGCGACATCCTCCTTGGCAAGGAGGCATTCTACCACTGAATTACCCCCGCTTATTGGGTACTTTTTTATTCTACATGCTAAATTTTTTATTTCAAGTGTTTTTTTTATTTTTTATTATTCTTTTACTCCGCCTTGCAAAATATCGTTTATAAAGTATTTTTTCCCGAGCAAAAATACAATGATAGTAGGGATTGTGCAGATTGCTGAGCATGCTAACAAATCTCCCCACAATGTAACTTCTCTAAAACTTCCTTTAAATATTGCCAGTCCAACAGGCAAAGTTCTCATTGTTTCGGTATTTGTTATGATAAGTGGCCAAAGAAAACTATTCCATGTTGTGACAAATGTAAATATTCCAAGTGTTGCTATTGCTGGCAGTGCAAGTGGTAGTATGATTTTAAAAAATCCGCTTAGTATATTGCATCCGTCAATTCTTGCTGATTCTTCCAAATCTTTTGGAAATCCTAAAAAATACTGGCGCATCATAAATATTCCAAAACCGCCAAATAACCCGGGAAGAATTAATGCTTGATATGTGTTTACCCAATGTAGTTGGCGCATTAGGAAAAATAACGGAATTATATTTACTTGTGGCGGAATAAGCATAGTTATTAATATTAATAAAAATATTTCATTTCTATATTTAAACTTTAATCTTGCAAACGCATATCCTGCAAGTGCTGAGATTAGAACTTGTCCGATTGTTGTCATAAGAGCGACAAACAGGCTGTTTGCAAAATATTTCCATACAGGTATTTTTTCAAAAACGCTTGCATAGTTTTCCAAGGTTAGTGGGGTGTATAACAGTTTCCCGCCTTCTTGACTAAAGATTTCTCCATTTGGGACTAATGAGAGATTAAGCATTGCAAAGAACGGATATAGCATGCTTATTGCGATTAATATCAATATGAGATACCCAAATATCTTGTAAATCTTTTTCATAAGTTGATTATATCACAGTTATTGAACTTGATTTTCTATTTTGCGTAAAATCTTTTATCTAAGAAATTCAAGATAATTAAATAAAAATTAATTTGTAATGACTTTGTATAAAAAGGCATTAAAATATAATTAAAGATTAGAATTATTGAATGGAGTTGATTATTATGTTAGATTTTGACAAGTTTACGAATTATTCTCAAGAAATTTTGTCAGCATCAAGTGCATTGATGGACTCATATAAAAACACAATGCTTGAACCTGAACATATAATGCTGACAATGGTCAAGGACGACGGACCTGTTAAAGATTATTTGGAGGGTTTAAAATTATTAAATCAAGGGTTTATCAACAAACTTGTAGCAAAAGTTGAATCTTTTCCAAAGGTTTCCGGAGTTACAAATTCGCAAGGTTTGTATCTTTCAAATAATTCACGCAGGTTGTTGGAATTGGCAATGGAGCAGGCAAATGCACTTAAAGACGATTATGTCGGTATTGAGATGATTTTGCTTGCAATGACAAAGTTAGATAATTCGTCAATAAAAGAACTTCTTTCACAGTTTGGTGTGAATGAAAATTCAGTATTAAAAGTTATGAAAGACATAAGAGGGAATAAAAAAGTGGATAGCAAAAACGCAGAAGAAAATATGAAAGCCTTAGAAAAATATTCAACTGACTTAACTGATCTTGCCAGAAAGGGAAAGTTAGACCCTGTAATCGGAAGAGATGAAGAAGTCAGAAGAATAATTCAGGTATTAAACAGAAGAACAAAAAATAACCCTGTTCTAATAGGTGAACCAGGTGTAGGTAAAACGGCAATAGTTGAAGGATTGGCTCAAAGAATAGTAAGAGGCGATGTTCCTGAAAGTTTGAAGGATGTTCGTTTAATTTCTCTTGATATGGGAGCCTTAGTTGCAGGTGCAAAATTCAGAGGTGAATTTGAGGAACGTTTGAAGGCTGTATTAAAAGAAGTTGAAGATTCAAACGGTGAAATTGTAATGTTTATTGATGAGTTGCATACTGTAGTTGGAGCAGGTTCAACTGAAGGTTCTATGGATGCCGGAAACTTATTAAAACCTATGCTTGCAAGAGGTGTTTTAAGAACAATCGGTGCAACAACCATTAATGAATATCGTAAATATATAGAAAAAGACCCTGCATTAGAAAGAAGATTTCAACCTGTAATGGTAGATGAACCTTCTGTAGAAGATACTATAAGTATTTTGAGAGGTTTAAAAGAAAAATATGAAGTTCACCACAAGGTAAGAATTCTTGATAGTGCAATAATTGCGGCTGCAAAATTATCTGATAGATATATTACAGACAGGTTTTTGCCTGATAAAGCGATTGATTTGATTGATGAAGCGGCAAGTTCTTTGCGTATTGAAATCGATTCAATGCCTGAAGAAATTGATACTATGATGCGTCAAAAAATTCAACTTGAAATTGAGCGTGAAGCCTTGAAAAAAGAAACATCAGATGAAGCAGCACAAAAAGTTCAATCCCTAACAAAACAAATAGATGAACTTGAAGTAAAAATAAGCGAATTAAAAGTTCGTTGGGAAAAGGAAAAAACTTCAATAACTGCTGAAACTGATATTAAAAATGAAATTAATAATGTAAAATTAAAGATTGAAGAAGCAGAACGTAATACCGATTTGCAAACTGCTGCAGAATTGAAATACGGTAAACTTCTTGAATTGGAAAAGAAATTAAAAGAATGTCAAAATAAAGAACATACCGAAAATAAATTATTGAAGGAAGAAATTTCTGAAAATGATATAGCAGAGGTTGTTTCAAAATGGACAGGTGTTCCTGTTACAAAACTTGTTGAATCAGAAGTTAACAAGTTAATTAATATGGAAGATATTATCCATAAACGTTTGGTTGGTCAAGATGAGGCAGTTGTAACTGTTTCTGATGCAATAAGACGTGCAAGAGCAGGATTAAAAGATCCAAAACGTCCAATAGGTACATTCTTGTTCTTAGGACCGACAGGTGTTGGTAAAACTGAACTTGCAAAAGCACTTGCTGAATTTATGTTTAATGATGAAGATGCTTTAATCCGTATAGATATGTCAGAATATATGGAAAAACATAATGTTGCAAGATTGGTCGGAGCGCCTCCGGGATATGTTGGATATGATGAAGGCGGTCAATTAACAGAAGCCGTAAGACGTAAACCGTATTCTGTCATTTTGTTTGATGAAATTGAAAAAGCACATCCCGATGTGTTTAATATAATGCTTCAAATTTTTGATGATGGCAGATTGACTGATTCTAAGGGTAGAACCGTTGACTTTAAAAATACATTGATAATTATGACAAGTAATATCGGAAGTGATATAATTCTTGAAAATACTCTAAATTCAATGGTATCCCCTGAACAGTTTGATAGTACTAAAGAACAAGTTATGGATGTTTTACGTCAACGTTTCAAACCTGAATTCTTAAACAGAATAGATGAAACAATATTCTTCAAAGCATTAACATTACAACAATTGAGTAAAATCGTTGATATTCAGGCTGATTACTTAAGAAAATTGTTGAAAGATCAAGATATTGACTTGATAATAACAGATGATGCAAAAGAATTCTTGGCAACTAAAGGATTTGAACCTGTTTACGGAGCAAGACCTTTGAAACGTGTAATTCAACAACAACTTGAAAACCCGTTATCTAAAAAATTACTATCACACGAATTTATTTCAGGTGATTGTATAAAAATAGATGTTGAGGATGATAAATTGACATTTAGTAAAGCAGAATAATCTGTAAATAAAAGAGGCGGCAAGGGATTTTCCCTTGCCGCCTCTTTTTGATAAAATTTTTTATTCCAAGAAATTTTTATATTGGTAACTTAGAATACTATATGATGAAACATCTTCAGAAGAACTGTCATCTCCATAGAATACTGACATTTGAGTTGCTTTTCTATAATTTTCTTCATCAAGTTTTTCTTGCTTTGCGCAGGTGCAAGTGTATGCAGATATTTCTGCACTTGTTACTCTGCCATCTCCGTTTGAATCTATTGCATCAAAATTATCAAGAATTTTGCTTATTTGCTCTGATGAATATGCACCTGATGCTGCAAGTTGTGAAAGTTCAGTTCTTGAAACTCCTGATGAGGATATTGTGTTTGTTATATCTGTCATTTCATTTGCACTTATAACTCCGTCACCATCTTTATCAAATGATGAAAAGTTTGTTTGAAAATATGATGCAAATGATTGGTTCAGAGTTAAATAATTAGAATTATCATTTCTTGCTTCTGTAATGTTTTTATATGTTACTCCGTCTTCAGGATAGAGTGATGCCAAATATGAATATGTATTTGTTAAATTTGACGAAAGACTTGATATAATAGATGAACCTGATGCCATAATTGTACCTCGTTTGATTTCTACCTACTTTTATAATAATAATGTTTTTGGAAATGTCAATATTTATAGTTTAAGATTTAAGTAATAGTAAGGTGATTTTATGTTGGAAGATAAAGAAAAAATTATTAATACTTTAGTAAACGGCGGTGTTATCGCTTATGTTACAGATACGGTATGGGGTCTTGGGTGTATTCCTGACAATGAATCTGCAGTGAAAAAAATATATGAAATCAAAAAACGGGAAGCACATAAACCTTTAATTCTTATGTCTAATGAAATATATAATCTTTTGGACTATGTAAAACCAATTCCTAAAGTTGGACAAATTCTTATAAAAAAATATTTCCCCGGAGCATTAACTGTTGTGACGGATAAAAGTGATAAAACTCCTGATTACGTTACTTCCAATATGGAAACTGTCGGAATAAGAGTTCCTGATAATGATGTGTTTAGAGAAATTTGTGAGATTATTCCCGGTCATGTTCTTGCAACAACAAGTGCCAATTTATCTCATCAACCTTCTGCTAAAAATTATGAGCAAGCATTAGAAAATATGCAGGGGTTAGCAGATTTGGTTATTCCTGACTATGGATGTGTTGCAAAAGGTTTAGAATCAACTGTTGTCGGTGTTATGAATAACGAGTTGAGAATTTTTCGCCAAGGTGCTATTAAAATTGAAATCTAAATGTCTATGCTATATTATCAAATTGAAACATAGTTGAAATTTGTTCTGTTTTTTATTACCATATATAGAAAGACAAGGGTGTATTTATGGATTTCATTTTATATATTATATATTTTTATTTGATTATTTATACAATTTATATTTTCGTACTCTCTTTGAGAAACCTTAATGACAAACCTTTTTCAATAGAGAAAAAGTATTCAAAGTACGATGAATACAAGCGAAATTTTGCGGTTATTATTTATTCTCATAATCACAAAGATTGTCTTGCTGAGTTGATTGAAGAATTAAAAATGCAGGATTATCCGTTGGCAAGTTTCAAGGTATATGCGATATTGGATGATTGCAATGACGGCTCAGAAAAAATGTTTGAGAATGATAAATTTGTATATGTAATGAATATTCAAGAACACGGCTTGTTAGGCAAAAATCAGTCAATATCAATGCTTTTGGATAGTTTGAAAACTGATGAAACTATAGATGCTTATGTATTTATAGACGGAACTCGCAAAATCGGTTCAAATTTTTTAACCCTTGCCAATGCTGCTTTGAACAAATCTAAGGCTGTTACCGGTGAAGTTAATGTCAATAGGACAAATCTTGATATCGTTGATAAGATTAAGGCTGTTCATAAAAAATATATTGCCAATTTCTTCAAACAGTCAAGAACACTTTTGGGACTTGCTACAAGAGTTGATTCAGGGTTATTCATTGTTGAAAGATCTGTTATTGATGAACTTGAGCAAATTAATTTCAAAGATATAAATAGTGAGTTAGAATTTAGTCTTTTGCTTGCGCAGTCCGGACATAAGTGTATGTATAATCCTAATATTCAGTCTTATGTTTTGGGACAGGATTGCTCTTTTAAAAATCCAAGATTGAGTGTGCGTTTCAAACTCTTGGCTAAAAGCTTGAAAAATATGAAATCTTTTAATTTGCCATTTATTGAATATGTTTTTTCATTACTTAACCCAAATTGCTGGACGATAATTTTGGCTTATTTGGTATTAATTTTGTATTCTTATAATTGCCAGTTTATTGTTAAGTGTAATGTTGTTATTTTTTCTGCAATATTATTACTTGCAGCATGTGGAATTGGTTTGATAAATGCAAAATTGAATTTGAAGGAAATTGTTTTATTAATGCTTTATCCTGTTTATTCTCTTTGTCATATTATCAAAAATTTCCCGCCGGTCAGATTTATTATGAAAAAACTTGGTGCAAATACTGACAAAGATGCAGATAAACTTGTTATTGACGTATTTGTTCAAACTAAATATGGTGATAGGGCTTGTAAGTTGGAATTTATATCAACTGAAAGCGGGTTGTCTAAAATAAGATTTTTATATAAGAATAAAAAATATGTTACAGATTCACATTTAAGAATGATAGATGCGTTACAGCAATTGAAATCAAAAATGGAAGATTATGGTCTAATCTTGAAGATTTGCAGTTGTTGTAAGAATTTTACTTCTAAGGTTGATGGTTCAACAAATATGCTAAGAGGCTTATGTAATAATGAATTTCCAAGCCCATTGTTGAATGAACCTCGTCAAACTTTGATATGGAATTCATGTTCAAGTTTTGAACCTGCAGAGGTAAATAATTATATTGAAGAACTTGCCAAAGAAGTTGAAAATCAGCAAGGTTAAATTGTCTTTAGCGGAGGTTAAAGGTATGAAAAAGTATATAAGTATAACAATTATATTATCTATGTTGATGCTTTCTTCGCTTCCTGTTGAGGCAAATGAGCCGTTAAAAGGTTCTGTTACCGAAACTAATGAATTTAAACAGATGGAAAGTGATATTTTTACCGGCAAAGTTGAAACTTTAAATCGAAAAGAAATCATTAATATGACGGTTTCTCAGGTTTTGGATTCTTCATACTCAATGGAAGGTGATGAGTTCTTTGCAGAAGTTACAGATGATGTGTATGGAGATGAAGGAATTATTATTCCAAAAGGTACTTACGCTCATGGGAAATTGACAAATACAACTGCTCCTGGACGTATGGGCAAAGAAGCAACAATGGATTTAAGTTTTGATTATTTGGTTACTCCTGATGGCAGAGAAATTCCTATAGAGGGTAAAATGACAACCAAACTTCATCCTGTTGTTGAGGGTGCAAAAATTGTTGCTCAAGATGTTGGTTATACAGTTGCAGGTGGTGCTGTTGGCGGTTTGATGGCATTGAATTGGCTTGGACTTGGTGCTGCGATTGCATCTCAAGGTTATACGCTTGCCGGTGGTGCTGCACTTGGCGGTGTAGCAGGGCTTGGTGTTGCTTTGATTAGAAAAGGTAATCATGTTCTTATTGCGCCTGGAGATGAAATTAAGGTAAGAATTAATACTTCTTTGGACTTGCCTGTTTATAAAAAAGAAGCACTTCAACAAGAAGAAATTAAATATGATGGTTTGACAATAAGTATAAATGATGTAAAACATGAAAAAGATCCTTTTGGAGAGGCAAATACAATTACATTGACTGTTTTGATTTCAAATATGTCAGACAAAACTCTGTCAGGCTTTGATATGGCTTTGGTAAATGATTATAATGCCAAATTCAGTCCTTCTATTTTTGGAAATACAAAATTGATGTTCAGACAAATAAAACCGGGTGATAAATTAGTCGAACAGGTTTCATTTGCTGTAGATAATATAAATAGAAAGTATTGGCTGACTTTCTATGATAGAAAAAATAGTGAAATAATTTCAAAAATTTCTGTAGATAATGCGTATATGAATTTATCCCCAAAAGCCAAAAGAAAAAATGAAAGAGTAAGAAGACAGAAAAATTATAAAAAAGAAATTGATTTATTAGATATGGATATTTAATTTTGTGTTAAAATATACTTTACAACTATTGAAAAATATTTATTTTGTGTTACACTTATAGTAATTAGTACGTATGGAGGAATATATGAGTTGCGGATCTCTTGAAATTGAAATACTAAACACTTTTTGGAACTTTGCATCAGAAAATGAAGATGTTGATATATCTATTCAAGATGTAGTAGATGCGTTGTCAAAAAATGGTACAGAACGTGCTTATACAACAATTAAGACGGTAATGGATCGTCTTGTTTCAAAAAGCATTTTAGTAAGATATAAGGTTGGTAAAAAGTTTTTTTATAAAACTACTATGGATAAACGAGAAATGGCTCTTGACATGTTGCATGAATTCACCGATAATTTCTTTGGTGGTAATATAGCAGAAATGGTTCACTTTGTAGAAAAAGAAACTGTTGAATTACTCGTAAAATAGTAGATTATTATGTCCGTAAATATTGAAGATAGAGTCTTTGTAGCAAAATTATTGCGCAGTGTACGAATAGGAAACTGTTGCGTAAGAGAGGCCTTGTTGCAATATCCTAAGGATACTACTGATGAGAGTTTGATTGCTGTATATCAAGCATTGATTCATTATGAGGCTGATGAAGATTTGCGAAGGAGAGATGCTTTATATAAAGAAGAGCAGGATGATTATATAGAATTTCTTTCCTACATACTTGAAAAAGGTGAAGATTTGCCTCAGAATATAATAGACAATTACAAAAAATACCACGAAACGGCTCCAATATTACATAAGAGAGATATGAGAGGGTTTTTGAAGAGTTTTTTCAAGGTATTAAATATAGGAAGGAAAAAAGATAAATGATGAAACGTTTTATGATGAAGTTAGCGGTTGCATTGTTTACCGTGTTTATGCTACTGCAAGGAGTATCCGTACAGGCTGCAGACATTGAATTAGTTCCGGCTTTTTCATCTGTGTCAACTGCTTCAAATCGTGTTTGGGTAGGGACATTTCAATTGGTGTGGAACAAATTTTCTGAATCAGTAATAAAAGGACCGATTGTTTTTGAGGATTATGATTCTCCTGTTGCTCAGGCCTTAAACGCTAAAGAATTTACAAAAGATGACTTAGACAGTTCTGCATATTATATCAAATACGGAACTGTTTCTCCAAAATTGAAACAGACAATTGAAAGCGGTATCAAACGTAAGTTTAAAGAGAAAAGCGATATTTTAGATACGTTTGATTGGACACTTGATCCGAATAAATACATAGTTTATGCTATGTTGAAGAAGGATTTCAAATTTAAAAATGCATTTGATAAACTTCCGGAAGGTGGCTTTGGCAGTAATCCTGAACCTGTTAAATATTTTGGTATAAACAGTATCAGCAATAGTGAATTGTATGATAATGTAGGTGTATTATTCTACAATTCTCCTTCTGATTATGCTGTAAAATTATATACAAAAGGTAAGGATGCTATTATTTTATACAGAACGAATTCAGAAAAGACATTTGACAAATATTACAATGACATTATTCGTAAAACTCAAGGATACAATGGCTCGCCATTATTCCAATACAGAGATACTCTGTTAATTCCTGACTTGAATTTATATTTGGAAACAGGTTTTGAAGATGTTGAAGGTCACAAAATTAAGGGTACAGATGTTGTAATTGACAAAACTATTGAAACTGTTGATTTCAAATTAAATAATGAAGGTGTAAAATTAAAGAGTGAAGCAGCCTTGATGGCAAGAACAACTTCATTTATACCTGCAACAGGCAGAGATTTCAATTTTAATGATACATTTGTTTTATTCTTGGTTGAGCAAGGAAAAACTGTTCCATATTATGCAATGAGAGTTAACGATGTAGAAACATTAAACAAAACAGGCAGATAATGGATTGAAAATTATAAAATAATGAAAAACAGGCGGAGCGGATTTTAAAATCCGCTCCGCCTTTAATTATCTTTAAAATTTTTTCGCTAAATCTAATTTTCTCCTATTGACCGAGGTATTATTAGAAACTATAATCAATGTATGGCAAAAGTTAAATCAAAATGGATATGTCAGCAATGCGGGTATGAATCAGCGGGTTATTTAGGCAAATGTCCTGAATGTGGTTCTTGGAGCAGTTTTGTTGAAGAAGTTCAAACAAATTTGAGGGCTCAAAATGTTTCTCCTCAAGGGATTGTTAATGATGCAAAGCCTGCATTGATAAAAGATATTCAAATAGGAAAAGAGGTTCGAGTAAGTACTAATATTTCTGAATTTGACAGAATTTTAGGAGGAGGATTAGTTCAGGGGTCGTTGATACTGATAGCAGGTGATCCGGGTATTGGAAAGTCAACAATTTTATTGCAAACAAGTGGTGAACTTGCTAAAAACGGTCAGAAAATTCTTTATGTATCGGCTGAAGAATCAGCAAGTCAGTTGAAATTAAGAGCAAACAGGCTTGGAATTAATTCTGATAATTTATATATATACCCTCAAACCAATTTAGAAAGTGTAAGACAGCAAATTACGGAACTTCAACCGGATACTGTTGTGATAGATAGTATTCAGGCAATATATTCTCAAACTGTTGCAAGTTCAGCAGGGAGTGTTTCACAAATTCGTGAATGTTGTAATATTCTAATGCAAATTGCGAAATCTTTAAATATTACAGTAATTGTAATCGGACATGTTACAAAAGACGGAAATATTGCAGGTCCTAAAATTTTGGAGCACATGGTTGATGCTGTTATATCTTTTGAGGGTGATAAATATAAATCTTATAGGATGCTGAGGGCATTGAAAAATCGTTTTGGAAACACTTCAGAAGTCGGAATATTTGAGATGCACGAAAAGGGGTTGGTGGAAGTTAAAAACCCTAATGAACTGTTTTTAAATGAACGTTCACAAGATGCAATTCCAGGAAGTGCCATTATTGTCACTAATGAAGGAACAAGACCTTTGTTAGTTGAAATACAAGCGCTTGTCGGTACGACTCCATATCCGACGCCAAGACGAGTTACAAATGGTGTTGATACCAGCAGATTATTGCAAATTCTTGCTGTATTAGAAAAAAGAGTTGGACTGAATTTATCAAAGCAAGATGTTTACGTCAATGTAATGGGTGGTTTGGAAATAGATGAGCCTAGTGCAGATTTGGGAATTGCTTTGGCTATTGCGACTTGTGCAAGAGATGTTGTTGTGGATTCTCAAACGGTCATTATTGGTGAAATAGGTTTGTCCGGTGAGATTCATCCTGTAAATAATCTTGATAAACGTTTGAATGAGGCTGTAATTTCAGGGTTCAAAAAGGCGATAGTCCCTTATGCAAATAGGAATGTTGAAAATGATAAGATTAAGGTTGTTCCTGTAAAACGTTTGATAGATGCAATTTCTGCTTGTATTTCACCTGCGTAATTTTTCGCAAGATAAAATTCTACCAATGAGGAATTTATTTTGATGTTGTGTTGAATATAATAATGCTGTAATTGTGCATTAAAAGAGGGTAAGAATATGAAATTAGAAGAAGAACTTGGGAAATTCCTTATAGATAATAATTTAACTATAGCAACTGCCGAATCTTGTACAGGTGGACTTTTGAGTTCAAAATTGACTGATGTTTCAGGGAGTTCTGCGTATGTGAAACTTAATTTTGTAACTTACGCCAATGAAGCAAAACATGATATATTAGGTGTTAGTTGGGATATTTTAAATACCAAAGGGGCCGTAAGTGAAGAATGTGCTGAGGCAATGGCAAATGGGCTTTATGAAAAAACAGGTTGTGATATTGCATTATGTACAACAGGTATTGCCGGACCAACTGGAGGAACAAAAGAAAAACCTGTCGGACTTGTTTATATTTCTGTCAGATATAAGTCTATAGTTACGGTAAAAGAGATTAATTTATCTCCCAATATTGAACGTGTAAAAATGAAAGAAGAATTTGCAAATCAAGCATTAAAACTTGCGCTTTCGGTATTGAAAGAAAATCGTATATGTTAGAATAATTTTTCTGTGAAGATATGTATCAAATTTATTAATTTTTGTCAATTATTCCTTTTTGATATGTTTTATATATATTGACGGGGAAAATTAAGATGACAGTATATAATGTTTTTGTAAATAAAAATCTATCAACACAAGGCTTGCCTGCCGGATCTTTTATTTATGGCGGAAATTTTAATAATCATATAAATGGGGCTTCAAATCCTTTCAAGTTGACCGGAAGTTCAATTTTTCAACCTGCGACTAAGGAGGATTTATTAAAAGTTGATTATAAGAAAATTCTTTCAAATGCTAATGATGGAGATAATTTGCAATTGTCACCTTTAGAAAATTCATTAAAAGAGTTTTTTGCATTGGATAAAATTAAAGTTTTAGCGGATAAAAATGGTGATGGTCAGGTATCAGAGGCTGAGGCACAGGCTTATGTAAATGAACTTGTACAAAAAGACGGGAATGGCGAAACTTTGTCGTTGGCAGATTTTGAAAAAGTAATTAATGAGCAAGGTATTGATTTAGAAGCAATTTCCAAGTTTTTAAATTCTGTAGGAATCGAGATAGGTACTTCTCAACCTGAAGTTGCTCAAGTTGCTCCTATGCAGACTCAATCACAGGCTGGAACTATTGCAAGAAGAAGTTATGCACCAAAATCTTCTAATTATTCTTCTGCTCCTGCAGGACCAAAATCAATTAATAATATGTCTTTAGAGGAATTGAAAACTGAAAAAGCAAATAGAGAATCAACATTATCAGAAAAAGAAAAGAATTTAAAAGCAGTTCAATCAGGTAATACAGAGTCAATAAAATCTGCAAAAGAACAAATGGAGCAGGCTAAAAAATCATACGAAGATGCTTTGAAAAATGATTCTAAAACTGCAAAATTTGCTAAAAATATTATTAATAACAATAAACAAATTGAAAAAAATCAATTACAATTAGATAAAAACGCTTTAAAAATTACAGAAAAACAGTCAGAAATTTCACAGCAGAAGTCTTCTATTTCTTCTGCAGAAACAATGTTGTCTTCATTAGAAGGTGCACTTTCAAAATTGCCTTCTGTGACAGGCAAGCCTGAAGATAAGGCAAAAGATAAACAGATAGAGGCAAAAAGAAATCAGTTAAATAAAGAAATTTCTGCAAAGAAAAAAGAAATCCAAAAACTAAAATCACAACTTGAAAAACTTAATAGTAATTTGGCTGAATTGCAAGAGGAAAAAACACAATTAGAAAAAGAGAAATCAGATTTGCAAACAAAAAAATTACAACTTGATGAAGTTATAAATAAAACTGCTTCTGAAGCTGTAAAATCCAAATTAGAAGCATATAATAAAGCATTGAAAAACGTAGATGCTGTTAAAGCAAAAGAATTGGAAGCCGCAAATAGTGCATATTCATCTGCACAAAAACAAGTTCAAGAAATAAATGCCGTTATTTCACAAAAAGAAGCAAATGCAGAGGCTTCAAAATATTCGGTATCATCCGATAAGATAGATAAAGCATTAGAACTTGCAGAATCTCAAATTGGGGTTCGTGAAAATGGCGGTTCAAATGACAGTGCTGAAATAAGAAAATATAAAAATGGTTCAGTTGATGGAAATCCTTGGTGCGCATCATTTTCTTCATGGTTATATGGCGCAGGACAAGGTTCTTCTAATTCTAAAACATTTGGCTATACCGCATCATCTCAGGAAATTAAAAGAAAGGCAACTTCTGCAGGGTGCTATGCAAGTAAAAATTCAAATTATGTACCTCAAAAAGGTGATTTAGCAATGTGGTCTAAATCCGCATCTTCAGGACACGTTGGTATTGTGTCAAAAGTTTATGCAGATGGTTCATTTGATGTTATTGAGGGTAACTCAGGTAATGCCGTTAAGAAACATCATTATTCATCAAAACATTCAGTAGGCGGAGGTTTTGACGGGTTTGTCCAAATGGATAAATGGTTGCAAGCCTAATAAATTATGTATTAACCTGCTACTATTTCTGCAATAATTTCAGGGTATTTGTTAATTAAGGCATCTGCAAATTTTTCAGTATCTATTTGGGTTGTTACTACTGAAAGTAAATCTTGCGGTAATTGAGTTATCATTTTTTGTAAATATTCAGGCTTTATAACTCTCATACCTTTTACGGTTTCGTTTTTATCTCTTTCTCTATTTATTATTTTTGTGTATGCTTCTGTATCAAAACTTTCAAATAGTTTGTTTTCTTGGTTTACCAGTTTATATGTTAATGTTTTTTTCTGGGCAGGTTCTAGATTTAAGATTGCATTTCTGTAATCCAAATCTCCAAGATTTCTAATTTGATCAACCATTTCTCTTGCATTACCATTTGCTTCTTTTCCTGATACGCTTTCGTATATTTGTTGAAGATATATTTCCGGTAGAGATTCTAAATTGTTTAATAACATTTTTTTATCCATATCAAGCCCTGTCAACAATTCGTCTAACTGCTCTTCCGGCATGTATTCTATAATTTGTTGTTGAGAAAATAATTCTAATACAGTTTTTACTAATTCTTCCTTTGGAATGTCTTTTAGCATATCTAATAAGGCATCTTGGGTAAAATATTTTAACCCCTCAACAAGATCATTTGTTTCCAGCATTGGTACAAGTTTTTCCAGTTGTGAAGATGTCATTCCTGACATGATTGCAAGTTTGTTGTTCGGGTCTGCAAGTTGAAACAATTCTATTAGTTGCGAAATATTTGTAAACATGTCTGCAGCAAGTTGTATTGCAGCCTGATTGCCTGCAGCAGCTTCTGCTTCAATAATTTCTTCAATACTCTTTTCACGGTACATCTCCATTTTTGATGAGGAGATGTTCAACTTCGATTGAATATACGCTAGATCTGTATCAATTGTTATTGCCATTTTACAGCCTCATAATCTCTCTTAAATATATTAACGTATTTTTTTAGGCTTAATTTCAATAAAATCGTAAAATTTAACAAAAAGTAATATTTTTTTTGTATTGTAAACTCTTTTAAATTAATTTATTTTGACGGTAGATTAAAATTATTCTTGTAGTATTATTGAATAGTAAAATTTTATGAATGGAAGAGGATAATATGGCAAAAGAAAAAGCAAATATTGCAATTTTAGGTGCAACCGGTGTTGTAGGAAGAGAAATTATTAAAATCGTTGATGAATTGAATGTTGAATTTAATTCTATAAAATTTTTATCTAGTGCAAAAAGTGCCGGTACAAAAATCGAATTTCAAGGAAAAGAATATACTGTAGAAGAAGCTGTTCCTGAAAGTTTTGACAATGTGAATATTGTTTTGGCATCTGCAGGTAGTTCAACTTCTCAAAAGTTTGCTCCTGAAATTGTAAAACGCGGTGGTGTTATTATTGATAATTCTTCTGCCTTCAGAATGGATAAAGATGTTCCTTTGGTTATTGCTTATGTTAATGATGAAGATTTGAAAAAGCACAAAGGTATTATCGCTAATCCAAATTGTTCAACTTCTCAGTTAATGCTTGTTTTAAAACCTTTGCATGAAAAATTTGTGATTAAGAAACTTCTTGTATCTACTTATCAAGCGGTTTCAGGTGCAGGTTTGAAGGCAATAAATGAATTGACTGATAATACAAAAGCAACTTTAAATGGTGAAGATTTTACAAATGTTGCGTTCAAAAAACCTATTTCATTCAACGTAATTCCGCAAATTGATGTGTTCTGCGAAAACGGATATACAAAAGAAGAAATGAAAGTTGTTAATGAAACGAAAAAAATCCTTCATCTTCCTCAAGATTTACCTATATCATGTACTGCTGCCAGAGTTCCTGTTTATAACGGACATTCTGAGGCTGTTGATATTGAATTTGAAAAACCTGTTACCCCTGATGAGGTACGTGAAATTTTGAAAAATTCATTTGGTGTGCAAGTTATTGATAATCCGCAAAATTATGAATATCCGACAACAAGAGATGCTTCAGGTGTCAACCCTGTTTTTGTCGGTCGTATTAGAAAGAATTTGGCTTTTGATAACGGAATTTCTTTATGGTGTGTTGCTGATAATCTTAGAATTGGCGCCGCTTTGAATACCGTTAGACTTTGTAAAAAAGTTATTGAAATGGGATTATATTAATTTTCGTTACAAAATGAACAAAATAAGACAATTATTTTTTTCAGTAAACTTTATCTAGGCAGATAAAGGAGTAAGGTAATGAACGATATATCTCAAATGAAGTTAGAAGGTTTGATGGACGGTATAAATACTGTTGGTGAATTTTTAGATAAATATTCTAATATTTATCCTTCATTAAATGAAGAAGAATTCCAAAAACAACTCGATTATTTGGAAGAGGAATTTTTTTGTAATTTATAATTTGTCTTAATTTCTAATCTTTTGAGAAATTTTTATTTAAGTTTGTTAATATAACCTTTTTAATGTATAATTTTTGCATTAGAAAGGTTTATTTATGGGACAGGTTTTAAAAAAAGATAGAGTTGCAGAGTTTGTGGAAAAATTACACAAATCCGGAAAAACTGTTGTAACCACAAATGGTTGTTTTGATATTTTGCATGTCGGCCATGTAAGATATTTGCAAAAAACAAAAAGTTTTGCTGATTATTTGATAGTATTATTAAATTCTGACAAATCTGTCAGGTCTATTAAAGGTCCATCTCGACCTATTAATAATGAAAATGATAGGGCTGAAATTTTGTGTGCTTTGTCTTGTGTAGATTATGTTGTTATCTTTGACGAGGATAGTCCCGGGGCTTTGATTGATGAAATTAAACCTGATGTTTATACAAAAGGTGCTGATTATACTATGGAAACATTGCCTGAGGCTGATATTATGCGAAAAAATAATATTCGTGTTGAATTTATTGACTTTGTTCAGGGCAAATCCACTACAAATACTATAAATAAGATTAATGAAAATAAATAAAAGTTTTTAATTTAATTCTGTTTGAAATTGTTTATTTTATTGCATATTTGCTTTGCTCGAAAAGTGATAAATCAAATTCTTTAAAGTTTTTGATTATGCCTGTTACGGCAGGAATAGATTTCTATAATTCCGGACTTTCTTCTGAACATATTGCAATGATTTTGCCAATACCTGCGGCTTTTGCTGAATCTATACCTGAAATCGCATCTTCTACGACTATACAGTCAGCAGGAGAAAGTTCAAGATTTTTTGCTGCAATTTCATAAATATCAGGTGCAGGCTTTCCAGGAATTATACCGTTTGAATATACAATTTTATCTATATCAAACCATTTATCAAGTTTGAAGTGTTCAATATAAAAATCTAAGTTAGTTTTATCTGACATTGTTGCGATTGTTCTTGGTATATTATGTGCTTTTAAATAATCCAAAAATTCTTCTGCGCCCTCTGCAAGATGAAAGTTCTCAGGATCATTAAGACACATTTGTCTATATACTGCTTCTTTTTCTTCTCCTAATTCTTTCACCATTTGTGGGGTTGGTTTTTTCGAGATTGCATAAGTTATAATTTGTTCATTTGTTCTGCCAAACATGTATTTAAGCATTTCTTCATCAGAAAATGGCGTTCCTCTTAATTTTTTTGAGTATTCTCTCCATGCTTGTTTATGTTTTGCCGAATCCCAGTATAGAGTTCCGTTAAAGTCAAAAATTATACCTTTATATGATGTCATTGTTTACTGTCTTTCCATTATTTTGTTGTATAAATCATAATATACTTTTGCTTGCTTTTCGTTGTTAAGCATTTTAAATGTGTAGGCAAGATTATAATATATTGCAGGTTCATCACCTTTTGCATCAAGTGCTCTAAAAAAATTGTATCTTGCATTTCTGTATTGTTTTAACTGTAAATAAGCGCAACCCATATTATAATAGCCATAAGCAAAATCATCTTTATATTTTACGGCTTGTTTAAATTCAGCAAGTGCCATGTTAGGTTTGTCGTTTGTTAGGTAGATGTAACCTAAATTGTAGTGCGCTTTGTAATATTTCGGATCAACTTCAAGTGCTTTTTTGAACATATAAACGGCTTCATTAAGTCTATCTTTATCTTGTAAAATGTTTCCAATTAATAGCCAGTCTTCTGCCGTTCTTGTCATTTCGCCTTTACTTTGCAAAAGTTTTAATGCTCCATCAATGTTGTTTTGTGCATATAAAACTTTTGCCTGTTCAGATGTTGGATCTGTTTCAACTTTTTCTTCCTGTTTTTTCCATGGAAGATCTATTGCATTTGAAGGTGTCACTATACTTAGTGATAAAACCAATGTTAATAATAATAAAAATAACTTTTTCATACTCGTAGTATAAAATAAATTAGAAAAATTTTCCAGTAAGAAAAATTTGACGATTTTTAAAAAGGGGTAATAATGTTTATTGATTGATGTCTCTTTTACTGAACTTAGTCCTGCTATTACTCCTTTTAGCAGGATTTTTTTTATTAAAACGCCTGAACTAATATTAGTTCAGGCGAAATTTAAGGAATAGAAAAAGAAATTATACTAGGTTGTTACTTTTCCGGTTAAGAATGAGATTGCTGCTGAAATTCCACCGGCAATTAGTCCTATCATTTTTGCTTTGCCGGATTTGCAAGCTTTTGCTATACCTGCTGCGATACCGCCAACTGTTGCAGCACCTGCTAGTCTTCCTAAGTTATGTTTTGTCTTTTCTCCTTTACCTACAGGAGAGCCTGTTACATAGGCAACATTGTCTTCGGCACTATATCTGTTATATGTGCCAAAGGTTAATGATTGTATAAAACCTTGTGTTGCTGAGCCATGTCCGTATTGTCTTAAATCATCAACAAGTGATACTCCGTTATTCATATTTGCATATAGACTATTTGCTCTTGCTTTTATTATGCTTTTATCCATTCCGCCTCCGTATGCTGCTGCTACTGCATTTACATAACGTTCATAGGCTTCTTGAATTTGATCCTGTTCATTGTTTACTATTTTATCTTTTAATGCTATTGCGGCTCCTTTTATTGCTTCCATAGGAGCGTTAACTTTTAAATCTGCGTTTCTGTTCAAACGTTGTTGATCTACTGTATAGTCTGTTTGGAATTGTTGTTGTTGACGCATATTATTGTAAAAATCTTCATTACTGTATCCGCCAACTCCTGTTCCCATTCCCATCATTGGAGTTGCAAAGCCCATTCCAAATACGCTTCCTGTCCCAAACATCGGATATGAACCATAATTCAAGTCCATGTCGATATCGTCAAATCCATATTGTCCATACATTCCTCCAAAAGGAACGACTCCTAAATTGTAATCTGACATTCTAACCTCCAAATATTAAATTTTCTAACCTACCTTACTTATATAAACAATTTTTTATTCTTCAGATTGCGCATAGTATATACTATGTGAAGAATTTGTTACATTATTCGGTTGATGTTATTCTTTGTAAATCAGTTTATTATTATTGTGTATATTATTGGTACCATTATGAAAAAAGTTTTATCAGCATTATTTTCTTTATTTGTAATTGCTTCGATTGGAGTGCTTGCTTATTTCAATCAGCAATTTATAATGCATCAGGTTGATAAATTAAAGGGGATGTATTTTGTTGAAAAAGGCGATCAGGCTTATAAAGATTTGAAAATGAATGATGCTA
Source organism: uncultured bacterium (assembly GCA_949288725.1). Taxonomy (GTDB): domain Bacteria; phylum Cyanobacteriota; class Vampirovibrionia; order Gastranaerophilales; family Gastranaerophilaceae; genus Zag111. Next base: position 21,176 of record CASELF010000080.1, read on the forward strand.
TAAGATTTTATAGCAAAGGTTTGTCTTTATTTCCGGAGCATTACGGGGCTTGGTACAATTTGGGTAATATTTATGTCGTTTATGAGGATTACCAATCTGCTATGTATGCTTATTCTCAAGCATATAAGTATAATCCAAAGTTTATGATTGCCAGAATAAATTATGGTATTGTTGCTTCCGAAAAAATGGGTAACTTTGACAGTGCGATTGAGCAGTATGATAATGTCATTAATACTAAACGAAAATTAATATCAATCCCTTATGTTTTTGACAATAAATTAAGTTACAAAGAAAATAGAGCAATTGCTTATTATAATAAGGGCGTTACCTATAAGTTGAAAGCCTTATATACTGATGATAAGGTTCTAAAACGTATTTATATAAGTAAGGCTATAAATGCCTATGAAAACGCCGTAAAAATTGATAATAACAATTATGACGCATTATTTAATCTTGCTCTTGCATATCATTCTTACGGAGATTACCGTCGTGCAGGGAAATGCTATTGCAAAGCAATAAATCTTGAGCCAATGAATTATGAACCTCATTACAATCTGGCTGTTTTATTAAGACGCTTGGGACATTATGAAGATGCTTATGAGGAAATAGATAAGGCAATTACGCTTATAACAGCATTGGATGAAAATTCAAGTGTTCAGGAATATGTTGCATCTGTTATGAATGATATAACAAGAAGTGTCTATACCAATTATGAACGCAGGAAAAAATTGCAGGCAATATTGGAGCAGGAAAAAAGAAAACTTGCTCAGAAAGATGAAAAATCAAGACAAAAATGGGCTAAGGATAAAGAAAAAGAAAAGAAACAAAAAAATAAAAAAGGAATCAATGATGATTTTATTTTTGCTCCGGGTGTTAAAATCATTGACGGTAAAGTCGTTGAGCCTGAAGATATGGACAATGCAATGGTTGAAACTTTTGGAAAATGTCCTTCTATCAGATTTTTTGATCCTTCACAAAAAGAGTTTATGCAAAGTTATGAGTAAAATGAAGATTATCTTTGATCTTCAAGTTCTTGTCTTATTGTCTCAACGGAAATGTGTATTATAGGTGAATTGTCATCTTTTTTTAGTACGCAGTGTTTTATTCCTGACTGAACAATGAAACGCTTGCATAATATACATATAAAATTGTGTCCCCAAATGTATATCGTTGCATCTTTGCATCTGTCTTGTCCGGCTTGTATAATTGCGTTTTGCTCAGCGTGAATTGAACGGCAGGTTTCATATTTTGTGCCTGAGGCTATATTATTTTTTATTCTGTAACATTCCCCTCGTTCTAAGCAAGATTCTACTTTTGAGGGTGTGCCATTATAGCCTGTTGCCTTTATCTTTTTATCTTCCCCAACAATGACTGCTCCAACTTGTGCTCTGATGCAATTTGAACGGCTTGCACAAGTCTTGGCAAGATCTAAAAAATATTCATCCCACGATTTTACGCCCATTTTGTTAATCCTTTTACTTCCAGTATCTGTAATTTCTTATTCCTGTATGTATCATAGAAATGTTATATTTATCTGCCAGTGATATTATTTTTGGCGAATCTTCACTGTCCCCTGATTCTATGATTAATCCTATTCTGCCTTGGATTGCTGCGTGAATTACTTCTTTTTGTTCAATTACTCCATCCACAGCAAGTACTGCTTCTTTTGAATTTTCACAAGCAATATCCATAGCATTTTCAACCGCATCTGCTAAAATTCCGGCTGATTGTACAATTGCTTTCGTTGCTAAATCCTTTACTATTATTGCAGATTTGCTGTTTGTATATTTAGCAATCTTCCAAGCAAATATTGCATCTTCTGCTTGTTGTTGTGTCGGTTTTGTTTTTCCTGCAACCTTGAAGGATGATTTTGTTAATTTGCTTGTGTTCTGCTCTTGTATCAAGTATCCAAACGGAGTTACTTTTATGTCTTTTGTGTTAAAGCCCAAAAGTTCCTGTAATGGACTTGTTATTTTTATTATGTTTATTTGTGTGTGTTTCTGTAAATATTCAAGTGCATCTTTTGAATAACTTGTTGCAATGATGTTGCGAATTTTCATTGCGTTTATTTGCATAACCGTTTCTAATGTAACTTCTTTGCTAAATCCAATTGTTCCTCCGGTAAGTGATAACGGATCACTTTCAACAATTTTTTCAAACGCAACTTCAACCGAACTTCCAAGTGCAACCGCACATAATCTTGATTCCTTTGATAAGGCTGATGCGTTTACATCAAAAAATTCTGCAAGTACCTCAACTGTTTTTGTTAAATCAAGATAATCTATGTATGTTAAATTCTCTTCATCACCTATTATTTCGTATTCCAATCCGTCTGAAATTTCAGAAAGTACTGCCAATTGATGAATATTCTCCCCGTTTGGCAAATTCTTAAATTCATTTATTTCTATGCTTTCCATAATGTCTCCTGTCACGGTTGATATTATCACGAAGAAATATCCCTATCAAGTTAATAATTTTTAAACTATTTGGTCGATATTATCAAATTTTTCTTGATAAATTCGTATGTTTTTAATATAATTTAGATGATTTAATTACTAAGAGGAAAAGATGGCGATAGAGAATATGAATGACGGAGTTGGAAAAAAGATAGTTGAAGCATTAAAAATGCAAAGTGCAGGTGCTCCTAATGGAGATGTCGTTATAAGCGAAGAACCTCAGGAAAATGATTCTACTGAGCAAAATTATGATGAATTTGCAGATTTACAAGCAGATTCTTCTCAAACTATTGCTCAAAATGATAATCTTCAACCGGAACAAAATAATGCAAAACAACCTTCCGAGGTTTATAATGCTCAATTTGAAGAGCCTAATATTTCTTCCGATAATTTTATTCCGAATTTGCAAAGTTCAATTCATCCGTCAGAAAGACAAATGCAAATTAAATCTCAATTGCAATTCCAAGCAGCAACTCAGGGCGCTTCTCCTCAGTCATTTATAGACAGTGCTTTCAATCAAAGTATTGTTCAAGCATTGGGGGCTGGTTATACTCAAACTCAAGATGATTTTGAATATCCTTCTAATGTTGCTGTTTTAAAGCAGTTAATCGCTAAATTACCTTCAGGTGTTCCAAAGCAAACAGGGGCTTTGATTATTAAGCAAACTATGGAGGCTCTTGGTATTTCTATGGGTAGTGTTTTACAAGAAGCAAAACAGGTTCAAGTCGCTCTTACTAATAATTCAAAAGAATGTCAAGCCAGTATTGTTGAATACCGTAAACAGATTGGTATTTTAGAAGCTAAAGCTCAAAGTTATCAGCATCAGGCTGCTATTATGAACGAAATTATTAATTTATTCATTCAAACTCGTTAAGTTATGCGGCTTTATAAGAGAATAATTCCTGAACGTTGTTGTTAATCATTTCATCGCAAGATTTGATTTCTGCGTCGTATTCAGAAATTTGTGTTTCCAGCATTTGTTTTTGTTGTTTTAATTTTGTTTCCAGTGCATTGAGTTTGTATTGTCGCTCTTGAAGTTTTTTTGCAATCAGTGTTTCTGATTGGTAATCTGTACCAACTTGAAGCAGATTATTTGCTGAGTTTTGCGCTGCTGCAATCGCTGCTGTAATTAGTTGTAATTTCCAAGCAGCATTGGACTTTTGCAGTACCAAAAATCTTTTTCTGATTATCCCGATTAGTAAACCCATGTTCCGCCTTCTATCTTTTTTGGTCTAGATTTGTACCTTGCAAGAAACTGTGCTGGCTGTTTTCTGCTATCAACTGTTCCATCTTGTGTAATTGATGTCTGTGATAGTTTAGTCTGTACTGTGCCATTTTTAGTTTCTTTTTTATTGTCAGAAAATCTTTTATTCCTTCTACTATTGAATTCCAGAACGCTTGTATCGGATTTGTTCTGATTATGTAATTCTTAGCGTACATTAAGAAATCTAAGATTCTTCTGATGTATAGTTCTAGAGTTTCTCGAAACATTTTTATTCCTTACACTTTAGACCTACATGTATTTAAAAACATTATCTGTTCAAGTATTGATATTTTTTTATATCTAACGTAACATTTCTTTACATAGGTCTACTTTTCTCTTTATTTGTTACGGATAAAATTTTTGAAACTTTAATTTTTTTAATAAAAATACACAATAAATATGACAAAAGGACTGATACATATTGTATCAGTCCTTGCATCTTTCTCGGGGTTCTTATTATAAGTCTTGAATTGCTTTACTATCGCCTTCAATACCTTCTTTAAGCATTTTCTTTGCTACATCACCTTGAGTATCAAGCATTTTACATACTGTTTCGATGTTTCTTACTTTTGTTGAAAGGATAGTATCAGCACTGTTGGTTATGTTTCCGGATACGTTTTGGTAAGCGGCAAGTGCGGCAGATGAAGTTCCTTGCATTAGGTTTCCAAGAACTGTTGTTCCTGCTCCATATACACCTAAATATGGTGAAATGGCTGTTAAAATTCCTCCAAATCCGGATATACAACTTGCAAAAGGCATTACAATATTGGACGCAATTTTTCCCAGCCCTGTGCCTGTTCCAATTCCGTATGCTGCAGCGTTTGCAATATCAGCCAAGCCTCCGACACTTGATGCGTAGCCTGTTGCTGTTCCTGCTATTGTTGAACCGCCCCATCCGTTAAGAATTGAAGATGCTCCGCCTGTTGCAAGTCCGTATATTGAATTTATTGATGCTGCTCCACTTGGAAATCCTGAATAATTATACAGGCTGTCAACTCCGTATGATGAGCCGCCGCTTGTTCCTGAATAATATGAGGTTCCTGCTATGTTCATTGTTTCTGAACTGCCAAAAACTGTTGCAAATGCTGATGGCGCAAGTAAACTTGCTAAATTATACAAAAATCCGCCGGCTGATTCAAATCCGGTACCTGTTCCACTTCCTGATACCGTTAAATCTCTTAATCGGTCATAAGTTTCCCATAGTTGAGCTTTGGCGTTTCCGCTTGCTTCTCCAAATTTGTTTGCTATTACCAAATTGCTATCATTTTTGTACGACATTTTAAACCTCTTATTATATCGATTATTTTATTATTCACCAAATGTTTTGAATGTACTTTCAACGTTTTTAGAAATAACTTTCTTAACCGCATCCATTTCTGTTTGTAGTGCATTCTGTTCTGTATCAAGTTGTTTCAGTCTTAATTCTAATGTTCTGTCTTCTGTTTGTATTTGTTCTGTTTTTGCGTTGATATCTTGAACTTTTTTATCATACAGTGCTTGTTCATAATAATATTTGTTCATTGCATCATTGTATGCATTTTCATCTGTTTTGGTTGAAGTTTCAAGTGTATATACCGCTGATGAGCCTTCAAGTTGCATTTCTGTTGCTCTTCCGTCTGAATCGTAATCTATTAGTGCATATTTTGAAACTTCTTTTGTTGTTTCTTGTGTGTCTGCATAATATGAATGTAATGCTGCTGATGCATCATTTGCACAAGAGGCAAGAGAATCATTTGTAGTTGATGTGCCTGATGCAAAGTTTACATTTCCTGTGCTGTCTGTCCAGAAGAAGATATTATCAAGCGCTGTTGTATCTCCTGCTTTGAAATTAGCCCAATCTTTTGCAAGTTGTGATTCCGGCCAATCTGTTGCTATTTGATCTAACTCTGTTTGATATGAAGGCCATACACTATCTGCTGAGGTGTCTTCTCTATCTACTGTATTCAGGCAAGAAACTTTCTTTGTTCCTATCATATAGTATCCGGCATCACCTTCTTGGGTTCCGGCTACATATTGTACTTGTGGATTTGAATTTGTGTTTCTTATCCCTTTGTATTCGTTTATTGATTGGCTATATGTTACGTAGGAGTTGTATTGTACACCATCAGCATCTGTGTAATCTGCACTTCTTATGCTTGTGATTGCTTGCTCTGCATCTCCGTCTGAGAAGGTGTATTCTGTTGTTGAAAAATCAGTTGTGCTTGGTGGACTTGGTACATCCATTTGATATAATTGGTTCCACAATTCTGCACTTTGATTTGACAAGGCTAGTCTTGCCTGATTTATTTGTTGTCCTTCGTATTCTACGTTTGATTTACGTGCTGCCAGGGATATCCATCTGGCTTGAGATGCTGCCATGCCCATAGTGTCTTATCTCCTTCTATCTTCTATCTTCGTTGTTTATATTTTCCTTTTAATTATATTTTTTCAAAAGTCAATATTTTCTAATTATAATTATATACTATTTTCTTGGCTTATTCTCCTGTAACCTTTAAAAATCAACTGTTTGAAGGACTATTTTTTTATTTTTTCATACGTTTCTACTAATTAAGTTTAGTTAATTTTTAGTATTTTTTTATTTTTCTGTTAAAATATTCCATATAATTGTAATATTAAGGGAAGGATTACCATGAAATTTTCATCATCTTTTAAAGTTGGACTGTTAACATTAATTGCTCTTATTTTGTTAATCGGTACAGTGTTAAAAGTTAAGGGTAGGGCTTTTTCTTCTGCAGAACGTGTTGAAATTCAATTTAAAGACGTTAACGGTTTAAGACCAGGTGCCGGTGTGCAGATTATGGGCTTGAAAGTCGGTCAGGTTGAAGAAATCATTCCTGTTGTTAAAGGTGAAGAAAGTTATGTTAATGTAAAATTCGTTATTACAGATCCTAATGTTGTTATTCCACGAGCATCATCTTTTTCTATTCAGCAATCAGGTATTATCGGGGAATTGTTCTTAGAAATTACTCCGCCTAGAGTGCTTACTATTTATGTTCCTATGAATGACAAATATTTGCTTGATAAAAATGATCCGGTTGAGATGAAATTGAACGATAAGTACGAAAATGTAGGACTTATTAAGTCTGTTGAAGTTATTTCACGTGAGTCAATTCCTTATACTCAGAAAAATAATATCAAAACTAAGTATGCTTATAAAATTAATTACTTTATAAATTTGCCCGGCTTAATTATGCCTGAGTTTATTAAGGGGCGTGTTGTCAAAGAAAAATCTGATTACAAATTGAGAATTTCTTCTATTGATGATACTCCGGTTGCATACAAAAAGCAGGATTCTCCATATACAATAATTGAACCTATGAGATTGTCTGATTTTATGGATTGGCAGTATAAGGCGGCTGAAACTCTTACTGAAACCAATAAAAAGGTTAATGATATTTTAACTGATGAAACTATTGCTGATTTGAAAAAAACTATTGCTAATTTAGATGCTTTAACTGCAAAATCTAATGTTACATTGGGCAAGGTGGATGAACTTTTGGATTCATCAAGGGCTGATATTGACAAGTTATTAACAATGACTCAACAAGCGACAGATGATTTTTCAAAATTATCTGCTAATATCAACGAAATTATCGGCGATAAGCAATTCAAGCAAACAATGCTTTCTACAGCAGATTCAGTTGATAAGTTAGCGAAAAATCTTAACAAGGTTATGGATGCTGCTGATGCTGAACAAACCGGTAAGAATTTGAAGATTATTGCTGAAAATCTTTCAGAAATCAGTGTAAGTATTAATGAAATTACCAAAGATGAAAAATTGAAAAAGCAGATTACAGATGCTATAACTAATGCAAATTGCGCAATGTCAGAAGTTGCTACTGCTTTGGAAACTGTTAACAAAGTTAACCCTTCTAATGCAAATCAGGCTTCTGATTTGGAACAGATTGTCAGCGATACTGTTGTTACTACAAGTAATTTGAGAAAATTCTCAGAAAAATTGAATAAACGTTTCTTGTTATTCAGATTATTATTCTAATATGTTAAATTTAAAAACCGAAATAACTAAAATACATTATCAGAGAAACCCGAAGGGCAAATTGTTTGAATTTTTGAAATTTTGCTCTTACTTCTATTCTTTTGCAAGCAGGTTGAAGAATTTTTGTTATGATAAAAAAATTATCAAGCCTAAAAAGGTTAATGCTTATGTTATTTCTGTCGGGAATATGACAACCGGAGGGGTTGGTAAAACTCCTGTTGTTGCTGAAATTGCCAAATATCTTATTGGTTGTAATCAAAAAGTTGCAATTATATCACGCGGTTATGGCGGTAGGTTGGATAATAAAAACGTCAATATGATTTCTGACGGTAATGTCATTTATTTTGACGCTACTCAAGCGGGAGATGAACCTTTTTGGCTTGCGGAAAATACTCCTAATTGTTATGTGTTTACTTGCAAAAATAGATACAGGGCGGCAAAATATGCTGTCGAAAAATTCGGGGTTAATGTTATTGTTCTTGATGATGGTTTTCAACATAGAAAATTGCATAGAGATTTAGATATTGTTTTAATGGATAGCGTAAAAGGTTTTGGCAATGAATGCTTGCTTCCTGCAGGACCACTGAGAGAAGGTGCAGAAGCTCTTGAACGTATTGATAAATTTGTTGTTGTTAGCAAAAGTGTTCATCACGAAACTGCTGAAAAAGTTGCAAAGATTATGCAAGAAAGACTTCAAATTCCAACAAGTGTTTGTTATACAGAACCTGATTATGTTTATAATATTAAAACGGGTCAAAGATTGATGGAGGGGTTAGAAGTTACTGCTATGTGTGCTATTGGGCAGCCTCAGCAGTTTTATGATTTTCTTACTTCTTATATTGTGACGGATACAAAAACTTTTGATGATCATCATCAATATACACCTACTGATATTGTTGATATTAATGGCAGTATTATTACTACTGAAAAAGATGCCGTTAAGTTGGCTAAATTCGATAGAAATAATATTTATGCACTTAAATTAAAAGTTAATATTAATGTAGAGGAATTGCTAAAATAATGGATGATAGTAAAATTTCTGAAGTTGTACGACTTTTGGAGGAAGCAAAACAACCCAAAAGCGATTTTGTTTGCCTTATGGATTCTTTTAAGGACCCTTATTTGGTCTTGATTGCTTGTATTTTGAGTCTTAGGACCAATGATAAAACTACATATCCCGCAACATTAAGAATGCTTGAACTTGCGAAAACTCCGCAACAAATGATGAAGGTTGATGAAAAAACTTTGTCAGATGCAATTTATCCTGTGGGGTTTTATAAAAATAAAGCGTGGCAAATCATTGAACTTTCAAAATTAATTGTTGAAAAATATAATGGTAAAGTGCCTGATTCTATTGATGAATTGTGTAAATTTCGCGGAGTGGGACGCAAAACGGCTAATCTTGTTATGACACTTGGGTTCGGTGTTCCTGCTATATGTGTGGATGTTCATGTGCATAGAATTTTTAACAGGCTTGGGTATGTCAAAACCTCCACTGCTGAAGAAACAGAATTTGCTCTGCGCAAGAAACTACCTGTTGAATTTTGGATTCCTATAAATACTTTGCTTGTTACTCATGGACAAAATGTTTGTAAACCAATTAATCCAAAGTGTTCAGATTGTCCTATTTCTCAATACTGTGACAAATTGAAATAGTTTGCCAGATGTTAAATATTATGATAAACTCCTTGTGAGGAGGAGCGATGAAATTTTTATTTTTCGTAAGTGATTTATTTTTGTGGATATTGGTAATTGGCTTGACAATTTGGGTTATTTTGCTTGCCAATAAGGTAACAGTGTTAGATAGAGCATTGAAAAAAGCCTTGAAATGTTTAAGTTCGGCAAAGGCTGAACACAATCAAGATTTTGTACAGCAAACTTTTAAAGACAAAAATGAAACAAATGAGTCAGGATTAAAAGAGCAATCTTATAATGAGAGTTTTAATGCTTCAGAAAGTTTTACTCCTGCCAAGCCTCCTGAATATACTAATGTTAGAGCAAATAATAATAATGAGTTAAAGAAAAATAATTCTATGGAAAATGTTTTTCTTGGTAATATATTTAATAAAGTTGGGGCTATTGCATTAATTGTTGCTTTTATTTTCTTTATTAAATTGGTTTCCCCTTATATAATTATTACAAATACAATGAAGGTTATATTGGGTGCTTGCGTCGGTTTAGGTTTGTTTTTGGGCGGGGTGCGTTTGCATGTTCGTGAAAAATTCAAAAATTATTCCGAGGTTCTTATTGGCACCGGGTTTGCTACTTTATTTATAACATTATATTGTTCTTATTACCTTAATGTTTTGAATGCAACCTCTGCAATTGTTGTTGGAGTCGTTCTGTTATTATTAGTCTTTGGAATTTCTCATAGAATGCGATCTGTATCTTCTTTGATTATTGGACTTATTGGCGGTTATTTAACACCTCATTTTGCAGGGGCATCCAGTGATGTTAGTTATACTTATTTGATATTTTTGAATATTGTTTCTTTAATTTATTCTTTTAATAATATTAAGTTTAAATGGATTAATCCTATCAATTTGTTTATAACAATGCTTATTATGTTTGCAGGATGTGTTTCTATGGATAATCCAAAAGTCGTTTATCCTGTTATTTTGTGGGCAATTTATATTCTGTACGATTTGTTAAGAGATAAGTTGAGCCGTATTGATAATGTGACTTGTATTATTAATTATATCTTCTTAACGTTTGTTACTTTAACTCTTTTCAAAACCTCTGTCAAAGCAGTCGGAATTATGTTTGGAATTACGGCATTGGTTTATGCAATGCTTGCTTTAATCGGGAAAAAGACTTCAAATCCGCTTTATAAACGATATGAACATTGTATTTTCCTAAGTGTTTGGTTTTCGGTATTATTTACATTAAATGATTTGTACAGCATTATTACTTGGTCTGTTATTGCCTTAATTTTAAGTTTTGCTGTTAAAAAAGGTAAACTGAATACTGTTAAAAATTATATCTCTATTTATTATTTGTCTGCTTTTGTCGGGGTGCTTTTGGCAAAGGATGGCTCTGTGTTTATGTTGTTTGAACAGTATAGGCCAGTTTTAAATATTAGAAGTCTATTGTTTTTAATTCCTGTATTAAGTATGGCATTATCTGTTCATAGGCTGAGCGCTAAAGAATATTTTATTCCGAACTTTTTACGTGTGAATATCGTTTTACTTACTTATGTGTACGCTATATGCGAGATTTCTCACTTTATGAATTATATGAATCCTGATATGAATGTAAGTTATCCGATATTTATGATTATTACAACAGGAACATTAATTTATTCTGTATTGCTTCATTTTATGTATAAAAAATCAGAATTTTTATTGTTTAATATAATTGCTTTTGTATTTGGTATAGTTTCAGTTGTGATGTTTGTAATCGGATGTTTTATGAATCCGCAAGATATAATTCCTGTTTTAAATCTTAGAGTTATGGCTTTTATTGCTATTTTGTATTTCTGCTATTACTATTCAAGAGTTACAAGATTGAATATTTTTAGGTACTTGGCAGTGTTTTTAGGCTTTATTCTTTGCGGGGCTGAGGCTTCTTTACTCGGTGCAAAATTTAATACAGGTTATATTATTACTTTGACTTGGCTGCTTTATTCGGGGTTGGTAACTCTGTTTGGTGTGTTGAAATCTAAAAAATATTTGATAAATTCCGGTATTTGGATTTTGATATTCTCTATATTAAGAGTATTTTTCTATGATATGGCTAAGGTTGAATCTGTTTACAAAATATTAGCATTCTTAACTTTGGGTATTGTTCTTTTAATTATTTCTTATATTTATGTTAAAACAAAGTCTGATAATTAGTTTTGAATGTTGTTATTGTTTTAGTTGCAAAAAAAAATAACCGGTATTAATTTACCGGTTATTTTAAACTTTTGATATTTCTTACTTGATTGTCTTAATCAATTCTGAAGTAATATCAACTCCGCCATATAGAACCATATTTTTACTTAATACTAAATCATAACCTTTTGCTTTTGCTTGATCGTTAATTTGTTTAGAAATAGAATCATCTATTGCTTTTAACTTATCAGCATATTCTTTGTCCATTTTTTCTTTTTTTGCTTGGAATTCTTTGTTGTATTTGTCTTCAGCGGCTTTTTTCTTTGTTGCATCTGTTATATCAGCAACACTTTTTCTTGCGTTTTCAATAAATTTAACCATTTCTTCAGCTTTTGCTTGTTGGTCTTTTTTAAGTGCTTGAACTTGTGCAGAAGAACTTACAAGTTGAGGTACGTCAACGATTGCAACGTTGAAATCAGCAGCCATAACAGAGTTAACGGATAGTGTGCATACGATTGCTGCTAAAAATGATAATAAACCTAAATTTTTCTTCATAGTCTATCTCCTTATTACAGATTTGAGTCTATCATAAAATTTTACAAATGTCATTCAAATAATGTATTTTTTCTTTACAACTTTACATATCATGAAAAATTTTGTATAATTTTGTCAGTATGATAGGTATAAGTATAACTTTTTTTAGTTTTTGTAACAAAATTTAATAAACTGTTTATATTTATCCATTGTCGTTGCACAATATAAAGATAAGATATCTTATAAGATATATAGCTAGATATAAAATTAAAGGTAGAATGAAGATGATTAAGAAAAGTAATCGAATACTAACAGCAGTTTTGGCACTATCTGCAGTCGGTGCCTTCTCAATGTTTTCTTCCGGAACAACGGTCTCAGCCGCAGAACCATTGAGTTATCAAACAGGAGCTGCTGCTAATAATTTTTCTGGTTACGGTTATTCTACAGGTACTATTCCTGTACAGGTTTACAACGAAGTCGGTAATGAAGTAGGCAATACTATTATTCACGATAGCGATATAATGCGTTATGACAAGAATAGACGTCGTAGTGAGTCTGATTATTATCAGTATGAACAAGAACGTTATTATGGCGGGGATGTCACACCTGTAAATGATTACAGACCTAATGAGGCTTCTGGTACTGATAATTATAATGGTCAGGTTCAAGAAAATAGTGGCAATGGTATTTTTCAAGGAGCAGTTCAGGATGATATAAATTCAACAGGTATTTATATTAATTCTATAGAAGTTTCTCCTTCTCAAATTTTGACAAAAGAAGAAATTAATAGTGTTGTTGGACCTTATGTCGGTAAAAATATATTAGTTTCTGATATTCAAGCGGCAATAAATGCGTTGAATAATTTGTATGCCGAAAAGGGTTTTGTTACAGCAAGAGCGTATTTGCCTGAACAAACTGTTTCAAATGGTAATTTAAGAATTGAACTTATTGAAAGTAAAATCGGTAATATCACATTAGTTAATAACAGATATACCAAGAGTAAATATATTTTGGATCGTATTCCTGAAAAAGAAGGCGATTTGTTTGATATCGTAAGTTTGGAACAAGATGTTCTTGATTTTAACAGATATCATGATGGAGTTAACCTTGCAGCTAATTTGAAGGCAGGTACTGTTCCTGGTACTACTGATATTGAATTGACAGCGCAAGAAACTTTTCCGTTTCACGTTATTGGTATGATGGATAACGCCGGTCGTAGAAGTACCGGTCAGTTAAGAGGTGGTCCTGCTATCGTTGCAGATAGTTTGTTCCATAGTAGAGACCAAATGACATTAGGTGCTTATTTCTCTAAAGGTTCTCAAAGCCCTTTCTTTGATTATAGTTATCCTATCAACAAGAAAGATGGTAGAGTTGGGTTTTCTTTTTCATCAACTTTTGCCAGAGTTATCAATGGCGAATACGATTGGATGGGTTTAAAGAGCAACTCATACTTATATAGTTTGTACTATGATCAACCTATTGTAAGAAAAAGAGGTTTTGAATTTAAGACATTTGCTTCTTTGAATTACAAAAGGTCAAGAAGTTGGTCTAATTTAGGCGATATCTTTTCTCAAGCCTATGGGGAACATATCGATGACCCTATAAGAGATACAGACCAAATTACAAGTATTACGGTTGGTGCTAATATCAGAAAAGATACTAAATATGGTATTTGGTATTTCAACCAAAACGTAGAGGCTGCTATTCCTATATTTGACAGCCAATCTAGTTACTTCAAGATTGCCGGCGGTGCGTTGAGATTACATGATTTCTCTCACGGTATAATCGGTCAATTGCGTGGTAGTTATCAAGTTATTCCAAACAGTAAGCATATTCCATACTTAGATCAATTCCAGGTCGGTGGTTTGGCTACTGTTAGAGGTTATTCTGAAGGTGTTACAAT
>CASELF010000081.1 GCA_949288725.1 uncultured bacterium
GCCAGTTTGAATCCTTATAAAGCAACAGACACAGATAAAAAGAACGACAAATGCAATTAACAAATCTGCAATCAGAAAAGGTACAAGAAATCGTTGCCTGTTATGGTGAATACCGCGAGGTGCAATTCAAAGCACCTACAGGTTCTGGTAAAACACTTATGGCAACAAATGTTATTGCCCAGCTTATCAATAACAACCCAACTGAAAACTTTATTTTTGTTGTGGCAACTGTATCCACTTCCAGCCTGCCGCAGGCATTTGAACAGAAAATTAATGAATACAAGACAGATTTGCCTGTTAATAATTTTGAAGTCGAATATATTGAATCTCCGTCCAATAATAAAAATAACAAAAGTGATGCCGTCCCACAAATACGAGTTGTTCGGAATAAAGTATATATATTCGGCAAGGCTACATTTGGGAAAAGCAGAATATTTACTGAACAATCTGTGATTACTGATTTTATTCAAGATTGCAAGACTCATAACTATAAAATAATTTATATCAGAGACGAAGCACATATTGGAACTCAACTGGCACGAAATGATGAAGGGGTCGGTACTTTTGAAAAATTAATGAATGATAGTGCGGATTTTATATTAAAGATGACCGCGACATTTGGTAATGGTCCTGCTTTTAAAAGAATAGAATTAAAAGAGAAAGATTTAAGAGACCCAGCCAAGAATCAAAACCGTTGGCTGATGAAATTTACCCCAGAACAGTTGGCAGATGACACCGAAAGTGATGAAGAACTGTTAGACAAGGCGATTGAAAAATTCAAAGAAATTCAAAATGATTATCAAAAATTGGATATTCAAATAAAGCCGGCAATGTTAATTCAAGTGGATAATGAACCGACTGACCCCGAGCAAAAAGAAATATTCAAAAATACATTGCAAATGATCAAGGATAAATTGAGTCAAAACGGCTTGTCTTGGGTGCAATATTTTGGTGATTCTGATAAAGCTTGGAGTAATGTAGATAATGATAATTTTACTTTATCAAAAATTACCAGAAATAATGATCCGACAGATTGTATAATATTTAAAATTGGGCCGGCTACTGGCTGGGATATTCCGCGGGCTTGCATGCTGTTGCAATTAAGAAATGTTTGCTCGGCCAATTTAAATATTCAAACCATAGGCAGAATCAGAAGAAATCCATATCCTGGATTGGAACGAAATTCTGTAACGGATAAATATTACATCTTTTCCAATGCACCACAAGGTGGTGAAGACTATGTATTATATGATTATAAAGTAAAAGATGTATTCAAAGGCGAAGAACTGGCTGTTATCAAAATGGTAAAAAAAGGTTCGTCCAAGCCAAATAAAGACAAACAAAATAAAGCAGTGGCCGAGTTCTTGACTAATAAGAAAAACGAGCTGATACAAATAGTAAATTCCCGTTTTGAGAATGATAAATACAGTAAAATAGACAAAAAAATAAATATTACAAATCCAATTCTATTACTTAAACGAATCAAGGTGTTATACGATAATTTAAAATCTGAAATTCGTAAAGTGGTAGATATTGTTGAAGAGCAATATAGCCAAAGCCCATTCAAAGACATTAAATGGGAACAATTGGAAATTGTTTTACTGGAAGATTATATCAAGAATTTAACAGATATTTACAGAACCTGTGTTCCAATGACGGTAACATATAAGGTGGAATTGGAAACAATAAAACCAGATACATATACAGAACTGTTTGAATCCACTTCAAAAAATATGATTAGTGTCGAAGGTGATACTTCGTACATCTTTCAGATGTACAAAGATGGCCAATTTAACACGGAACAACAATTGGATTCTTCTAATGAAACAATCGTTGCTAGTGTGTTAAAAAATTACTTTCAACTGATTCCTGCTAAAGCTTGGGCTAAAAACAGAACAACAGGCAGTATTTTTGGCGAATACTTGGATGAAACAAATTCTGACAGACGGAGTTATTTTGATTTTGTCATCAAGTTTAAGAATGGGACTTATTTGTATTTAGAGGTCAAGGGTGATGAAGATAATGATATAGATTACAAAAAGACGGAGTTATTGCAACGGGCATACACAGATTATTTTGAAAACATAACTTATGAATTATTTAAGCCAAAACTTGTTATTTGCTTGATAAGGGTTACTCACGGCGACCCAGTTATTGCAGGTTGCTTCTATGATAAACAATTAATACAAACTAAATTGGAAGAACTGAATTTAGCACAATTGGTATCAGAACTAGCAAAGTAAT
>CASELF010000082.1 GCA_949288725.1 uncultured bacterium
AAAAAAATAATTTTTTAACAAAAAAACTTGTAAATATAAAAAATATTTCTTATATTTGCATTAGAATAGAAAAGTAGCAATGGATAAAGAAATGCTGAAAAAATTGATTGAAGAAAAGATGATATATTTTTTCTTAGGATCATTGATAAGTTCAGATAATTTGAATAATGAAAACGATTACAACAAATCGATAAAAATATTAAACGATACAAGAGTTGCGTTAATAGATTTAGATGATGAAAGTAAAGAAAAATATATTCAATACATTGATGATGAATTGAAGCTGTTAAAGAAAGAACTTAGCAACCTTAAGAAAAATTAAATGCTCCTATAGACAAGTGGTTAAGTCGTTGCCCTTTCACGGCAGAAGCACGAGTTCGAATCTCGTTGGGAGTACAGTATTTGATTAAATTAAAAGTTTATGGATGATAGATTTTTTAATTGGATTGAAAAAGAATTTAGATTTAACAATCTTAAAAAATATCATAAATATTTTGATGGATGGTTTAAGAATCTAACAAAAGACCAACTTCATGGTTTGAAAAACCAATATGATTCAATTATAAGTAAGTTTGGAGGTTGATAACATTATTTTATGGTGCGTTCGTTCAGATGGTTAGGATGCTGCCCTGTCACGGCAGAGATCGTGAGTTCGAGTCTCATACGTACCGCTCCAAGACAAGCGCAATATTACAGGATTGGTAAAAGGATGCAGGTTCGAATCCTGTTTGCTAGCGGTGGATGCAGAGGTGCTTTGGAAGCATATTTACCAAACAACTACATTGTAAGTGCACTGCATGTAGGCTTGTAATAAAAAAGTTCTTTATAAGTGTTTATAGACTTGGCTGTTAGCCAAACAGCGTTGGTATTTAATTTCCAACTAAAGAACTTTGTTTTATGGTGCGTTAGTTCAGATGGTTAGGATGCTGCCCTGTCACGGCAGAGATCACGGGTTCGAGTCCCGTACGCACCGCAAAATTAGTTAATTTTATGATTTTTGATTATGAGAAATGCATAAAATATAAAGAAACATATATTGGAGACATTAAGTTTAACTATATATGGCGTAATTGTTTTGCTCCTAGTAATAAAATAGGGAACTGCACTAATTTATATAGGCGTTTAAACCCATCTTCCTATGAAGATTTTTATAAAAAATATGTAGAATATGCTGAAGCAAATAAAGATCTTAAAATTAAAGATAGAGGTTTAACATATGATGAGTTAGTCTTATTATCAAAAAATTATAAAGATAAATGCAAAAACACAGGATGTGAAGTTTATGATGATGAAGTATACTTTTATGTAGCTTTGGCTCATATAATTATAGAGACATTTGATGGACAGGAAAAAGAAAGAATGTTTAAAGAATATTTGATAAAAAATGGCTTTTCATGTGATTGTTTAGATGGTGTTTTTGATGGCAAATATGGCATTGATATTATTGCTAAAGATGCTAAAAACAACAAGTTTTTTATACAAATAAAGCCATTATCTTTTTTCGCTTCAAGTAGAATGGACGTTGTTCAGGATCAGAAAAAGTTATGTGAAAAGTATAAAGATCTTTATTTAAATCATAATATACAGACTTTATATGCAGTTTATGTCATCAATCCTGATAACAGCATAGAGTGGTTTAAAAACAATGGTACTAAGTATTCGTTTAAATTAAATGATTTGTTTGAGGTTGACGAACATTTAAATTTTTGTAAAGTTAAGAAATTTTGGAAAACAAAAGACAAAGGGAAATTAATTTAGTTTAACAGTTTTATTGTTTGAAGTTTGGTGATTATTTCTTATTTTTGCGAAAACTTTTAATTATAGCGTATGAGATATTTAGGAAGTAAAAAAAGGTTTGTTAAAGAACTTATTCCAATAATAACTGAACATTTAAACGAAGATACAGTTTTTATTGATATGTTTGGCGGAGGAATGAATGTAATATCTGAGGTGGATCATAAAAGAAAAATTGCCGTTGATATTAATCGTTATGTTATTTCCTTATGGCAAAGCATAAAAAATTCACATTTAAAAAATGAAGAATGCAATGATATTGTATCAAAGTTAAGCAGAAACGAGTATTATAAAATCAAACAGTCGTATTTAAACAATGATGGCAAGTATAGTGATGCGTTAATTGGTTATGTTGCAAACTGCTGTTCATATGGAAGTTCATGGTTTAACGGATATGCATCGTTTAACCCTAATAAAAAAGAAGACCATATTAAAGAAGCTTATAACGGGATTTTAAAGCAAATTAAGAGTTTTAAAAATCTTGATATGACAAATTTTATATGCATGTCATATAAAGATGTAACTTTGCCACCAAAATCTGTTATATATTGTGACCCACCATACGCTAACACTAAAAAGTATGAGGAATGCTTTAATAACGAAGAATTTTGGCAATGGGCGCGAGAAAAAACTTTGGAAGGGCATTATATTTACATATCAGAATATTCTGCTCCAATTGATTTTAAATGCGTATGGAAAAAAGTAAAAAAGGATACATTGCCACAAATTAAAAATGGCAATAAACCTAATAAAAAAATTGAAAAATTGTTTGTATATGGATTATAATGAGGTTGTTAAAAATATATCGTTTAGTCAACATGAGATTTTAAAAAACATACAAAATATGCATAATAATGGAAAAGATTATGCTTGCGATATAACTTATAGCAGTGGAAAGTTTTATGGTTCTTTTGAGGTCAAAGATAAGGACGGTATTAAGCAAACAATTGTACTAAACAAGCCAAAGTTTAAATTTGACGTAGCTCCTCAGTTTGAGGATGTTGAAAAAATTGAACCATATGGCAAAATACCATTAGATGATAATTCAATTGATTCAATAGTGGTCGATTTGCCATTCGTTATTAGCCCACACAATGCGCCATCTGTATTAAACGATTCAAACAAAAGGAGTAATTTGATATTTAAAAGGTTTTCAAGTTATTATCCTGTAACTGATATGTTCAAATCATATTCGCATTGGATTAATGAAGCTTATAGGGTGCTTCAAGATAGTGGAATATGCGTATTTAAGACACAAAATACAATTTCAGGCAGTGTTTTCTATTGCACTGAAGAATATTCTTGGATGGAAGCACAAAGGGCAGGGTTTTATGTTCTTGACAAGTTTATCCTATTGGCGAAGGCAAGGCTTATAAGTGGAAAAGTTAAAAACCAACAACATGCAAGAAACTTTTCAAGTGTATTCTGGGTTTTTAAAAAAGGTGGAAAGCATAAAACAGTTAATTATTATAAGTTTAAAAAAGGTATTTAGTTAAATAAAGAAGGCATACAGCAATTATTAGTGGATAATAAACATGATTTCGATTTCAGGTTTTAGTCGGTTCAAATCCGACATTAAATAAGTTTTGTCTTCTGAAATATAGTCCCATAGCTCAGTTGGTTAGAGCACTACACTGATACTGTAGGGGTCGACAGTTCAACTCTGTCTGGGACTACTCTAAGAAAAGGGGGATTAGCTCAGCTGGTAGAGCATCTGCTTTGCACGCAGAGGGTCAACGGTTCGAATCCGTTATCCTCCACAAAATAAAAAAAAATTATATAGATAATAAGAATATTGTTTTGCAACCTCATCAAGAAAGAATGTTGGTTGAGTTAAACGAATTAAGAGATAAAGTTAATAAACTATCTATTTTTATTAATGAGAATGTCCTGTTTAAAAAGCTTGATATTGAAGAGCAAAAAGATATGGAAAATCAGCTTTCTGCAATGAAAAGTTATTTAAATTGCTTTGAAAGCAGATGTAAAAGACAAAATATATTATAGTATAGTAAGATGATTTTCGGCGATTCTAGATAAGCCGAAAGACGTAACACCAAGGCTTTTTTATAAATGTAAGTTTAGCCCTTGTAAAGATCGTATCTCCTTTGAGTGATTGCCGCCACTTGTGGATTTATGCGGCATTTGGAGAGTTGGCAGAGTGGTCTATTGCGGCGGTCTTGAAAACCGTTGGACGTAACAGTTCCGTAGGTTCGAATCCTACACTCTCCGCAAACTACATGGTGGATATGGTTTAACGGTTAGAGCATCTGCTTGTGGCGCAGAAAGAGTCAGTTCGATTCTGACTATCCACCCAAGAAATATAGATAACTTATTGGAAATTAGCTCAGTTGGTTCAGTAGCGTCTGTCTTACAAACAGAAGGCCGTTGGTTCGAATCCAACATTTCCAACAAAACCAAAACAATGCAGTTAAAGATTTTTTAACTGCATTTTTTTCTTAAAATATTTGGCGGTTTAAAAAATAAGTTCTATATTTGCATCGTCAAAATGAGACAAAAAGTTGCTTAGAGAAGCGATAAAAAAAAAAATAAGAAAAAAGTTGATAAAACGTTTGGTAGATTCAAAAAAGTTCTTATATTTGCACTGTTAAATAAGACAAGGAATCACTTAGCGAAGTGACAAAAAAATAAGAAAAAAATTGACAAAATATTTGGTGAAGTCAAAAAAAGTTCTTATATTTGCACTGTCAAAAATGATACAACAATTGGTAGTTTAATTGGTAAAACATTTCCGATATTAATAAATAAATTCTGTGCGCATAAAGAATTATTTATTGATTGAAACATGGAAAAAATATGTTGAAACATATTTGATTAAGATATAGTATTGGCAGGATGCGCAGCCTGTTTTTAATTAAACTTAAATTGGATATAAAGTAAATTGGTTCGAATCCCATCCGATTGACAAATATTTTTAAAAAAGGTCCTATAACTCAGTTGGTTAGAGTAACAGACTCATAATCTGGAGGTCCTTGGTTCAAGTCCAAGTAGGACCACGTTTTAAATTAGGATGTAGTTCAGTTGATCAGAATGTCGGTCTCCAAAACCGAAGGTCGTAGGTTTGAATCCTACCATCCTAGCAAATAATGGCTTTGTAGCTCAATGGATTAGAGCAACGCTCTTCTAAAGCGTAGGTTGTGGGTTCGAGTCCCACCCAAGTCACCAAAATAATGCTCTTTGAAAATTTTATATTAATAAAGAAATAGCGTCATTAGTGGTGTAATGGTAGCATAAATGAAACGATTGTTCTTAGGATAGGAGCAAACAGCAATTTTTATGTTTTTTAGATCCGACAAATCTGAGGTCTGGGTTCGAATCCCAGCTAATGGCGTTCTTAAAAAAATCAGTAGGTAGCTCAGTTGGTAGAGCAAAAGTAA
>CASELF010000083.1 GCA_949288725.1 uncultured bacterium
TATCGTAGAATACTAATTTAATAGTAGTATATAGTAGACAGAAAAGAAGGAGATTAATCTCATGGCACGTGAAAAGTATGAACGTACGAAACCGCACGTTAACGTAGGTACAATTGGCCACGTTGACCACGGTAAAACTACATTAACAGCAGCTATTACCGGTACATTAGCAGCAGCTGGTAAAGCAGATGCTAAGAAATTCGATGAAATCGATGCTGCTCCAGAAGAAAAAGCAAGAGGTATAACCATCTCTACTGCTCACGTTGAATATGAAACAGACAAAAGACACTATGCACACGTTGACTGCCCGGGCCACGCAGACTATGTTAAAAACATGATTACTGGTGCAGCACAAATGGATGGTGCAATTCTTGTAGTTGCAGCAACAGACGGTGCAATGCCTCAAACTCGTGAACACATTTTGTTAGCACGTCAGGTTGGTGTTCCTAACCTAGTTGTATTCTTGAACAAATGTGATATGGTTGATGATCCTGAATTATTAGAATTAGTTGAAATGGAAGTTAGAGAATTACTTTCTTCTTATGACTTCGATGGTGACAACATTCCATTTATTCACGGTTCAGCATTAAAAGCATTAGAAGCAGTTCAAGCTAATCCAAAAATCCAAAGAGGCGAAAATGAATGGACTGATAAAATTTGGGAATTAATGGATGCATTAGATACATACTTCCCAGATCCTGTAAGAGATTTAGACAAGCCGTTCTTGATGCCAATTGAAGATATCTTCTCTATCACAGGTCGTGGTACTGTTGCTACAGGCCGTGTAGAACGTGGTATCGTTAAAGTTGGTGATGAAGTTGAATTAGTTGGTATCAAACCTACTAAGAAAACAACTGTTACCGGTGTTGAAATGTTCAGAAAATCTCTTGATCAAGGTCAAGCAGGTGATAACATTGGTGCATTACTTCGTGGTATTGATAAAACTGAAATTGAACGTGTTCAAGTTCTTGCTAAACCTGGTTCAATTCACCCACACACTAAATTCACAGCTAACGTTTACGTATTGACTAAAGAAGAAGGCGGACGTCACACTCCATTCTTCCCTGGTTACAGACCTCAGTTCTATATCAGAACTACTGACGTAACTGGTTCTATCAAATTTGATGGTCAAATGGTAATGCCTGGTGATAACGTAGTTATGGAAGTTGAACTTATCGCTCCTGTAGCTATTGAACAAGGTATGAGATTCGCTATCCGTGAAGGTGGTAGAACAGTTGGTGCTGGTGTTGTTGACTCTATTATCGAATAATTCAACAATATAAAAACCATTAAAAAAGGACTTGATGCTATTTGTATCAAGTCTTTTTTTTTAATACCTTACTAAATCTTTTACCGCTTTATTTCCAAGAAAACTTTTCTATTACTTTATTCTTCCAATAAATTTTCTAAAATAGTAGCGTTTGTTTGAGCTTTGCGATTATGCATCATATATTTGTTGATACTGGATTTAATTGCGTCATATTGATTGTCGCTGAACGCTTCTTCTTTATCCAACAATTTCATATATTCATATACTGATGATGTTTGATAATTGCTGTTTGGCATAGTCCACCTTCTTCCTTTTCTTTAATCTTTTCCCCAGAATAATATTCTTTACCCTAACAGTGTATCAAGAATTTCAGCATTTGTCACGGCTTTTTTACTATTTCTTAACTGATTTCTATACATATAGGTTCTTAATGCTTCTCTAATAAGTTCAGATCTTGTTCTATTTTCTGAATTTGCAACTGTGTCAATTTCATCTAGAAATTTAGCAGGCATTGAAATAAGTACTCTAGCCATTTTAACTCCTTTATTTTTTCCTTTGTAATCCCCTTACATTCATATAAAGTATTTTATAAAATAAAAATTGCTATTTTTATATTCATCTTGTATATAATTGTAATATATCGTAATAATTAATAATACTTTACATTAAAATTTATAACTATATAAAGGAATTGGTTTGGGGTAGAATATAAGTATTGAGACAGATATGAGAAGGAAAGATAAATGTTAAGAACAGGAATAGTAGGGCTTCCTAATGTAGGAAAATCGACTTTATTTAATGCATTAACAAATGCAAGGAATGCGCAGAGTGCAAATTATCCGTTTTGTACTATAGAACCAAATATTGGAGTAGTAGATGTTCCGGATGAAAGGTTACCGATACTTGCCAAGTTGTGTAAAACTGACGTTATAATTCCTACGGCAATAGAATTTGTAGATATTGCAGGATTAGTAAAAGGGGCAAGTAAGGGAGAAGGTTTAGGAAACCAATTTTTGCAAAACATCAGAGAAGTTGATGCAATAATACAGGTTGTCAGATGTTTTGATGATGAAAATACAATTCACGTTGCAGGAAAAGTAGATCCTTTAAGTGACATTGAAACTATAAATACAGAATTGGCACTAGCAGATATGGCATCTGTTGAAAAACGTCAAGCAAGAATAGCAAAGGTTGTAAAATCCGGAGATAAAGACGCTGTTTTGGAAGACAGAGTGCTTAAAAAATTGATGGAATTGCTATCAGATTGTTCATTTATAGATATCAAGAAACACTTTGATGAAGATGAATTACCAGTGGTTAAAATGTTGAATTTGTTATCAACAAAACCTGTAATATACTGTGCAAATGTTTCAGAGTTTGATTTGAAGGACGGAAATGATTATACTCGCAAAGTTGGCGAGTATGCAAAAGCACATGGTGCCGAAATGGTTGTAATAACTGCCAAAATTGAAGAAGAACTTGCTGATTTGGGTAAGGAAGAAGCTCAAGAATATTTGAAAGAGTTAGGAATAGAAGATAGTGGTATAAACAGAATGATAAAATCAGTTTACCATCTTCTAAATTTAAGAACCTTTATAACTGCCGGAGAAAAAGAAGTTCGAGCTTGGACAATTACTGCAGGTACAAAAGCCCCTCAAGCTGCTGGTGTAATTCACACAGATTTTGAGAAGGGTTTTATTCGAGCAGAAATTACTCCGTATAAGGATTTTGTTGAACTTGGTTCTTATGCTGCTTGCAAAGATAAAGGTGTAACTCGTCTTGAGGGTAAGGATTATGTTATTCAAGACGGGGATTTAGTTCATTTTAGATTTGCGGTTTAATGCTTGATTGAACAGTTTATAAAAGCGAAAAACCTTCTGATTATTCAGAAGGTTTTTCGCTTTTTATTTATTGTTGTTTGTTTATTTACTTAGAAGTGCTAATTTTTTACCATTTTCGCAGTTTGGTTGTTTGTAGGAATTAACAACAAAGTTGCTATTTGGAGTGACTTTACAACTTCCAGTAAATGTAAGCGGGATATTATTTTCCGGAACGTGGTATAAAATAAGTGTTGTATCATCTAGTTTTATCGGAACATCTCTTCCGTCATACAATCTGGTTAAATAATACCCGTCTTTATCGTTAACTCTTGTATAATAAATATCTGAAGGATCTTTTGCATTAACGAACTTCAACCCTTGACGTAATCCTGGAACTCCTACTGAATCACCTTGACTATTTAGGTATAACTTATCAATATAAGCATCTTGGACTTTATATTCTTGGAATTTATCACCTGTGATACCTTTAGGGTTAAAGATTGATATTGCCATACGACCATCAGTGCTTTGACGTAATATTGATGCAATTTCAATACCATCTTGCGTTTTATTTATTGGCATAGTATAAACTGCACCATTATTTAAAGCATTGCATTCAGGTTTTTGTCGAACTGCCATTACTTTATCAAACTCATCTTTATAATCGCTTAGGAATTTTTTATATTTTGAAGTTCCTTTAGTTATCCATTCTTCATGAACTTTTTGTCTTCCGTCTAAGAACATGTTTTTAGTTTTTGTATCATAACCTGTAGCACCGGCATCATCTCCATCAAATAATGTTGGAATACCAGGTAGAGCAACTAAGTATTTCATCATTGCTAATACTTTTGATAATGCTGGTTTCATCACTGCTTCAAATACTTGATCTTCATATTCTTTATAATTAGGAAGTGTTAATCCGTATTTTTCTTTTGCTTGTTTTAAAACCATTGAAATCGCAACATCAATAGGTTTTGTACCGAAGGCTTCCGGATCAAATCTATGATTCATGAATTTACCTCCGGCAAGGTCTGAAATGGATTTGCTTACTGCAATAAATGCTTTTTCAAAAGTTGCTTGATCTATTTGGTTAGCCGCTTTGTAAGCATTCAACTGATTAATGAAAGCAGGTCTTATTGCATCTGCCATTGCTATTGCTTTTGGTGAAACAGAAGAATAATCATATTGTTGAACTTCTGCATCTGTAACATTTTCTAAAAATTTGTCATTCAAAATTCTATAAGCACTACGTCTGTTTTCAAGATTTCCCGGATTATCATAAGTTAAGTCACTATAAAATAGTTTCATATCCAGTGCTGCACAGTGTAATGCTCTTGGCTTATCATGGTTTCCAATGAATGTATAAGCGTACATTATTGAATCAAGACCTCCGGAACGAATAATTCCGCCATCGTTTTGCAACAAATTATCAAAGACCATTTTGCTGGCATAATTTTTATTTCCTAAAATAGAACCATCTTCAAAGTCAATAGCAAATGCTCTGGATATTGGTCTGAACCAAAAAGTATAGTCTGCTAATGCTGTCATATTCGTTTCTCTTAAAAATTTAGAAAGAATATCATGGCTTTTATCCGGGAATCTTGAATGTTGTCCAAATCCGTCGTCATATAAATCTGTGTGGTTTGTAATTTCAGCAACCAAATATGCATTAGGATTCTTTTCCAAGATTGCATTATTAAATTTCTTCCAGAAATTAATTACGGTATTCCAAAATACATTGAAACTTGTAATACAATTTCTAACTGATTCAGCATCTGCAATATCTTTTGTTGCGTCGATTCTCCAATCTAAACCTGATTGTGTTTTATCAATGATTAAATCTGCTAATTTGAATGATTCAACAGAGGTATCTTTCAATGTTTTTTCAATACTTTCTGCCAAAGCCCCATCAATGCTTGCATCAAGATTTTTCAATCCTTTTTTCAAGTTGTCTAATACAATAAGTGCTTCATCTTCCGGTGATGCAATATTTGAAATCCCAAAGGATTCAATTGAAACTTCTTTTAATGCTTTATAATCGTATGATAATTCTCCGTTGTTTTTGTTAATCGCTACAGTAACGTTAGGAGCAAGTGCTTTAACTACTGCATATTTTGTAATTTCAGGAAGTAGCAGAGGAAGTACATATTTACCATATTCAGTAACTTCATCTCCATCAAATAATTTGCTATTTTCAGGCAGTTGAGCATCAATATTGTTCAATACTTTTTCTGCATAACCCGCAATATCTTTTGTTAAAATTTCTTCCATTTTGTTGTATGTGTTTGCGTATTCCAATGGAAGATTTTTGTTTCCGTTTTTGTATAATTCATATCTAGGAACACCAATTTCAGATTTGGTATTGGCTCTTTTAGCAAGTAGAGGTGATGCTAAAACTGCAGTAAGATTTTTACCAAATTCAATAGTATCAAGAGGAGTATTCATTACACCTTCAATGATTTGTTCCTTTTTGCTTCCTGTTGATAAGGTTCGTTTATTATTATATATATTTCTCAAAACATTAGAAACTTCATCTTTAGTAACTTCCACTTTGGCCATTTTAGGGAAGACTTTGTTGTTAGACAACTGAGAAATAGTTTGATAAACTTGTGACGGATTTTGTTTATCTATGTTTTTCAAGTTTTGAGCAATATATAATCTTAAAATATCATCAGTTTTTTGTGTCCAATATTGTCCTGAAGTTATTGCGTAGTCTTGAACTTGATTATTACCTCGGATGATTTTCTTCATTTCTATAATTCTTTCATCGGCAGGTAAATTTTTCAAATATTTTGCATCTGTATTAGAATATACAAAATTAAGTTTAGCAATATCAACGTTAGCGTCCCAAGTGTCAAAACCACTTTCAAACTTTCCGTCAACAGCATAGAAATCAGATTTTGAAAGAATTCTAGCCGCTAAAGGACTTGATAAATCAATAGTGTTTTCGCTATTGTGAGCGTTATATTCATTTAAAAGTTTAATATTTTTATTATAAACTTCTGGTCGAATTTCAAAGTAATAAGGGAATACTGAATCATTATGAGTGTGTAAATCATATACGTTATCAGTACTCATTTTTGAATAAGTTTTGATTAGTGAAGTTGTGTCATTCTTTTCAGCCTCAGAAACTAATCTGGTATCAAAGAATTGTATATAAGTTGGTTTGTTTTTATCATAATTATGATTTTTGCTTATAGAAACTCTTCCACCTTCTTTTTGAGTATATGTGTAAGGTGAATTTACTATCTTGTGAGATATAAAACGTTTATTCTTTACAAAAACTCCAGGGGATAGCGGACCATCTTTAAGTCCGTTTGCTCTAAACCAATGCAAATATGGAGAATCTTCACCCCATTTTAGCAGGTGACTAAAGTGAGTTCCCATTAAACCTTCATTAACAAAAGCCCCATCAGATACAAGGTTCAAACCGTGAGCAAACATTTTTCTTTGTAATGAAGCATAATTATTAATGTTTCCAAGAGATTGAGATATTTGCATACAGTTTTGATTCCAATATCCGTGTGCGCTGAAATCATCATCCGTAAATAACGGTAATGAAATTATTCTTCCGTAACTGTCGTAATCGCCCTTATCTATGGCATGTTCTAAACCTGCAAGTGTTCCTCCGAATTTGTTAGTAAGAGATTTAATTCCTTTTTCTCCTCTTTTTGCAAGTTTTTCATCCTTTACGACCATATTTCTGTCGTTATATACATATCCGACATTTTGCGAATCAACGATAACAAGTTTCATAGAACCGCCACGTGAAACTCCGGATTTTGTGCTGGTTACAATGTTATATAGAGTTCCCCCTTCATTTATTGCATCTCCGGCATCAATTTTTGAAAAGCCTTGACCGCCGTCTTTTCTTTCAAAGTTATATTTATATGCAAACGGTTGGTTATCAGCTAATCCATAGGTCTTAGCCATATCAATTTTAGCAGAGCCATCATAAGGGATTGGAACTTTATCTTTCCCGTCAACAGTAAATGCTTTTCCTACTGTATAGTAATTACCTTTTTTATCGGTTTCTACTTTATGAATTTCAACATATCCGTTGTAAACATCAGGATCATAAGGATATGAAAATTCAACCTCCCTAAAACCATGTTTGTCTTTTGTAACCTTGTAACCTGTAAAAGCAACATTATTATCGCTTCTGGTTCTATCTTTCCTTAAATCAAAACTAACTTTCACACGACACTCCTTAGTGTCAATTATAACAACTCTGAAAGTTTTTTTTTGTTATTAATATCGTTTTTATTAAGAAAATTTTACAAATATTTTTGATAAATAGTAATAAAAACTTTTCTCCGCTATAATTATTACGGTATAACAATATTTCAAGGAGATTATCGATGCTAATGACAGAAGTAAAATGCGATATTAAAGACATAAATTTAGCACAACAAGGTAAAAAACAAATTGATTGGGCATTCAAAGACATGCCTGTATTAAAAACAATAAGAGAAAGATTTATAAAAGAGCAACCGTTCAAGGGATTAAGATTATCAGCGTGTGTCCATGTAACAAAAGAAACAGCAGCATTATGTACAGTAATGCAAGCAGGTGGTGCGGATGCTGTTTTAGTTGCATCAAATCCTTTGTCAACACAAGATGATGTAGCAGCAGCATTAGTGAAATATTATAACATTCCAGTTTATGCTGTTGCCGGTGAAACAGTTGAACAATATAAATCTCACATTGAAGAAGCAATAAATCACAATCCGGATATCATTATAGATGATGGATGTGATATGGTTTCTACTATTCACGAAAAAAGACCTGATTTGATTTCAAAAATAATAGGTTCAACTGAAGAAACTACAACCGGAATAATCAGACTTCAGGCTATGGAAAAACAAGGAACACTTGGATTTCCGGCTGTTGGTGTAAATACAAGTTTAACAAAACACTTATACGATAACAGATATGGAACAGGTCAAAGTTCATTTGATGGTGTATTAAGAGCCGCAAATATTTTAATTGCCGGAAAAACTGTAGTTGTTTCAGGTTATGGCTGGTGCGGTAAAGGTGTTGCTTTAAGAGCAAAAGCATTAGGTGCTAATGTTATTGTTTGCGAAGTTGATCCGCTAAAAGCACTTGAGGCTGCAATGGAAGGTTATAGAGTTATGCCTATTGCAAAAGCGGCTTTGGAAGGCGATATTTTCCTAACTGTTACAGGTGACAAGCATGTTATTGATGTTGAACATCTTTTATCAATGAAGGATGGAGCATTTGTTGGTAATGTTGGTCATTTTGATTGGGAAGTTAATGTTAGTGACTTGAGAAAACATGCTGTTGAAATAAAACAAATTAGACCTTCTCTTGAAGAGTATGTTTTAGATAACGGCAAATCTATTTATGTAATTGCAGAAGGTAGATTAGTAAACCTTGTTGCTGCAGAAGGACATCCGGCAAGTGTTATGGATATGAGTTTTGCAAATCAAGCATTAGGTATTGAATTTCTTGTGAAAAATTATGGAAAATTAGAAAATAAATTATATACTCTTCCTTATGAAGTAGATGTTAAAATTGCCGAGTTAAAATTACAATCTATGGGAATTGAAATTGATAAATTAACTTCAGAACAAGAAGAATATCTAAACAGTTGGAAAATTGACTAATTAAAAGTTTAGTTGATGAATAAATAAAAAGGATAGATTAAAATTTTTAATCTGTCCTTTTTTATGTGTTTAATTTATATAAATCTTTTTAAAAATCAAATATAAGTTCTTCTGTAGAGTCTAGATAATTAGGTTGCTCGCCTTCTATTTGTTGTTTTTGTTCAGCGTTAATCAAATGATCAAGAGCGTTAGGTTTAAATTGAGGCATTTCTGTAGGGTCAATTTGAGGAGTTCCTTTTACTGTGAAGGTTCTAACTTCTCTAGGGAAAAATCTCAAATTAACATTTTGACTAATACTTGGAGCCACAAAATTTCTAAAATATTGACGAATTTTTTCCAAATGAGAGGCAGCTTGAGCTTGGTTTAGCGCAAGGAAATATCCGTTAGAATCAGAAACTGTTTTGCTGAATTTTCCGCTCCACATAACTGTTGAATTAACAGTATCAACAAGAACTGCTGTTGTTGTCAAACTGAACGGATAAGTAATTTTGAACGCACTTGAAATTTCTAAAACCTCCCACAAATTACGTCGTATTTCTGCTCTATCAGTTATTGCATAACAAGAAATAATTATAACGGATTTAACGTTAAATTCTGTTGATAATTTTTTTAATGTTTCGTAATTTATTTTTTCGGTTTGCTCAAATGTGCTGAGCATATTTTCAGTTTCATCTCTAAGAGTTTGGTTGTTGTCAAGTTTTGCTCTTACTTCAGAAAGTTTAACAACATTGATATTTTTTGTTTTGTTAAGTTGATCGATAACATAATTTGCTGCTATTTCGGAAGGTTCAGGAAAGCAAAAATAATTTTGACAAACTCCAAAAACTTCTGTTGGTAACACTAATACATCAAACTGTACAGCTTTAGCACTTGTTGTTGAAAATGCAAATACTGCAACTATTAAAAGAAATTTATAAAACATCTTTTTCATAAGTAAATTATAGCATAATTTTTTACAATGTGGTATAATCTTAACCGTGGATAGAAAGTTATTTAAAATATTAGGATTCGGGGTTGATTCTTTTAATAAAGATGAGGCTTTGGAATATATATTACAAAATCACGGTCAGGTTATTACAATTAATCCTGAGATGCTTATGAATGCCGCAAAATCAAAAGATTTTGCAAATGTTATAAACAATGCTGACCTTGTTATTCCGGATAGTGTTGGAGTTGAGTTGGGATTAAAAATCTTAGGACATAGAGTTCCAAGAATTCCGGGGGTTGAGTTTGGGAAGGCATTGTTGAAGTGTTGTGCTGATTCAAATAAAACAGTTGCACTTGTTGGTGCAAAACATGAAGTTGTTGAGTTGGCGGTCAAAACTTTGAAAAATGAATTACCTAATTTAAAAATAGTATACTGGCATGATGGATATTTTTCAGATGATTCAGTTATAAAATCACAGTTGGTAGAAGCAAAACCTGATTTAATTTTAGTTGCATTGGGTTCTCCAAAACAAGAGTTTTTCAGTTTTGACTTAAAAAAACAATTGCCTGATTCTGTTATGGTAGGTCTTGGTGGTAGTTTTGATGTTTGGGCAGGTGTTGTTGAGCGTGCTCCCGAGATTTATCAAAAATTAGGCTTAGAGTGGCTTTATCGTACGGTTAAGCAGCCTCAAAGGTTTAAGAGAATATTTCCGACTTTACCGTTGTTTGTTATGAACGTTTTTATAGAAAGGGTATTTGGTAATCATGCTAAATGAGAGTGAAATAAAAGAAATTGAGCAATTATGTTTGGAAAATAGAAAAAATATATTGACAATGGTTTATACAGCAAAATCAGGACACATTGGCGGCTCTATGTCTTCTTGTGAATTGTTGACTGTATTATTTCACAAATGTATGAAAACTGTTGTAAAGGGTGCTCTTTCTGATGAATATGATTCTAGAGACAGGTTTGTTTTATCAAAAGGACATGTTTCTCCGGTATATTATTCTGTTCTTGCTCAGTTAGGGTATTTCCCAAAAGAGGAATTACTAACGTTCAGGCAATTAGGCACAAGATTACAGGGGCATCCTTCTTTGTGGTGTCCTGGAGTTGAAGTTGCAACAGGATCTTTAGGGCAGGGATTATCAATGGCTTGTGGTATTGCAATGTCTTTGAAACTTGATAAAAAACCTGCAAATGTTTTTGTTTTGTTAGGTGATGGTGAACTTCAAGAGGGTAATGTTTGGGAAGCCTTTATGCAGGCACCTCACAGAAATTTAGATAACCTTATTGCAATTATTGATAGAAACAGACTTCAAATAGACGGCTCTACTGAAGATATTATGCCGTTAGATAATTTGCCTGAAAAATTGGCAGCATTTAACTGGAAAGTTATTGAAATTGACGGTCATAATATATCTGAAATTTATGATGCAATTGAAAATGCAAAGCAAGCATCTTGCCCTGTTGCAATAGTTGCAAATACAATAAAGGGTAAGGGGGTAAGTTTTATGGAAAATAATGCAGGTTGGCATGGTAAAGCCCCTTCAAAAGAAGAATACGAAAAAGCGATGGCAGAACTAAACGGGTAATTTTATGATTATTGACAAGATTGCTAATATTTCAATGTATAGAATAATTCCTGATCATGTGGTTGATTTTATTAAAAATTTGCCTAAGGATGTTTCTCTTGGCAGGCATGATATATTGGATAAAGACTATGCAAATGTAGAGGTGTATGAAACTAAAAAAATTGCAGATGGTAAGTTTGAATCTCACAATAATTATATAGATATTCAAATTTTACTTGACGGTAGTGAAAAAATTTATTATACCTCAACTGCAAATGTATCTGTTGATATTCCGTATGATGAAAAAAGAGATATAATGTTTTATTCGGATAAAATTGATGAATACGATAGTGTCACTTTGGATGGCACAAATTTTGCAATGATATTTCCGCATGAAGCACATGCTCCTCAAATTGCAACTAAAGAAGGGGCTTCTGAGGTTAAAAAACTTGTAGTAAAGGTCAAGGTTTAGTATTTTATTTCTTTAGTTTTTCAGGATAAACGTCCCATTCAATTTCCGGGTTTCTTCTAAACCAGGTTAATTGTCTTTTGGCATAATTTCTTGTGTTCTTTTTAAGTAACTCAAGACTTTCTTCAAGTGAATACTTATTATCCAAGTAACCTATAATTTCTCTATAACCGATTGTATTTACAAGGTTTGGAATTCTTCCATAATTCTTCAACAGGGATTTTGTTTCTTCAATGAGTCCCATTTCAACCATCAAATCTACTCTTTTATCAATTCTTTCGTAGAGGGTTTTTCTATCAAAATTTTTTCCAATCCATTTTATATCGTATTCGCTTTGGTTTATTCCTCTGGAATCTTTTAGTGTTTTTTTTGTTGTTTTAATGATTTCTATGGCTCTAATGATTTTCTTCCCATCGTTTTTATCTATTGTTTCTCCTGCCTCAGGATCAAGTTCAAGAAGTTTGTTATATAAATCTTCTTTCGTATAGGTTTTTAATTCTTCACGAAGTTCTTTGTTTGCTTCGATTTGCGGAAGGTCATAGTTTTTTAATAAAATATCTATATATAACCCTGTTCCTCCCACTATTATGGGTGTTTTACCTTTAGTTGTAATTTTATCAATAACTTGTTTTGCTTGTTGTTTATAAAGTCCTGCAGAATAGTCAAAATCTGGTTCTACAATATCAATCATATAGTGTGGAATCCCTTGCATTTCTTCTTTTGTCGGTTTTGCGGTACCTATATTAAATCCCTTATAAACAAGTCTTGAATCTGCAGAGATAATTTCTCCGTCAAGTTTTTTTGCCAGTTCGATAGAATACGCAGTTTTCCCGCTGGCTGTAGCACCAACAATTGCGATTACATAAGGTTTATTCTTCGTTTGTGAAGTTTCTATCATAATAAGTGAATAATAACACAACTAAGTAAACAAGAAAATAGTAGGTTATTATAAGCACGAAGAAATACATTACGGGGATAAATAATAATAAGGTATTTATAATAGATAAAATTTTCAATACTATAAACATAAATATATATAATATCAAAATATTTTTGAAGTTTTTAAATACTTTTTTTACAGAAGAAAATAGTGCCTTGAAAGCGTTTTGGGTGTTATATACAATTTCTGGTATCCATAGAACAGTTAAGAAAGTAACCAAATTTACAATAATAGATGAAGCGAAGTACCAAATTGTAAAAACCTTCATATCTGAAATATCAAGATCATTAATAAAAGAAATAAGTTCTTTGCTGGAAAGAGCCAATGAATCAAAATCTATATTCGATAAATCAATGTATCCTACATACTTTGATATAAAGTAATTTAGAACCCAATACAGTCCGCAATAAACAATAATATAAACTGCTACAACTCCAATTATAGGGATAAAAAGTTTTCCCAAACCTCTTGGCAGAGTAAGCAGTAATTTTAAAAAATCATTTGCCCTGTCTTTTTCAAAAATATAAACTTTTTTTGATAAGGCAATTGTTTTTTTTGCCATATAAAGCCAAGAAGCAAGGAAACCACAAAACATTATAAAAAGAGTAAAAACACCCAACAAAAGTTTTTTTACATCATCAATAGAATTGAACGCAAAATTAATATACCAACTCAATATTGATAGAAAAATAATCAACGGCGTAACCAATATGATACAATCGTTAGTTATTTTAAAACTTTCTTTGAATAATTTTAGCATATAACCTATAACCTATTGTGTAGTATCTGCGGTTTCTTTTTTTGCTTCAGAATCTTGTTGAGCGATTTTTTGTTTTCTTTTTCTTCTTCTCATCAAATCAACAAATGCCTCAATTCTTGTGATATATCCGGCTCTTCCGGTTTGTTCATCAAGAATTAAAGGTAAAATCGGAATTTCGCAATTTTCTCTCATTGCCGGGAAAATGTTTTGTGACATAATTTCCGGCATGCAAGTGAACGGGCTTAAATGGATAATACCGTCAATACCTCTTTCATCCGCATAAGCAACGTCAGAAACGCATTCTAAAGCATCTCCGCCAATATCTCTCATCAAGTATGGCTTAGCCAATCTGTCCGCACGTTGTAGGTGTGTTTCTCCTTTTCTAAATGCTTTTGGTATAATTGCATCTTTTAAGAAACTGCTAACTGTCAAACTTCTTCTAACTTCAACACCCATTCTGCCAAGTTCTTTTTCAATGCCTTGGTTTGAAAATTCATCGTTAACAACGTAAATTTCTCCTGTAATATCAACGTGCAGAACTTCTTTATTAGGATTTATTTCAACTTGTTTCATTTCCGCATCAACAAGTTTGCGTGATTTTTTTAGTCCCCAGATTGTGTCATTTTCATCAATAATTTTTAATGCTTTTTTATAATGTTTTTCAGCATCGCCATGTTTAATTTCTCTTGCTCTGTAGTAAGATAATAAACTTTCTAATCTGTCTAACTCAAAAACTTTTAAAATTGCAACAAGAATTGCTCTTGTAAACAATATAGGATTATTTTTCCCGCTTGCTGCTTTTAAAAAGTCATACAATCCTTTTATCCCGTCATAAAGTTGTAACTCAAGGTATTTTGTATGATATCCTAAGTCGTTAAGCGCATTTTCAATACATTTACCATATTCACCCAATCTGCAACATCCCGGAGATGTAATCATCGCAACGTAATCTGCTCCACCTTCAATTGCTTCGATAAAGTTACCTAAAATCAATTTATAAGGTAAGCAAATTGCTTCAGGAGCATGTTTTGTACCTAAAGAAAGTGCTTTTTTGCTTGTATAAGGTTCTATATAAGGTTCACAACCTATAATTCTTAATGCTGCTGCCCAAGCGTAACTAATTGTTCCCATGTGAGGAAATGATATTTTTCTTTTAACTTTTTTATTTTTTGTCATTTTTCCATTCCTAGTCTGTATATTTTAAATCCGGATGTCTTGCCGCTGTAACTTCGTCAATTTTTTTGACAGGAGTAGTGTGCGGTGCAGTTAACATTTTTTCCGGTTCTGTTTTACATTCATTTGCTATTTTTATCATAAGTTCTACAAACTCATCCAACACTTCTTTATTTTCAGATTCTGTCGGTTCAATCATCATTGCTTCATGCACAATCAATGGGAAATAAACCGTTGGTGGATGAGCATTTCCGTCCATCATTGCTTTTGCAATATTTAATGTAGAAACACCATTTTCATGTTTTTGCCTTTCCCCTGTAATTACAAATTCGTGCATACAAGGTTCATCATAAGGTAAGTCATAGTATTTTTTCAGTTTTTCTTTTAAATAATTAGCATTTAATACTGCATTTTCAGATGCTTTTTTCAAATTTTTGCCCATCATAAGGATATAAGCATAGGCTTTTACTAAAACTGAAAAATTACCGCAAAAATCTTTAACACTGCCAATAGAGTGTTTCACATCGTAATTTCTATAATATTTTTTACCATCAAACTCAATAACAGGAGTAGGAAGAAAATCTTTTAGTTTTTCAACGACTCCAACAGGACCTGCTCCCGGACCGCCACCGCCATGCGGGGTTGCAAAAGTTTTGTGAAGATTCAAATGCACAACATCAAATCCCATAAGTTTAGGATTTGTATAGCCCATAATTGCATTGAAATTAGCACCGTCATAGTACAATAATGATCCATTTTCGTGCATGATTTTGGAAATTTCTTCAACCTGTTCTTCAAAAATTCCAAGTGTATTAGGGTTTGTCATCATAATAGCTGCAACATCAGGTCCTAAAACTGATTTTAATGCTTCTATATCAACTTGCCCTTTATCATTAGACTTAATTTCAACAATATCAAATCCGCTCATTTTAGCACTAGCAGGATTTGTACCATGTGCAGAATCAGGAATAATAACTTTTGTTCTTTTTTCTCCAATGGTATCAAAATATTTTTTGATAATCATCATTCCTGTCATTTCGCCATGTGCACCGGCTGAAGGTTGAAGTGTAATAGCATCCATCCCTGTAACCTCTAAAAGTGCTTGTTGAAGTTTGTACATAAGTTCAAGTGAACCTTGTGCCATATCATCATCAAAAGACGGATGAATATTAAACCCTTCAAGGGAAGCCAATAGTTCATTAACTTTTGGATTATATTTCATAGTACACGAACCCAAAGGGTAAAAACCTTTTTCTATACAAAAATTGCGATCAGACAATTCTTTGTAGTGACGCATAACATCCAACTCGCCCAATTGAGGAAGCCCAATTTCCCCATTGCGTACGAATTCGGACGGAAGGAAATCAAGATTAAGTTTTTTATCTGTTAAATTTATTCCGTCATTCCCGTTCGTTTTTTCAAATATTGTTTTCATTCTCTATATAATCCCCTGTTTTGCCAAGTCTTTTTTTATTCTATCCAACCCCGTTTGTATAATTCTCGAAATTCTCGATTGTGAAATATTAAACTCTGTTGCTATTTCTCTCAACTTCTTATCTTGGAAAAATTTACATTCAATAAATTCTCTTTCTCTTGGTGGCAGTTTTTTTATCGCTTCAAGAATTTCTGCTCTAAGTTCTGAAAATTCAATATTTTCTTCAGGTGTTTTATCTTTTGACTTAATCTGAGTTGGAATTTCGGTATCTTGAAGTTCATCTATTGATAAGATATTTTTATAAACTTCTGCCCTCATCTCAACTTCATTTGTCATTTCATCTTCTTCAGATTGAGAAACTCTGTTTTTAAATGTGTACCATTTGTATCTTCTTCTAACTTCGTTTCGGATTGCCCATTTTATGGCTGTTGTTAAATATGAATTATTAAAACTTTCAGGATTACTTGACTTAAACAAAATATACAATGCGTGAGTGCCTATGTTTATAAGTTCTTCAAGTTCAATCAAGTGAGAATTTGAAAACTTTTGATATTCCACTTTCGCAATTATTTCAATTAAATCTTTGTATTTTTTAAGTTTAATACTATCTTCAACTGACATTACCATAACGAATCCTAAAGAAAGTCTGTTTATCTACAATATAATAATATCAGAAAAATGTATATATGACCAGATGATGTAATTTTCCTTAACAAATTTTATATTTTATGAAAAGGAGAAATATATGAAAATTTTATTTTGTACAGACGGGTCAAATATTAGTTTTAACGCTATAAAAAATTTTGTATCTTGGTGTAAAAATCCTGAGGTGGATATTTTATGTGTTATTGATTGGAGTTTTTTGCCTGATACTGTTCCTGTTGAAAATAGTGATTTCGCGGCAAGATGTACAACTTCTGCTGATAATATATTAAAAGAGGTTGAATCAAAATTGTTAAATAACGGAATAAAAACAGGTGACAAATTAAAACTTTGCGGCGCTGTTGTTGATAGTATTTTAGATGTTTGTCAAAAATCTAAATATGATTTTATTGTATTGGGTTCGCATGGCAAAAAGGGGGTTCAAAAGTGGTTAGGTTCTGTTTCTCAAGAGGTTGCGGGCGCTGTTGATATTCCTGTTTACATTTCAAAGCAGTCCAATGAGCAGAAAAATATTTTATTCACCGTAGATTCATCAGAAATAAGTGATGCTGTTGTGGATAATGCAATTGCAGCATTCAACTTTGAAAACAAAAATATATATCTTTTGACCGTATATGAAACTCCTGATTTCCTTTTTTTAGAAGGAAATATTGATTCTGATTGGATGCTTGATATTCAAAAGAAGCAAGAAACTTCATCAAGGTTATTATTAAATCGATTTGAACGTATTTTTCAATCTTATGGACTTAATATTTCAGAAAAAGTAGTATTACAAGGGGTTCCTGCCGCTGAAATTATAAAATATTCAAAACAAAAGAATATTGATTTGATTGTTTGCGGTAATAAAAATCACAAATATCTTTCCAGATTTTTGCTTGGGTCTGTAAGTTTGAGGGTATTAGAAAATTCTGAATCAGACGTTTTAATTTTCAAAAATGTAATCTGATATAACCAATTTATCTGAAAATAGTTTTGCAAATCCGCCTATAGGTATTGTTGCTTTGACTTGGGTATGGCTAATAGGATAATCTTTAACAATTGGAATATTTAATTCTTTTTTCAAGTCATTAAATATTTTTGGTAAATCACAAAGGTTATCACATCCCGTAAAATCTCCGCAAACTATGGCGTTTAAATTGTTTCTGAATTTTTCGATATTAAGTAATTGTGTAAAATACCTGTCAATTTTATATGTCGGTTCATTGATATCTTCTGTAAAGAATATGAATTTCTCATCAGGAATAAAATCAATTCCACAAAGGCTTGATATAGTGGAGAGGTTTCCTCCAAATAGTATTCCTTCAACTGCGGAAAATGTTTCTTCATTCGGTTTTTTAGCAAGAAGTGTTACTGAATTATTTGTTAAAGTTTCAAAAAAACTTCTTTCAGTGTATGGATTTATGTTATTTGCAAAGTCACTTTGTGCCATTGGACCCGAAAAAGTTACAAGTCCGCAATTTTTATAAAACATACTGCTTAATATTGTAATATCTGAGTAACCGCAGAAAATTTTAGGATTACTTTTTATTATAGAATAATCTATTTTATTAACCAATCTCAAAGCGCCATATCCGCCTCTGGCACAAATTATGGCATCAATATTTTTGTCAAGAAAAGCCTTGTGCAAATCTTCCAATCTTTCTGTGTCATCTCCTGCAAGCCCGTTATTTGATTTTGTTATGTTTGAACCTAGTACTATATTAAACCCTTTTTGCTCAAAATATTTTTTAGCATTAAGTATTTTTTCAAAATCAACTTCTCCTGAAGTTGCAATGATACTTATGGTATCACCTTTAGT
Organism: uncultured bacterium; assembly: GCA_949288725.1. Classification (GTDB taxonomy): domain Bacteria; phylum Cyanobacteriota; class Vampirovibrionia; order Gastranaerophilales; family Gastranaerophilaceae; genus Zag111. The sequence goes on from CASELF010000083.1 coordinate 18,458, forward strand.
TAATTTTTTAGGTTTAATTAAGTTCATAAACGGTCCTTTTTAAGTTATTATCTGATATAATCATTTTATCATGGATAAGAATTACATACCTTTATATAGAAAATACAGACCACAGACAATAGATCAAATTGTGGGGCAGGAGCATATTAAAAAAGCACTGACTAATGCAATCCAAATGGATAGAATATCTCATGCTTATTTGTTTACAGGGCCGAGAGGAACAGGAAAAACTTCTACTGCAAGAATTTTTGCAAAATCTCTTAACTGTGTAAATGGACCTACTATTACACCTTGTAATGAATGTGAAAATTGTAAGAATATTACAAACTCAATTCCTATTGATGTAATAGAAATCGATGCTGCAAGCAATCGTTCTGTTAATGATGCTGATGAAATTATACAAAAAGTTGCGCTTCAGCCTGTTCAAAGTCGTTATAAAATCTATATAATCGATGAAGTTCACATGCTGACAAATCAGGCATTTAATGCTCTTTTAAAAACACTTGAAGAACCGCCTAAAAATGTTATTTTTATTCTGGCTACAACCGAAGTGCACAAAGTTCTTGATACTATAAAAAGCAGATGCCAAAGATTTGATTTTAAACGAATTACTACCGGTGATATCGTTAAGCATTTGAGATATATTGCTGATAATGAAAAAATTAATATAACTGACGATGCTCTTTTATATATTGCTCAAAATTCAGCAGGCGGAATGAGAGATAGTATTGCTCTTTTAGATCAGTTGAGTGTATTAAATTCTTCTGATCGTGCAATTTCTGTTGATGATATTAATAGTTTGTTGGGTAGATTATCTTTTGTTTCATTAACTTCATTATTTAGTGCTATTACTTCTTCCAATCAAAACGAGGCTCTTAAAATCTTGAATGATATTTATAACCAAGGAAATGAGCCATCTCAAATTTTATCAAACTTGTTAGAATATTTTAGAAATGCTCTAATCTTAAAAACTGTCGGTGATAATGTAAGTAATATGGTTGTTCAGTTGAATGAAGAACAGATGAAACAGTTGTCTGAAATTTTACCTAAAATTGAAACACATCAACTTATTTCTTTGATAGATAAATGCGCAAATTATATAAAGGAATTGAAATTAACTGCAAATCCGAAATTATGGTTGGATGTTGCTGTTTTAGATATGGCAAATTTAGTTGAAAATACTAAACTTGATGATTTGCAAAAGAGAATTTCTCAACTTGAATCAGGCGATGTTGTAAAAATGGTAAATACATCTCCATACAATACGCCACCATCACCTGTTAAAAAGCAAGATATTATGCAAGCCTCAAAACAGGAGGCTAAGCCAAAACAATCTCAAACAGTTTCTCAAAGTGTAAAACCTCAAAATAATAGCAAACAAACTTATTCAGCTGATGAGGTTTTGACAGATTCTGTTCCGATATCAAAGTCTGTATCAGCAGATAATTTGAAGTTGTTGTGGGCAAAATTATTGGAAAATATTTCAAGTTTCCCGTCAAGAACAATTTTAAAGCAGCAGGCTATTCCTGTTAAAATTACTGAAGATGAAGTTATAATTTCAATTAAAAATCAAAGTTGGCTGAAACAATTTGGTCCGGAAGGAGCAAAGCATTCATTTATTGTTCAGGCTGCTGCCGCTGTTTTTGGTAAAAATGTTGAAAAAATTGTTGTTCGTATGCCAGAATCTGGTGATAATGAAATAAGAAAAGAACAAAGTTCTGCATCACCTTCTGTGACTGTTCAGGGACAATCGGATAATTCTCAAATTCAAAATAAGGAGCCTGCTGCGTCTGTTGAAACAGCAAAAGAAAAAGTTAAAGATTCTGCTAATATATCTGATATTGAGGCTTCTGAGCCTGAGGAAATTCAAAAAGCACCACTAAAGCCTGATAATAATGCTGATAATAAGATTGTAAAAGAAACAGTTCATAAAGTTAAAAACTTAAACAGTTCAGCAGATTCTTTTCATTCTGATGAAGTTAATATGGTTATGGATCTTTTTGACGGTAAAATTATTGAATAGTGGTTGCTATATTATAATATATAAATGAATATTTATTTTTTGTTGTATTCACTATATTCTTTTGCAACTTCGCGCCATTCATCTTCCAATACGCTATATGCGTGGCTCCAGAATTTTTCTATTGCATATGTTTCACGTTCTTCTTTATGAAGGATATGAACAACTACATCACCGTAGTCAAGAAGGTTCCAACGATTTTTTGCATCATTTTCTTGTCTGTGCGGTAAGCGTGAAAACTCAGTTTTTACTTTATCTTTTACTGTTTCCATTAAGGCTTTTACTTGCGGGGTTGAATCGCCTGTTGCTATTACAAAGTAATCTGCCAGTGATGAGACATTGCTAATATTTAAAATAGTTATGTCTTTTGCTAATTTGTCATCTAAAAATTGCGCAATTACGCATGCTAACTTGTGTGAATCTATTTCCATAAAAACCTTTCTATTCTATTAAATCTATTCTGTGCTGGTGTCTGCCACCGCTAAATTCTGTATTAAGCCATGTTTCAACTATTTCAAGAGCCATTGTCTCTCCAATAAGGCGTTCTCCCATACATAAGATGTTGGAATTGTTATGCTCTCTTGAAAGTCTTGCAGATGTCGTTTCAGAGCAGAGGGCTGCTCTAATTCCTTTGGTTTTGTTTGCAGCAATGGACATTCCTATTCCTGAGCCGCAAATTAGTATTCCTTTATCTGTTTCTTTATTTGCAACAAGTTTTGCAACCTTATGGGCATACAGTGGATAATCACAAGATTCTTTGGTGTATGTACCAACATCTATTGTTTCATATCCCTTTTCTTGTAAGTATTTTATTATTGCATTTTTATATTCCAAACCTCCGTGGTCTGAGCCTATGGCTATTTTCTTTGCTTGCATAATATCCCTCTATTTATTTTCTATTATTATGATACAATCTAAATTTGTAAATGTAAATTATTTTACATTTTGTTTTGTTGCATAAATAAAAAGAGGCATTTTGCCTCTTTAGTAATGGAGTTTAACATTTTCACATACGTCTTAATTATTAAGAACTGCTTACCATTTGCATTGCTTGTTGTAATAATTCTTTATTTGATGAAATCAATTTGTTTACAACTTCCATTTGCAATTTTGCCATTTTATAATATGAAATGTTACCTTTAAAATCAGCATTTGAAAGTTCCAGTAATCCTGAACGGATTTCGCCGTTTCCTAAAACTGGTTTTCCTGATTCTTCGGTTTCTAAAAACCAACCGTCTTTATATTCATATAATCCTGCGGCATTGTGGAAGTTTCTTGTGGTAATTCTGTATAGTGGAACAACTTTTTTCCCGTTTTCTGCTTTACCAACAATAGTTCCATCATTTTTTATTTCGTATTCTTCGTATTTGCCCAGATATTTACCATTGTTAGGATCTATCCACATTTTTATATTTGTTGTTGGAATATCTAAAGCGCCGCCTTTTAGTGCTGTTTCTTGGTATAAATCAGAACTTATGGCTTTTGTGCCTTGCATAATTTCGCCTTTATCGTTCAGGATATAGCCTTGAACAGTATTACCGTTGCTTGCTCTATATACACCTTCTCCATCAAATGTAAATTCACCGAGCCTTGTGTAAACACTTTTTCCGTCAGGTGCCTTGGTTAAGAAAAATCCTTTTCCTTCTAAAAATACGTTATCCTCGGATGTACCGGGAGTTGATTTTCCTTGGCTCATCTTTTTGGCATAATCATCATTTATTGCTCCGCCGAGAAATGTCTTAAAACTAACTTGTTTTTCTTTAAATCCCGGGGTATAGACATTTGTCATGTTATCTGCTATTACATCCATCCAGTTTACGGTTGCATATTGCGTGTTAATAGCGGTTATAAAAGCATCATTCATAAGTGTTTACATCTCCTCTTATTATTGCTGCTGTTGTCTGCTTCTTTGTTGTTCTTTTTGTTGTCTGCTGCCTCTGTTTGAGTAACTCAAATCTGAATATGGCAAATCATTTTCATTGAAGGTATTTTTTAATGTTTCAATATTATTTCTTATATACTGTTCAACGGCTTTGTCGTGCGGAATAAAGTTTGCTGCAATTGTTCCTTCTTTGTTTACACGTAAAACAACTGATACATTTTGGTCAAAATCTATTCTTAGCGGTTTATTATTTTCTCTGGATTCTGTTAGTGCATCAAGTAGTGCTTGTGAAACTTTGACATTTTTTTCAACTTCTTTTACATCGGCGCCTTTTTGAGTCATTTCTGTTGCTTGCGCTGTTATGTTTTGAACTGTTATATTATCATCTGCATTTTGTGTCAAATTAATAAAGAAATCTGCATCTGACTGTGTCATTGAGATTTTGTTTGAAGAATTCAAACTCATTGTTCCTACACTTTGAGTTGCTGCAATTCCTGCTGCTGCACCTGTTTTTATTGCTGATGTATTTATCATTTGTTGAATATCATTGGATAATTCTGTATTATTTACATCAAAATTTGACAATGTATTATTAAAAATTATGTTACCGCTCAGAAGTTCATTTTCTTCTGTTTTGTGCGGGTCAACGTTGTAATTGTTTTCAACAGGCACTTGTTGTTGTACCATTGCTAAATTTTGTAAATCTTCAAGTGTGTTGTCGCTGTCTTTGTCATCTTTTTTGTTAGGGTTTTTCACTTTTTGAGCAAAAATATCCTGAGTTTTGTTTTTATTTGCAATGTTTTGCAGGTTCAACTCTTGTTCTGCCAACATATTTTGTTGTTGTAAAAGTTGTTGGTTTTCCAATGTTTCTGTTTGTTGTTGTTTTTTGTCAAAGGCTAGGATGTTATTTCTGTCTAGAAGTTGCTGATTTTTTATCATTTCAAGATTTTTTAATTCAGCTTCTTTTGAAAGATTAACATTATCTTTTATATTAGTATTGTTATCAACTTGGTCTTTTTTGTCAGTTACAACTTTTTTATCTTCTGCAATTTCAGGTTTATTTTCGTTTTTATCAACTTTGTTTTCTGCTGTAGGTTCTTTTGTTTCTGTAACTTTTTCTTCTTTTACTTCAGTCTTTTCTGTTGTTTTTGTTTCTTTATTTGATACTTCTTCTTTTGCTGTATCTTTTTCAGGTTCTGTTACTTTTTGCATTTCATCTTTAAATGATGTTTCAGATGTTTTTTTAGAACTTTCTGAACTTGATGATTTAGAAACTTGTGATGTTGATGATGAACTGTTTACAGATGTTAATGTTGTATTTATACTCATTTTTATATACCTTCTACTTTTGATTGTCCTCTAACTCTTCTTCTATAGCCTTGTCTTGAGTTTTTTTAAAGAATCTTGTGACACCTAATTCTGAGAATTGTTTTAATTCTGCTGCTTTTTCTTCTGCCAAATAGATTTCTTTATTCTTTTCTTTGTGTTTTTCAAGAACCTTTACGGCTTGTTCACATTTTACGAGTTTTTGAACTTCCTCGTCGAGTTTTTTCTGTAACTCCTGTCTTTTTTGTTCCAGTTGTTCGGCTTTTTCCCACAGATGTTGTAAAAAATTGTCGTATGTTTCATACATCATAGGGTCTGCAGCCCGCATTCCTTGTTTTGTGTCCAGAATGTCTTGGTTATTTTTTTTGATTTCGTTTTCGGCTTGAGTTACTGCCTGTTGCGCTTTTTGAACTCTTGAACGTTGTTCTTCTCTTTGGTTTATTCTAAAGTCCAAAACTTTTTGTAATCTGTACCGAAATGGCATGTTTATCTACTCTTTCTCTATTTTATTATGTGTTATTTCTCTCGAGTATTAAACATCTAAACGTATGATATTCTTATAATGATTATTTTTCATAAGTCAACAAAAACGGGAATATTAATATCCCCGTTTTTTAAAATAAATAACTTTTTGTATAAATTATTATTCTTGTTCGTTTTTCTCTGCGACTTCGTGTATTGATAATGAAATTCGTTTGTCTGCAGGGTTGAATTTGACAATGTATGTATCAATTGGATCTCCAACCTTAACGATAGAATCCGTTTCATTTTGGTAAGCAACAACTTCACTATGAGGAAGTAATGCTTCAACACCAGGAAATACCTCGATAAAAGCACCGAAATTTTTCAATCTGGTGATTGTTCCGCTAACTTTATCACCTTCTTTAATCTTTTCGGCAGCCTCAATCCAAGGGTCAGGCTCAAGATTTTTAAGACTTAAAGAAACTCTTTGTTTATCATAGTCTACCGCAATAACTTCAACATCAATAGTATCTCCAACGTGTAAAATATCTGTTGGGTGATCTATCCAACGCCAAGATAATTGTGACAACGGAAGAAGTCCATCAAGACCTCCGATATCAATAAAAGCACCAAAATCGGTAATTCTTACAACTTCACCTTTTACAACTTGTCCAGGTTCAATTTGAGAGAATATATTTTTTCTTGCTTCTTCTACTGTGTCTTCATAAACTTTTTTGTTTGATAATATAAAGTTATTTTGCTGAACATCAAGTGTTAGTATTTTTAATTCAAGTTTAGAACCAACTTCTAAATCAGATTCTTTAACTCTTAATTGAGATGTTGGAACAAACCCTCTAATACCTGAAACTTCAACAAGAACTCCGCCTTTTACGACATTTACTATTGTTCCTAAAATTGTTTCATCATTTGCTTTGATTTTTTCAAGTTCTTTCCAAGCATATGCAAAATCAACTTTCTTCTTAGATAACAAAAATTTGCCATCTTCATCTTCTTCTTTTATTATAAGAAATTCGCCTTCTTGTCCTTTTTTAAAGACATCTTCAACATTCTGTCCTTTATCAACCGCCTCATAAGTCGGAATGACAGCCATAGCTTTTGCACCGATATCAACAAGAACACCTTGTGCGTCAAAGCCGCATACGATGCCTTTTACAAGATCGCCTTTTTGAAATTTATAATCATATTTTTCTAGTAATGCTTCAAAATCTAATTCAGGCGCTTCCTTTTTTGTTACCATTTCTAACTCCATTGTCATAACAGACACTACCATATATTACGATATATATAGTAGCAAATATTTTGCAATATGTAAAGGTTTGTAAAATTTCCTTAATATTTTTTTTATAGAAAGGGCCGATATACCGAAGGTATATCGGCCCTTTTCTCGTATATTTATTATTATGATTTTAATGATGAAATCAAATCATTTATTGCTTTTTCTTGAACAAGAATTTCTTCTATTCTATCTTTTGTTTGAGTAATAATTTCAGGTTTTGCATTGGCTACAAATTTAGGGTTATTAACTCTTCCTTCAAGAGATTTTCTTTCTCCTTGTAGTTTACCCAATTTCTTTTCTTGTCTTGCTATTTCTTCATTGAAATCAATAAGATTTTCCAGCGGAATTACTATTTTTGATGCTGATACAACGGCTGATGCTGATTTCTTAGCAGTCGGATCTGTGACTTTTGCGTATGAAATTTCGTCAACTTTAGCCATTCTTTTTATATAACTTTCTATAGCCTCAAAAACAGGTTTTTCATCATCTGCTGCGTGGATAATAATATTGAAATTTAATCCCATTGGAATATTGAAACTTTGTCTTACGTTACGCAAAGATTTAATAGTTTCAAATACAAGTTCCATTTCTTTTGCTTCTTCAGGGAATGACAATTCTTCTTTGTAAACTGGATAATCAGCAACAATAATTGCTTTAAATTCTGATTTTTTAGGTATTAATTGCCATACTCTTTCTGTTATATGTGGCATTATAGGGTGAAGCAATCTTAATGACATATCAAGAACGTATCTCAAAACTCTTTGAGTATTAAGTTTTTGATTTTTATCTTGTAGTTGAATTTTTGCAATTTCAACGTACCAATCACAATATGAATTCCAGAAGAAGTCATATAATATATGTGCTGTTTCACCTATTCTGTAGTTTTCGATATTATTATTCACTTCTTTTGCTACATTATTCAATTTGTCTAAAATCCACTTATCAGCAATTGTAAGGTTATCAAAATCAATATCGTTATTATCAACTCCATCAAGGTTCATTAATACAAATCGAGAAGCGTTCCAAATTTTATTGGCGAAATTTCTTCCATATTCAAAACGCTCATCACTGATTTTAATATCCTGACCTCCATAAGTACATAGCGAAGTCAATGTAAATCTTAAAGCATCACATCCGTATTTATCAATAATAACAACAGGGTCAATAGTATTACCTTTAGATTTTGACATTTTTTGTCCTTTTTCATCACGAATAAGTCCGTGAATATAAACGGTTGAAAATGGAGGTTTTCCTGTAAATTCAAGGCCCATAGTAATCATTCTAGCAACCCAGAAGAAGATAATATCAAAACCGGTTACAAGTGTTGTTGTAGGGTAGAATTTTTTGAAATCATCAGTTTCGGAATTTGGAAATCCCATTGTACTAAATGGCCACAAGCCTGAAGAAAACCAAGTATCAAGACAATCAGTTTCTTGTACGTAATTTTCAGGATCCGGATTTTCTTTAGCAACAACCATTTCTCCTGTAACTTTGTGATAATATGCTGGAATTTGGTGTCCCCACCAAATTTGACGAGAAATACACCAATCACGAATATTTTCCATCCAACCTAAATAATTCTTTTCCCAACGTTCAGGAATGAATTTTATTCTGCCGTCTTTTACTGCTGCAATTGCTTCTTTTGCAAGCGGTTCCATTTTAACGAACCATTGTTCTGAAAGTAAAGGTTCGATTGTTGTATTACATCTTTGGCATTTCCCAACATTATGCTCGTGATCTCTTACTCTTAGTAAAGAGTGATTATCTTCAAGCATTTTAATAATTTGTTTACGAGCCTCATAACGATCAAGCCCGTGAAGATTAGATGGAACTTCGCCGCAGGCTTTCATTTTACCTGCTTCATCAATAACCCAAATAGGTTTAAAGTTATGGCGTTTGCCAACTTCAAAATCGTTAGGGTCGTGGGCAGGTGTAATTTTAACGGCTCCTGTTCCAAAGTTTTTATCTACATATTCATCCGCAATGATAGGAATTTCTCTTCCTGTTAGAGGAATAACAACAGTTTTCCCGATTAGTTCGGAATATTTATAGTCTGTCGGGTGAACTGCAATTGCGACATCTCCAAAGATTGTTTCCGGTCTTGTTGTTGCAACAATAATTGCTCCGGGTTCGCCTTTTAGAGGATAAGAAATTTCCCACAAATGACCTTGTTCTGTTTCGTATTCTGTTTCAACATCAGAAATTGCAGATTGACATCTAGGACACCAGTTAACAATATAGGCACCTTTATAAATCAGTCCTTTTTCATAAAGTTTTACAAAAACTTCTTTAACAGCATCAGAACAACCTTTATCGAAAGTAAATCTTTCTCTTGATCTGTCAAATGATGCACCTAAACGTTTCATTTGGTCAAGAATTGCGCCTTTATGTTCATTGGTCCACTGCCAAGTTCTTTCCAAAAATTTTTCTCTTCCAAGATCGTGGCGAGTAAGTCCTTCTTTGGCAAGTTGTCTTTCTACAACTGCTTGAGTAGCCAGTCCGGCATGGTCTGTTCCCGGAATCCAAAGAGTTTCGTATCCGCTCATACGGTGATATCTGACCAAGATATCCTGCAATGTTTCATCCAGAGCATGGCCCATATGTAATACACCGGTTACATTTGGTGGTGGTATTACTATTGAAAACGGTTTTTTAGGACTTTTAGCGTCTGCTTTGAAAAATCCGTTATCTTCCCAAAATTTATATATACTTTCTTCTGTTTCGGCTGCATTATAAACTGTAGGTAAATCTTCTAGTTTCATTGTGGTCATTCTGTTATCCCCTTCTTAATTTGCGTATAACACAAGAATAGCACAAAAATAAACAGAAAATAATTTTCTATTAATATATTAACTTTTGTTATAAAAAAACACTTAAAAATTTGATTTAGAAAATGCTTTGCACTACACTATTGCACAATGGAGTGCCGGGTTGGAATTAAAAAACTTACCGGCGTAGAAAATAAATTAAGGAGAAAAAGAATGACACCAAAGAAATTTTTATTTACTTCCGAATCAGTAACGGAAGGTCACCCCGACAAAGTTTGCGATCAGATATCTGATGCAATTTTGGATGAATTTTTATCAAAAGATAAGCAATCAAGAGTTGCTGCAGAAACTACTGTTACAACAGGTATGGCTTTAGTTTGCGGCGAAATTACTGCAGATTGCTATGTTGATATTCCACAAGTTGTAAGAAACACTATTAAAAATATTGGTTATGTAGGTTCAAATGCCGGCGGATTTGATGCTGATACTTGTGCAGTTTTGACAAGTATTGATGAACAGTCTACAGATATTGGAAACGGTGTAAACAAGGCTCTTGAATCAAGAGAAAATAATACAGCAACTTCAACTACAGAAACAGAAGAAATCGGTGCTGGCGATCAGGGCATTATGTTTGGTTATGCTTGTAACGAAACTCCTGAACTTATGCCGCTTCCTATAAGTTTAGCGCACAAACTTTCTTATAGATTAGCACAAGTTAGAAAATTGGGTTTAGTTGATTACCTTCGTCCTGACGGTAAATCTCAAGTTACTGTTGAATATGTAGATGGTAAACCTTCAAGAATTCATACAGTTCTTATCTCAACTCAACACAATCCATCTATTAACGGTATTGAAGATAATCAAAAAGTTCAAGAGATTATCAAAAGAGATTTAAAAGAATTAGTTATTGATGAAGTTTTTGCTAATGAAGAAATTAAATTAGATGATGACACTATTATATTAATCAATCCTTCAGGAAGATTTGTAATAGGTGGACCGCAAGGAGATTCCGGTTTAACAGGAAGAAAAATTATCGTTGATACATACGGTGGATACTCAAGACATGGCGGCGGAGCATTCTCTGGTAAAGATCCTACAAAAGTTGACAGATCTGCTGCTTATGCTGCAAGATATGTTGCAAAAAATATTGTTGCTGCAGGACTTGCTGAAAAATGTGAAATCGAATTAGCTTATGCAATTGGTGTAGCAGAACCTGTTTCAATTATGGTTGATACATTTGGTACAGGTAAGATTTCAGAAGATGAAATTACAAAACTTGTATATAAAAACTTCGATTTAAGACCTGCTGCAATTATTAAGCAATTTGATTTAAGAAACTTGCCATCTAAAAATGGCGGTAAGTTCTATCAATTGTTAGCCGCATACGGACATATGGGTCGTGTTGATATAGATGTACCTTGGGAACATACAGATAAGGCAAGTTTGTTAAAATCTCAAAGTTGCGCTTGTGGCTGTGGTTGCTAAGTTTGTATTTATAAGTAAAAGGCACCTGCTATGCAGGTGCCTTTTTTCGTGATAAGATTAATCTTAAAAGTAGTGCGATATGTATTATATGGCGACATGGAAATATGAGTAAAAAGTCAATAACTTGGTTATTATGTACCCTGATTATTATCGGAAATTTTTTGGGAATGCTGGATTCCAGTACGGTTAATCTTGCTTTGTATCCGATTTCTCAGGATTTAGGAATTCCTATTTCTGAAGTTCAGTGGGTTATTATTGCTTATATGCTTGTGTTAACTATTTTGTTGCCGTTTTTTGGAAAGTTGGGAGATATTTTCCCAAAAAACAAAATATATGCATCAGGTTTTTTAATTTTTGCATTAGGTGCATTTTTAAGTTTTACTGCCGGAAATATCTATACTTTAGTTGCTTTTCGTTGCGTAGAAGCAATAGGGGCATCAATTATGATTGCAAATGGTCCTGCTGCTATTGCAACTTTATTTAAGGGTGAAGATAGAGGAAAGGCTCTTGGAATTAATGCTTGTATTGTTGCTATTGGTGGAATGAGCGGTCCTGCTGTCGGTGGTTTTTTAATTCATTTGTTTGACTGGCATGCAATATTTCTTCCTTCAGTTCCGATTGGTTTAATTTGTGCATTTTTGTCGTATAAAATTTTGCCTTCTTATATAAGTAAAAAGGTTTTCAAGTTTGATTATAAGGGGTTTATTTATTTTACTATCGGTTTATTCGCACTTTTGCTTGCTATATCTGAAGGGCATGAATGGGGTTGGAAATCTTTAAAGATTATTATTTTAGGTGTTTTAACCCTTATATTTGGCGGGTTATTTTATTTTAGAGATAAGAAAATTAATTATCCGCTTATTAATTTTAAAATGTTTAAAATTAAGACTTTCACTTTTGGAAATATTGCTGTTATGACTTCTTATATGTGTATGTTCACAAATGGCGTTTTGCTTCCGTTTTTCTTACAAGAAATTGAACATTACAATGCGTTTATTGCAGGTTTATTAATTTTGCCTTATTCTATAGCTTCATCTGCTGTTGCTCCTTTTGCCGGTAGTTATGCTGGTAAAAATGGCAGTAGAACTTTAACTGTTATTGGCCCTTCCATTTATATCATTGCACTTATAATTTTTACTACATTTAATCCTAATACTCCTATGTTGGAAGTCGTTTTTGCTTCTGTTGTTATGGGTATTGGTAATGGATGTTTTCAATCACCTTCAAACAATGCTATAATTACAAGTGTAAAAAAAGAAGAGTTAGGAATTGCGAGCGGTATTTTATCTTTATCACGTAATTTGGGTAATATATTAGGTGTTGCTATAACTATTACTTTGTTTGATAGTTTTCGAAATTCTCAGTTAACTGATGGTGTCGTTTATCAAAAAGCCTTTTTAAATTCTTATCATTGGACAATGTGCTTTGGTATTGCATTCGGTATTATTTGTTTGTTGTGCTCTGCTATTGCTTATAGACCGGAATCTGCTTTATCTGAAAATAATGATAATTAATAACAAATTTTATTTTTACGGTTTTTATCTTTATATGATAGTATTGAAAATAAAATGTGTCTGTTTTATTATATAAGTGTAAAATTTACACTAAACAAAATATGATTGGCGGTATGTATGACAGCAAATGAAAATATTAGAAATATTGCGATAATAGCACACGTTGACCACGGTAAGACAACACTTGTTGATTGTTTGTTAAAGCAAGCGGGTGTATTTCGTGAAAATCAGCATGTAGAAGAACGTGTATTAGATAGTAATGATTTGGAAAGAGAACGTGGAATTACTATTCTTGCAAAAAACATTTCAATAAATTACAAAGGTACAAAAATTAATGTAGTTGATACTCCGGGACACGCAGATTTCGGCGGAGAAGTTGAACGAGTTTTGGGTATGGTTGACGGTGCATTGCTTATTGTTGATGCGGCAGAAGGTCCTATGCCTCAAACAAGATTTGTACTTTCAAAAGCATTAGAATTAGGTTTAAAGATTATTGTTGTAATAAATAAAATTGATAAACCTGCGGCAGAACCGTTAACTGCTTTAGATAAGGTTTTTGATTTGTTTACGGAATTGACAGATAGAGAAGATTTGATAGATTTTCCGTTCATATTTGCAAGCAGTTTAAATGGTTTTGCTATAAAGAATTTGGAAGATGAAAGAAAGGATATGGTTCCTCTTCTTGATTGTATTATAGAAAATATTCAACCTCCTGAAGGTGATGAAAACGAACCTTTCCAATTCAGAGCAACAACTTTGGATTATAACGAATATGTAGGAAGAATCGTTGTCGGAAGGATTGCTCATGGTAAAGTTACATCCCAAGAGCAGGTTTGCGTTATCCATGCTGATGGCTCTCAAGAAAAGGGTAAGGTTGTAAAACTTTTCGGATTTAAAGATTTGGGAAGAGTTGAAATTGAACAAGCATCAGCAGGTGATATCGTTGGTATCGCCGGATTTTCTGATATACAAATAGGCGAAACTATTTGTGATGTTAATAATCCAAAGGCATTACCATTGATTAAAGTTGATGAACCTACATTGCAGATGAATTTTTCAGTAAATGACAGTCCTTTTGCAGGTCAGGAAGGTAAATATGTAACTTCAAGACAGTTAAGAAAACGTTTGTATGACGAACTTGAAAGGAATGTAAGTTTAAGAGTTGAAGATACAGAATCAACAGATAGATTTAAAGTTTCAGGCAGAGGAGAACTTCATTTGAGTATTCTTATTGAAACAATGAGAAGGGAAGGTTATGAATTTGCTGTTTCAAAGCCTGAAGTTATTTATAAGACAATAAATGGCGAACTTTGTGAACCTTATGAAAATCTTATTGTTGATGTGCCTGAAGAATATGCAGGAAGCGCAATAGAAAGACTTTCCGGAAGAAAAGCAGAAATGAAGGATATGCAAACTTCAAAAAATAGAACAACATTGACTTTCCATATTCCGGCAAGAGGTTTGATAGGTTTTAGAAGTGAATTCATAAGAATGACAAGAGGCGAAGGTATAATGTATCATACGTTCCTTCACTATAGACCTTATGCAGGAGACATTCCACGTCAAAGATGCGGTTCTATAATTGCCCACGAGCAAGGTGAAGCTATTCCGTATGCACTTGCTCAATATGAAGATAGAGGAGTATTTTTCATAACTCCAAAAACTAAAGTTTATCGTGGAATGATTATAGGCGAATGTAATAGACCTCAAGATATTGTAGTAAATATCTGTAAGACTAAAAAATTAACCAATATGAGAAGTTCAACAGCAGATGTAATGGTAACATTGCAAGCACCGAAAATTCTATCCCTGGAGGAAGCTCTTGAATATATTGGTGATGAGGAATTAGTCGAAATTACACCTGAAAATATTCGTCTAAGAAAAGCAGACCTAACAAGAAAAATTTATAACTAATTTCTGTTAATAATTTTAAGTTTGGTTTAGTTTTTTACTTGCAAAAAATATTTTTTTTAGTTTTAATATAATTACTCACATCCTCACGTAGAGTAGGTGCAAAGTCATTAATTGCACAAAGTGAAATGAAAGGTAAATTCAATTATGGCAAATATTAAATCTGCTAAAAAAAGAGTACTAATCGCTGAAGCAAACAGACAAAGAAATGTTGCTTTCAAATCTTCTATCAAAACTGCTGTTAAAAGAGCATTAGATTTAGCATCAGGTGAAGATAAAGAAGCATTGAATGCTGCAATTTCTAAAGTTTATCAACTTTGCGACAAAGCAGTTGTAAAAGGTATTTTACACAAAAACACTGCAGCAAGAAAAAAATCTAGATTAGTTCTTGCTATCAAAAAAATTAGTGCTTAATTGAAACACTTTAAAAGTAGAAGGGGCGGAAATTTTTTCAAAATTTCCGCCCCTTCATTTATGAACTTTTATTTAAATATTTCCGGTAGAACTGTTTCTGTCATCTTCTAACTGTTTGATGTCGATATTTGAACCTTCTTCTTCTACATAGTTATTTAATACCGGAGTGTCAATTTCAACGTTAACATCTGCATCAACAATTTCAATATCAGATTTATCAAATTCTTTAGTTTTTCCATCTTCAAGTTTTACTGCAACTTTACCGCTTAGGAATTGCAAGTAGTAGACTTTTCCAAGGCCTTCTGTTGTCATTACAGAAGTTCCGATAGGCGGCATACCTTTTGCCGCATCAATATAGTTTGAGTATTCATAAGTAAGACAGCAAAGCAACCTTCCGCAAGTTCCTGATATTTTACCTGGAGCAATTGGCATTCCTTGATCTTTTGCCAGTTTTACGTTTATAGTTGCAAATTTTCTTAGAAAACTTGAGCAACAGAATGGTTGACCGCATATACCAACACCTTCAAGTATAGAAGTTTCATCTCTTACCCCGATATGTCTTAAATCAATTCTTACACGAGTGAAAGTCTGTGTTAAGTCTTTTAATAATGCTCTAAAATCAACTCTTTCAGGTGCGGTGTAGTAAAAAGTTATTTTCCTTCTGTCAAAGGTTATTCTGCACTGTACAAGATTCATAACAAGTTTATGTTGCTTTACAAGTGCTTGGCATTTGAAGAAAGATTCAACTTCTTCCTTTTTTATTTCCTCAAGAGTTTGCAAGTCTTTTTGTGTCATCACCCTTATAAAAGGTAGCGGCTCAGGTTTATGTTTTGAAGTTTCCCATAATTTTTCAACTTCTGAATTTACAAGAAATGCTTTTAGTGCTTCTTCTCCTTTTTCTGTTCTAACAAGAACCATTTGCCCGCTTTCAAGATGTACGCCCTCTGGGAGGTTTATCGGATAATATGTATTTTTTAGGTATCTTACTGCAAATTTCATTATACGTATCTTTCTTCTTCTTTCAACTTTCTGTTCATTAATTTTGCAAGCAATTCTTCCGGCGTAATATCTGTATATACGGCTTCATAAATTGCATTAGATACAGGTACTTCAATATCAAGTTTTTTTGCCAATTCGCAAATTGCTTTTGATGTTTTTACGCCTTCAGCAACAGAACCAAGTTCAGCCAAAATATCATTAATTTTTTTACCTTTTGCAAGCATAGATCCAACCGTATAATTTCTTGACATTGGAGAAGAACAAGTTGCAATTAAATCTCCCATTCCTGACAGACCATACAGGGTTGAAGGATTAGCGCCAAGTTGGATACTTACTCTGACAATTTCCGCCATTCCTCTTGTTAGTAAAGAGCCTGAACAATTATCGCCAAGTCCCATAGTGTGGGCAAATCCTGAAGCAATAGCAATTACGTTTTTCAAACTTCCGCCAAGTTCAACTCCAATTACATCAGTGTTTGTGTAAAGTCTGAATTTACTAGGAACATTACAAGCGTGTTGAACAAATTGAGCAATTTCAATATCTTCGCAAGCAACGCAGGCTGCTGTCGGTTTTCCTTGCAAAACTTCTTTAGCAAGGGTTGGCCCTGATAAGATTGCCAGTTTTTGATTTGGCAATACATCTTTTATAACTTCTGACATTCTCATCAAAGAAGGTAATTCAATCCCCTTTGAGGCATTGACCAAAATTTGTTCTGATTTAATTCCTGCTTGTTTTAATTTTTCGCATACATCACGAGTTCCTGAAGTTGCAATAACCGATAAGATTATATCCGCATCTTTTATTGCTTCTTTCATATCAGATGTAATTTGAACTTTTTTGTCTAATTGAACCTCAAGGGGTTTAGAACAATGCTTATTTTCAAGTAAGTCTTGTGACAAGTCTTGTTCTCTACCCCATACGGTTATATTTTCAAAATTATTAGTTAGTAACCACGCTAAAGTTAATCCCCAGCATCCCGGACCAAGAACTGTTAATTTCATTAATTCCTCCTGTTATACGACAGTCTCTTCGGCTTTTATTAACCTTCTTAAGACTCCTCCGTGTTTTCTTAATTCTAATCTTGCGCTATCTGTATCAAGTTTCATTTTAAGCATAATTATTGCAGTTTTGATTTCCCAGTTACATTTTAATAAACTTGCAAGTGCTTCGCTATGAGTAACTTCTGCAATTTGTGAAACTATTCTGATAGCTCTGTCTTTAAGTTTTTCGTTTACCGCTTTCAAATCAATCATAAAGTTTTCGTAAGTTTTGCCTATTTTAATCATTGAACCTGTAGAAAGCATATTTAAAATCATTTTTTGAGCAGTACCTGCTTTTAATCTGCTTGAGCCGGCGATAACTTCAGGACCTACTTCAGCACAAATAACATGTCCTGCTTCAGAAGCGATTGCACCTTGAGAATTACAAGTTACGGCAATAGTTGCGCAGCCTACTTCATCTGCTTTTGCAAGAACCCCAAGCAAATATTTAGGATTTCCGCTTGCGGAGATTACTACGCAAACGTCTTTTTCTGTTAATACTTCGGCATCTTTTCTGCCGCTTTCAAAGTTATCTTCTGCACCTTCAACCGCAGTAAGCATAGCCGCTTCACCGCCTGCAATAATCCCTTGCACCATGCTTTTATCTACACTGAATGTTGGTGGGCACTCGGAAGCATCAAGTATTCCAAGTCTTCCTGAAGTTCCTGCTCCAAAGTAAAATAATCTGCCACCTTTTAGAAATGCTTTTGCAATAATATCAATTGCTGCGGCAATATTTGGAGCCTCATCTCCGACAACTTTTGCAACAATTTGATCTTCTTCATTCATTTTTCTGACCATGTCAATGGTTGATAAAAGATCAATATCTTTTGTGTTCTCGTTCCTGTACTCGGTGATTGCTTCCGTCATAACTAACTCCTTTCCAAAACCTTTTTTCAGGTTTCGTATTACACTAATTTAACCAAATTTGCCATTTCGATTGCAGTTTTTGCAGCATCTGCTCCTTTATTTCCAGCTTTTGTTCCTGCTCTTTCTATTGCTTGTTCGATGCTGTCTGTTGTTAATACTCCAAATATAACAGGTACTTCTGTTTGTAAACTTACATTTGCAACACCTTTTGAAACTTCTGCACTAACATAGTCAAAGTGTGGTGTTGAACCTTTTATTACTGCTCCGAGAGTTATAATTGCATCATATTTTTTTGTTTTTGCACATTTTAGTGCTATTACAGGAATTTCAAATGCTCCCGGAACTTTTACTATATCAATATTATCCGGATTGACTCCGTGTCTTTTTAATTCGTCTATTGCTCCTGCAAGTAATTTGGAGCCTATAAAATCGTTAAATCTTGAAATTATTATACAAAATCTATCTTCGGCATTTGTTGTTAATTGACCTTCTATTGTTCTCATAACCTTTTACTCCTTAACATATCCTATATGTCATATTTTACAATAGTTGCGGTTATTTTACAATAACACCGCCAAAAATCTTATAAAAAATATATAAAGCAACCAGAATTAGTAATGCTCCGCTAATTTTCATGATAATTTCAGAGATTTTATAGAAGTTTTTTGAGGTTTTTAATTTAGAAGTAATAAATCCTGCAACAATAAAAATTAATCCTTGTCCTATAGAAAATAAGAACAACATTATTACTGCTTGGCTTACTTTTGCCGAAATAGACGCAAATCCCATTATCGCTGCCAATATTGGGGTAGAACAAGGTGTTCCTATTAGTGCAAAAATTATCCCGAGGATTAAAGGATATACATAACTGCTGTTAACTTTGTTTTGAGGCAGTTCTTTTATCATAACCGGAAGGTCAAAGTCAATTATGTCAAGAATTTTTAGCCCCATAATTAAAATTATTGATGCTACTAATAATGTAAAATAAGGGTTTCCTACAAATAATTTTCCTGTGAATGCACAAATTCCGACAATTATTGAAAATACCAAACCGCTTCCGATTACAAAAATAATCATTTGCAGTAATGTTTTTAGCGGTTTTTCGTTTGAATACCCCCCAATATATCCAATAATCAGAGGCAGCATAGATAATGAGCATGGTGAAATTGAAGATATTAGACCTCCTAAAAATGATGCTCCAAATAGTATGTATATGCTTGTCTGACTATTGAATAAATCTGTAATATTTTCCATTAGTGAAGGCCTCTAATATATTTGTCCATTTCTTCTGCTGGAATTGATGATTCTATTCTCGCAGATTGTGTTCCGTCTGAATTTAGTAAAATTAATGTAGGTACCATTTGTACGTTATATTTTTTTATAAGTTTATTCTTCATATCATTTCTGCTATCAACTATGATTTCTGTCATAGTGATTTTATCTTGATATTTAGGAAATATATCTTTTAAGGTTTTTTCAACTTCTTTACATTCAGCACACATTGTAGATGAGAATTTTATTATCTGAGGTTTTCCGCTTACTTCTGCAATTACGGAATTGTTTTGATTTTTCGTTATTCCAAAAAATGCTAATAGTGGTAGTATTATTATTGCCAAAATTGTAAAAAGTGTTTTTTTATTCATTAGCGTTCTCCTTATTATTCTCTCCTCCAATATTATTACAAATAAATTTAAGAGTTAACACTATTAACTAAGGCTAATTCTGCTGGATAAATCTTTTAACCTTTGATAACTCCCCATGCTTTTACGTCCCCTCGTTCGTATCTTATCAAGTAATATCCGCCTTTTTCGTCGTTTTTGTATTCCATTGTGGCTTCTTGGTAGATGTCTTTATCATTATTTATTGGAGGTAAGCCTGTTTTGGCTCTTTTTTTATTGGTCTTTTCAATCTTCTTTTGCTCTTTTAATTGCTTTTTCAAAGCCTTGTCATCTCGAACTTGTTTTTCTTTTGACATGTCAATATCAACTCTGATTACAGGAATAACCGCAATTGCCACTTTGGATTGTATTAATATTAAGTAAGTTTTATCATCTGTTAGGGCAAGTTCATAGTGTCCGGGCTCTATATAATTCCCGTTTCCATCGGTGATTTCATCAACAATTGATAAAGTCGGATATGTGGATTCTCTCAGTCCGTATTTGTATATGGCATCTGAACCTAGGACTAATCCCGAAGTTTCTTGCGGAAATTGCGGGTAAGGTCTTGTTTCAGAATGCATCATTACATTTTCAAAAAAAGCACCTTCCAGCATATTATATCCTCTCTAATAATTTTTGTATATTGGATTTTATGTATAAAAAGTCCTTGCCTAATGCTTTTTCTGCTCCAACAAAAATTAATGAGATATATTTTTGTGAATTGCCTAAGTCGTTTTCTTTTAATAAAAGTCTATAACTTTCACGCATCAATCTCTTTAATCTGTTTCTCTTTACGGCTCTTTTATGTACCTTCTTGCTAACGACAAATCCAACTTTTGTTGGAAATTCTTTTTCTTTTTTCAATATCCCCGCAAACAAAGTTACTCCGCCCGAATGGGTGGAGTTTTTAACTTTATATGTAGCCTTGAAGGCTGATCTTTTTTTTAAACGATATTGCTTTGGTAACATTCAAACCTCGAATTTTGTTTATAACATTATACGAGTAATTTGTTCGAATGTAAAATTAAGCACGTTTTTTAGCAGTAATTGCAAGTTTGTGACGACCACGTGCTCTGCGTCTGTTTAATACTTCACGACCGCCAGGGGTTGCCATTCTTGCTCTGAAACCGCTTACATTTTGTCTTTTTCTTTTTGTTCCTTCTAGTGTACGTCTCATTTTTTTATTTCCTTTTACTATTTATTGTCGTATAATACAGATGTTATAGTAAAAATACAAATTAGTCAACAAATAAGAAAGGGAATGGTTAAATATTATGAAGTTAAATATTGGTTTTATTGGTTGTGGAAAGATGGCAAGTGCCATTATTAAAGGCGTTTTAGCCTCTGAAAATAAAGATTTATATAAAATTAGAGGGGCTGAAGTTAATGCTGAATTTGCTAAGCAAGCATCAGAAAGATTAGGTATTGAAGTTGTTTCTGACAGCAAGGCTTTAGTAAAAAATTCTGATGTGATTTTTATTGCAACAAAGCCTAATAATGTAGTTGAAGTTTTGGAAAATATTAAAGATGAATTAACTGCAGATAAGTTATTAGTATCAATAGCCGCAGGAGTCAGCACTTCAAAGATTGAAAAATTTGTACCAAATACAAAAGTTGTAAGAATTATGCCAAATACTCCTGCTCTTGTTAATCTTGGAATGTTTGGAATTTGTGAAGGTTCAAAGGCTTCTGATAGTGATGTTGAACTTATTGAAAAAATCCTTTCATCTTTAGGCAGATGTATAAAAGTTGAAGAATCACAAATGGATATTGTTACGGCAATTTCAGGTTCAGGTCCTGCATTTTTCTATCAAGTTATTGAAGATATGGCAAGAGCAGGTGAAAAATTAGGGCTTGATTATGAAAAATCTTTGGTTTTGGCTGCACAAACCGCATTAGGATCTGCTCAAATGGTATTTAATAGAGGCGAAACTCCTGTTCAAACTCTTATTGATAATGTAGCAACAAAGGGTGGTTGTACTTATGTTGGTATTTGCGAAATGAAAGATAAAGATTCTACTAAAATGTTTTTTGATGTAATTGATAAAACTGCTCAAAAAGCAAATGCTCTTGGTAAAGATTAAAGTTTTGTATTTAACTTTCAAAGTGATAAAAGCCCTGAATAACATTCAGGGCTTTTGCGTTTTATATTTACATAAATATGTTAGCGTAGAGTAATTTTAAAATATTGTCGCCAAAGTCTTTTATGTTGTCTACTGTGTGTTTGTACCCGTTTGTATGGGTAACGTACATTTTTTCTTCATCTCCTATAATTTTGTCAATAGAGTATCCGTCTTGGACTTTATAATCAGTTTTGGGGCTGTAAAATGTATGTTTCCCTTTCAGGGCATAAATACTATCTTCTGTTACTCCTTTTTGCCAAGGCTTTTTTAATACGTATGTTGCATATTCATAATAACCGGAAGACTGTGATGGTGGTTGATTAAGCAAGTTTGTACTGTAGATGTTAACCCCGTTAGAATAAACTCTTTCTCCGGGTCTTGAACTTATTAATTTTGCATCTTGTGTATTTCCTGCCTTACAGACTATGCGTTTCAATCCTTCACCTAATGATTTTGGTTTTTGGTAGAACAGTTTTTCTATAGGTTTTTGTATTCCTTTGTAAATTGACATAATAAATTCCTACCTTTTCTACTTTTCGAACTTCCCTTTATATAAAAAAACTTTCGGTGTTGGGTTATTGTCTTTTTTTTATATTCACGCTTCATAAAATTTTACATAATCTTGCTAGCAAATTAATGTTATATTGTGTTTTATTATAGGTATGGTAAGTGTAATTGATATAAATAATTATTCAAATTACAATCAAAGGACTCAAAATTATTGCAATCCATTGAGAGGGGTTGCTTCTTATTGCGATTATCAGGATATTGGAAATCCATATTCTAAAAATAATAATGAAAATGTAAATAAAACAATTGCTGCAGCCGGAATATTGCAAGTTGTTTCTATTGCTTTACAGAAAGCCTCTAAATGGTGTGGAAATAAACTTATGAGAGGCAAGGAATTTACAACATTTGAAAATGTGCAAAAGGTTGCAAATTCAATGCTAAAAGATAACAAACTTAATATAGATGTTCATTTCATCAATCCGAATAATATAAATAAATTTTCTAACTCATTAAGAAAATCCTTAATTCCTGTTGCCAGAGGAGAAAATGCATTTTATATGGATTCTTTGAAGTTAGCAGTTGCGCCGGAAAAGAAACCTTCTTTAATTTTGCACGAATTAGGTCATGCAATAAATGCTTCTAAGGGTAAGTTCTTAAGATTTATGCAAAAATCCAGAGCCTATAGTGCTTATGTTCCTACTGCAATATTTATTGCAAACAATGCCTTCAAAAATAGTGGTGCTCATTCTGATTTTATAGAGAAAAATGCCGGTGTAATTGGATTTTTGTCTTTCTTGCCAACAATTATAGAAGAGGGATTGGCATCTTTAAGAGGAGTGAATGCGGCAAAGAAAGTTCTTGGTAAAACTGTTAGTTTGAAAGCCTTAAAACGCAATTATTTTACTGCTTGGTTAACTTATTTGATTGCCGGAGTTGGTATAGGAGTTGCATCCAAATTGACTGTGCTTGAAGGTAAAACTTCTAATAGATAATAAAAAAATAATGCCAATAAAAAAAGACCATTTTTCTGGTCTTTTATAAAAATCCTATATTCCTAATTCTTTAAAATTTTTCCTTTTAATTTCCTATATTCCAACGATTTATAATAAACTTATTAAGCAATAAAGTTTGTACCAAAACGATTAGCCCCGTGGAAGAAAGATTGTTTCATCATTTGAGATAATGTCTTTTTAACAACTTTTTTATCGTTCAAATCAACTTCTTTAAGAGCTTTAGATGTATCTTTATATGCGCTTGTAACTGCATCAGAAAATAATAGCATAGTAGCCATAGTTATATCCTCTCTTTAATCTTAAATCTTATCTAAACTTGTTTTAAAATTTTCTTTTTCTTTATTTATCTCTTACATATATATAAAAACTTTGGTTAAAAAAATATTGCTTTTTTATTTTCATTTTATATAACTTTTGTTACATAACTTTACAAAACCCCGTAAAGTATTAAAGATTATGCCAACAATGCCGAATATTAAGATATACGATTGAAAGGATAATTGGGACGATGGGACTTTCGGCATCACAAGCAAGATTATTATCAATTACTGCCAGACTTACTTCAAATGAGTATGAATCTCAGCAGATATCCAATGCAAAAATGAGATTAGCGACTCAATCAGAAGAAGCAAGTCAGGAGTATATTGCTGCATTGAATTCTACTCAATTGCAGATGACTACTTATGATGCACAGGGTTCTGCGATTACGACACCTTTAACTGCTAATGCTTTATATCAATATTCAGATTTAAAGAATCAATATGCTTTAGTGAATACAAGCGGACAAATTTTGATAAGTAATTCAGATGCGGAAAACTTCAAAAATTCACAAACTCTTGATGAATTTTTGGAATGCTACGGAATTACAAAGGAATACAAATCTGCAGCATTGGAAGAAAATGCCTTAAAACTATCATCAAATTCTACAGATACATATCCTGATGGAACTTTAGTTGGTGGAGTTTACGATTATTATGAAGAATGGATAAATGCAATTAACGAATTAAAATCTACAGGCATGTATGAAAATGAAAACGGTGATGTTGTTACTGTTGATGAGGAAACATATCAAAATGAAAAGATTTCAGCATTTGCAGGATATAACAATGCCTTAGCAGCCTATGACGATATTTTAATTAAATATAATGCAAACTTAGTTGATGATGGAGTAGTAACAACATATTTAGATAAATTATCAGAAGCAAAAGCATTATATTCAAATTACACAACTTATGACCAATGGGTAAAATCAAAATTAGCATACGTTGATACAACAGATGCAAATGGTAACAATGTAAAGACTTTTTCAGAATTATATAAAAATGCAGAAAAATATTATGAAGTATTAGCCGATTATAATGCAGAGGCAGAAAATTTAGGCTGTGAATCAATTGAAGATACATATACATATACAGATGATACAAAAGCACAATGGTACACAAATCTATGGTACAGATTGAACGGTTCATCATCAGATAAATCAGCAATGGGTCAGTATGGAACGAATTATGCAATTTTAGACAACAAATTAGCATCAAGCGCAAAATGGATACAAGATGCATTAAAACAAGGCGCAATATCTTTAGAAAAAGCAGCATACGAACCATCAACAAATGAAATTAATGATTTAGATAATCCTTTAAGTGTAACTTTAAAAGGAATAAGTTGGACATCAACAATATATTCTTCATGTTCAGATTTTACAGAATTGGAAGATGAATCAGCAATAGCAAAAGCAGAGGCTGAATATACAAGAAAGAATAACGAAATAGATGCCAAAGACACAAAATATGAAAATCAGATAAAAGCATTAGATACAGAGCACAATGCATTGCAAACGGAATATGAATCAGTTCAAACAGCATTGAGCAAAAACATAGACAGATCATTCAAGACTTTTAACGGATAAAAATAAACAGATAAAGACTTATAAATATTTTCCCCTACAAATTTTTACAACCCCTCCATTTTATAGTATATTAATACTGAACTGGAGGTTTTTATTATGCATACAATAACACTAATAAACGGAGACGGAATAGGCCCTGAGATATCAGAAAGCGTTCAACGTATCATAAAAGCAAGCGGATTAGAAATCAATTGGGATCTTCAAACAGCAGGTTCTGATGTTATAGAAAAAGAGGGTGTTCCATTACCGGAAAGAGTTATAGAATCAATCAAAAAAAACAAAGTTGCATTAAAAGCACCGGTTACAACTCCAATAGGAAAGGGTTTTCGATCAGTAAATGTTCAATTAAGAAAGACACTCGATTTGTATGCAAATTTACGACCATGCAAAAATCTTCCGGGAGTAGAAACAAGATTTAAAGATGTTGATATAGTCGTTGTAAGAGAAAACACAGAAGATTTATACGCAGGAGTCGAAGAAAAGATTGATGAAGATACAGCGCATAGTATCAAAATAATAACCAGAAAAGCCTCAGAGCGGATATGCAAATTTGCATTTGAATACGCTATAAAAAATAACAGACAAGAAGTTTGCGCTGTTTCAAAGGCAAATATTATGAAACTGTCAGACGGATTATTTTTGGAATGCTTCAGAAAGGTATCTGCTGAATATCCTCAAATAAAGTCAAGAGAAATTCTGGTAGACAATTTGTGTATGCAACTTGTTCAAGATCCTACAAGATTTGATGTATTGGTATTGCCAAATTTATATGGCGATATCGTATCGGATTTAACAGCAGGTCTAATAGGAGGTCTTGGAGTTGCACAGGGTGCAAATATCGGATTAGATTGTGCGGTTTTTGAACCTGTACATGGCTCAGCACCTGATATAAAAGGTCAAAACAAAGCAAATCCGACAGCATTGTTACTATCTGCAATAGAAATGCTTAAATATATAAATGAATATTCTTATGCTGAAAAAATAGAAAAAGCCTTGTTTAAAACACTTTCACAAGGGTACAAGACGGCAGATATCGGTGGAAATTTAACAACTACTGAATTTACAAACAAAATTATAGAAAATTTATAAATCTTTTTTAGTATAAACAACCAACAAATCAGGCGAGAAAATTTTCACTTCTTCTATTTTAAAGTTTATTGTATCTGAAATTTTTTCGATTGATTTTCCGTCGAAAGCAGATTTTCCGGTATTGTCTGCAAGAATTTTCGGCGCTACAAAGTGATAAATTTTGTCAGCGTAATCAACAAAACTTCCATTCAAATTTCCGCCGCTTTCAACTAAAACACTTCTGAACCCTAAATCATAGAGGGCTTGAAGAATATATTTTACATCAAGTTTATTATTTTTAACCGGTGCTGGCATGTAGTGAATATTTTTAATATTTTGTGGTGATTTAATTTTTTCATCGTGGAATATATAAATTTCACCTTGCTCAAAGATTTTAGCATTTGAATTTATTTTTAATTCTCTATCAAGAATAATTTTATTTTTATGAAGCATAGTAGGGTTATCAGCGATAACGGTTGATGAAGATGTTAAAATTGCATCATAAATTTTTCTAATATTTTTAACTTCGTTTCTTGCTGCAGAAGACGTTATCCATTTTGAATCTCCATTATAAGTTGCGATTTTGCCATCAATAGTTGTGGCAGTTTTAATAGCGGTAAAAATTCTTTTTTCTGTGTGGTTTATGAAGAAAATCTCGTTAAGTTTTCTGCATTCTTTTTCCATAACGGGGCCAATAACTTCAATCCCTGCATCTGAAAGTTTTTTCAAACCTCTGCCTGCAACAATAGGGTTAGGGTCTTTCATTCCGTAAACAACTCTTTTAACTCCTTTTTTAATTATTAAATCAGCGCAAGGTGGAGTTTTTCCATAATGAGAGCAAGGTTCAAGGTTAACTACCAAAGTGCAATTTTTTGCATTATCTAATTTTAGAAGGGCATCTCTTTCGGCATGGTTTTCTCCGCACTTTTTATGATATCCGGTAGAAATAATTTCGTTATCTTCATTCAGGATAACACATCCCACCATTGGGTTAGGAGAAGTATCTCCTTGAGCGAGTTTAGCCAATTCCAAACACTTAGTCATGTATGTAATATATTGTTTCATATTTGTATTTTATATTAAAATGTGGTAAATTGATATAGTTAAGGGATATGTGAAAGAAGGAGAAATTATATGGTAGATTTAAAGTACATTGGTCATAGTGCGTTCGAAATAAAGAACGGCGATAAGGCTGTGCTTATTGATCCGTTGGTATCGATTAATAATAAATTCAAATGGAAAAAAGAACCTATTACCGATATTTTATTAACACACGCACATGGTGATCACTTAGGAGAAGCAATAAAAATTGCAAAAGAAAAAGATATCACGATTACAGCGGTTGTAGAACTTGCAACATATTGCCAGTCTGAGGGTGCAAAAACAAAATCAGTGGGCTTAGGTTCTTGGATTAATTTTTCTTGGGGAAGAGCAGTATTTTTACCGGCATTTCATTCAAGTTCTTTAATGGACGGAAGATATGGCGGTTGTGCCGCAAGTATTTTACTTGATGTAGACGGTGTAAGAATATATCACGCAGGTGACACATGCTTAACAGGCGAGATGAAAACAATTAGAGAATTGTATGCTCCACAAATTGCATTGTTACCAATAGGCGGAACATATACAATGGATGTTGAGCATGCTGCAATGGCTGCAAAATGGCTTGGCGTAAGAACAGTTATTCCAATGCATTATGGAACATTCCCTGAAATTCAAGCGGATTTGGAAAAATTCAGAAATCTTATTGCGTATGGGAATACTGCATGTCAGATATTAAATCCATCTGAAATTAAATAATAAAAGAGGTATCATGAAGATATTATACGTTATTGATAGAATTGAGTTAAAGTATTTTGAGTTTAACGATTTAGTTACAAATTTTTGGTTAATAAAGAGTTTTTTGGAGCGAAATCAAGAAGTATATATAACAACGATAGACATGCTAAAACTCAAATCATCAATAGCGTATGTATCTTGTTACCAATCCTATATAAAGAATGAGGATATCTTTTATGAAAAAGATAATCCGCAGTGTTATAAAATAGAAGATTTTCAACTTGTAATGTTTCGTCCTGATCCACCTGTTGACTTGGATTATATAAGTGCAACATATATATTTGATTTTGTAGACAGGAAAAAAACATTTATATTAAACGATACAACGGCGATAAGGAATTTTAACGAAAAAATGCATGCCGTATTATTCAATGATTTAATGCCCGAAAATATAGTTACCTCATCAAAATCAGATATAATATCCTTTTTAAATGAGCATGAAGAAATAATATTAAAACCATTAAATCAATGTTTTGGCTCAGGAGTCATGTATTTAAAGCGAGGCGACAAGAATACAGCCGTAATAATAAATTCTATGACTAAAAACGGAACACAATTAATAATGGTTCAGCGGTACTTAAAATCAGCAGTAAATGGAGATAAACGAGTTTTAATATTAGGCGACAAAATACTTCCATACTCAGTTCAAAAATTACCAAGTAATGATGATTTTAAATTTTGCGAGCATAATGATTCCCAAGTTGTACGCGGAGTATTAACCGCAGAGGAAATCGAAAAATATAAGCCGGTGGCAAAGAAACTTAATGCACTAGGAATTTATACTGCAGGATTAGATGTTATAGAGGGAAAGATAATAGAAGTAAATGTAACAAGTCCATGTTATTTTATCCGAGAGATAAACAGGAATTTTGGAGTACACATTGAAAATGAAGTATCCGAATATATATTATCTATAGCAAAAGAGAAAACTCGAGAGCCTGTATTAAGTATATAATTGGCTTTTGCAGCAGATAGAACCGAGGCAGACTTCAGATTGTAACGATTTATTAAGCAAATAAAATAAAACACTTGAAATCGAAATTTTTTCAGAGTAACATCTTAAATGTGCTCAATGCACAGGACATAAAGATTTTAAAAACCAGATACTTAGAATTTATCTAACAAACGAAAGTTTTAGAAATTAAGATAATGTCTATAAAGGAATAAAAAATTACTTGACAATGAGAATTGACGAAGTAAGATAAGGGAACCGGACGAGTGAGTCAGGTTACGAATGCCCCGATAGCGAGAAGGAAGAAGCGTTGGCGGCAAGAAAAGAAGCCAGCACATTGAAAACAGAATAGCTG
>CASELF010000084.1 GCA_949288725.1 uncultured bacterium
GTCTTTGTTAGGAATAGCCGCAAAAGTCCAACTTGGAGACAGTTTAACACTGAAGGTAAAAGAAACATTATACACACCGATGTTTTTTATCAATGGGTTTTACAGACGACTCAAAGAATTTAAAGAAATTGAAGAAGTACAAAGTGGTGAACCTGTACAATTAAGGCTAATTGATGAGGAAATCAGAATTTAAGATAAACAAAAGTAGTTTTGAATTAAACAAACTCATTACAACAAGCAGAATGTTTTCAAAGGTTAAGCTTTCAACATCAGCTAAGCTTGTATTGAGATGTATTGTTGACTTTTGGAATAATAAACTTGGTTATGCTTATCCGACACAAAGGACAATATCGGAATGTACTGGGTTAAGTAATGTTTCTGTTTTTCAGGCTATCAAGGAACTTGAGAGAAGTGGATTTATAAAAAAGAATAAAAAATATAAACGTTTAAGGTATGAAGTTACTCTAAAATTGTGTTGTCACTTAAGTATAGGTAGGAATAATTCTTACGCACAAACAGTAGAAGAATTACAGAATAATATGGAAGAAACTGCCGATAATAATATATTAATAAATAAAGAAAATAACGAGGATGTAAAAAAAGAAGTAGCAGGCATAATCATTAAAAATTTAGGTAGTAATCCTATTTTTAAACATAAAATAGAAGAATTAAAAGAAATAATAAAACAATAAAAAAGGTCCAAAAAATATTGAGTTTTTA
The DNA here is from genome assembly GCA_949288725.1 of uncultured bacterium. Lineage (GTDB taxonomy): Bacteria > Cyanobacteriota > Vampirovibrionia > Gastranaerophilales > Gastranaerophilaceae > Zag111. Next base: position 721 of record CASELF010000084.1, read on the forward strand.
TTTTTCATTACTTATAATAATATTATTTCATTAATTTAATATTTATGTAAATATTCTTTAATATATAAGCAATTATAGACTTTAATCTTTCATTTATATGTCGTATAATTGTAAATATAAGTGTCGTATTTTTGTAGAAAATTAGTTATGATTATTTCTCCAACATTAGAAAAGAAAATACAATACAGAATTAAGAAGTCAAAGGCTTCTGTGTTTATGCTGAAAGATTTTCTTGATTTATCAGACAGGGATCAAATAATCAGGGCATTAAGAAAATTAATTAAAAAAAATTTAATAATAAAAACAGGTAAAGGGGTCTATGTTAAAGCAAGGATTTCTCAATTTAGCGGAGAAATTATTCCTGTTATTAATATTACAGAAATTGCAAAAATAGTCGCTCAAAAAACGAACAACACTGTTATCCCTAACAAGTATGAGATGTGGTATAATGAAGGGAAATCCACACAGATACCTACTGGACGTATTGTTGCTGTAGTAGGAAGAATTAACCGTAAAATTGGATTTAATGATAATTTTGTAACTTATGAACAGGTTAGAAATACAGAAAAATATTACAGAAATTAGTGATTTTTCAAATGAATTTGGCATAGACCCTCAATTTATTGAAAAAGATATTTATGTTGTTCTTGTTTTAGACTATCTTTCTAAAATTAATTACCCTGATATTGAAATAATATTTTCGGGTGGAACCTGTTTGTCTAAAGCTTACAAAAAAATTAAAAGATTTTCGGAAGATATAGATTTTAGGTTACATACAAAAGTAGAGTTTAACCGTACAAAAAGAAAAGATTTTTTTGAATATATTTTGGATGAAATAAAAAATATTGAGTTTTTAACTGTATGTGACTCAACAATAGTAAAAGCAAATGAAAATAAATTTTTAAGTCTTGAACTGAAATACAAAAAATACTTTCATCAGCATTCATCATTACGCCCAAATATAAAATTGGAATTTACTTTTGAAAATTTAATAATACCTTATGAAACACATAAAATAAAAACTCTAATGGGTGAATATTCTTTTGATTATCCCGAAACAGAAATAAAATGTATTAATTATAATGAAGTGCTTGCAAACAAATTTAGTGCCTTGATGTGGAGAGTCCAAGCAAGAAAAAGAGAGGCTGAAATATATAGCAGTAAAAATGACCCGACAATCATAAGACACCTGTATGATATTTCTGTTATGTGTAATGATTTAAATAAAAAGATATTTTTAAAATGTTTAGAAATTTCTTTTGTTAATGATAAAGGTAGAGGTTCTGTCACTACAGACTTGTCTTTAAAAGATTTTGCATTAAATACTTATAAAAAGTTAAAGTCGGATAGACTTTATATGAAAGAATATACTGACTATGTACAGGCATTATCTTATGCAAAAGACAGTGAAAAAATGGATTTTGAAACAGCACTTGAAAATTTTAAAAATTTAATTAATACCATTTGAATTATCTTCTCCAAACTGTTTACTACACATACGTTCAAGAATACTGGCAGTATGTTTTGGGGTTAAATGAGAGTATCGTTTTGTCATTGCGAGTGTTTTGTGTCCCAAAACTTCCGCTATATCCAATAAACTGGCTCCATTCATCGCAAGATAACTCGCTGCTGTGTGTCTTAAATCATGAAAACGAAAATCCTCAAGCTGTGCTTCTTTAAGCACCTTTTCCCAAAACCACTGTAAATCCATTATCCTGTCGTCTTTTGTTGCAAATACATATGTTGTATTTGGAAGTCGTCTTTGATAAAAATCTTTCAAAAGTTCATAACAGTATTTTGGTATGGGTACACCTCTGTCTTCTCCATTTTTTGTATCAAGAAAATAAAACATTTTATTTTCAAAATCAACATTTGACCATTTCAGACCCATTATCTCACCACGTCTTGCACCTATTGATATTGCGATTATTACAAGCAGGTATAAATAATCGTTTCCGCAGCTTTTACAGGCAGTAAACAGTCTTTCCCTTTCTTCTTTTGAAAGAAATCTTACACGACCTTTTGGTTCTTTTAACTTTTTTACTTTAAAAACAGGATTTTCATCTAACCACTCCCACTCGTTAACAGCTGTTGACATAGCGACGGATAAACTTCCCAAAAAATAATTCACTGTTTTGGCACTTCTTTTTTTACCTGCTCTGCTTCCTCTGCAAGGTTCACTTGCGATTTTATCTCTGCATTCGGCAAGGACTTTGGTTGTAATATTTGACAGAAGAGTATAACCTAAATTTTCTTTCCACCATAAAAGATGAGTTTCTAATTTTTTACGGTCTTTTTCTCTTTTGGGTAACTCATATTCAATATAACGGTCAATTAATTCAGCCAGTGTGTGTTTACGTGCCTCATTGTCTTTTATATAAAGTCCTCTTCGCATTTGTGCCTCAAGTTCTTCTGCCCAAGTTTTAGCGTCTGTTTTACGGTCAAAAGTACGACTGGTATGAGGATAACCTTTTATTCTTATATACGCTACGTATTTTTTCTTTCCTGTTTTGGTTGTATGTTCTTTATATTGTGCCATTTTTGTCTCCTTTTAAGTTTTAAAATTATAAAATCTCAAAAGGCGGTAAATCAAGCCAGCATTGTGTTTTAGTGTTAGGATTGATTAAATTTTGTTGAAAATTATTCTGTTGTTTTTATTATAGTTATGAATTTGTTTACAAATGTTTAAAATCATCAATAGATAATATACAATGATTTTTATGCAAGAAATAGTACAAGACGTAATTACAGCTTTAAAAACCTCCTTTAATTCATCATTCGATGATTTTGAAGGTATGTATTTATACGGTTCTCAAGCAAGAGGAGA
>CASELF010000085.1 GCA_949288725.1 uncultured bacterium
TTTAATATTTTTTTATGGGAAAATGCAGACGATACTTCAAGTACTGCTTATATGCGTGTAATTAACGTTTTTGAAAATAAATGGGGCTATCAATACAGTGATACACGCAGAGGAAAAGGTATTAAAGACGCAGAAGCATTGAGATTTATACCTTGGGCTGTATGTGTATATGATCCGTATGGAGTAGCAAAAGAAAAATATGTATTGCCAAAACCGGTACCGAAACCGACAGATGACAAATACAACAAAGAGGCAGAAGATGCGTTATTCTAAATTATTTATACTTTTATTGCTTATTCTTGCAGGTTCAAATGTCTGTTATGCAATAAACTGGGAAGCTGCATTTAACGGCGATAAAGAAATTTACATTGATAGAGATAGTGTAAATTGGCACAATGACAGTTTGTATTACAGTATTAAATATTATGATAAAAAGGTCGGGAAATATATCATTGCAATAATACAAAACAAAGATAATAAAACAGGTATTGTATCAAGCTGTACAGATTTGCAGTATAACCAAAATTTTATCAACGCACTAACCCCGAAAGTTGCAACTTCATTCACTCCATTAAATACAAGCTCATTGTTATTTAATGCAAATTCAAGAGCAATCGAAATCAACAGAGATAAACAGTTACAGGCTGAAAAAGAAGCAGAATATAATGCAAATCAAAATAAACAAATCTGGTCAGACAATGACGATTACCAAAATACAGATAAACCGGATTTTGCACCTTACATGAGAAAACTTCAAAGAGATATAAAACGAAACTGGCACCCGATTAAATCAAGCAACGAAAATAGAGTGGTTGTATTATTTAAAATCGCTAAAGACGGCAGTCTGCTATCCAGTGAAATATTTAAAACATCAGGTGATGAAAATATAGATAATGAAGCATTAAACGCAGTCAAAAAAGCAGCACCGTTTAAACCGCTGCCAAAAGAATATAACGAAGAAAGTATAGAGATACAATTTTCATTTGACTATCATCTAGGTCAACAATAAAAAAATGAGGAAAAACCATGAACTGTCCAAAATGCGGAAGTGAATTAAGCGAAAATCAAAAATTTTGTACTAACTGCGGTGCAAAAATAAATACAAAAAATGTAAATTCACTACAAACAATTATAATAATCCTGCTTGTTCTATGGGCTTTAGGTTTAATTACTTTTGCAATGTTAAAACACGACAAAGCTCAAAATACAACATCTGCTGAAACAAAACAGGAACATGTAATCAAAACACCTGCACAAACTTTACAGCAGATTGATGAACTGCAGGCAAGATATTTTAATATTATAAAAAGAAATGATGTTTTGCTTCAAATCCAGGACAGCGATGAGTATCAACAGGATATGAAAGACTTAAACAATCTTTTCAAAGAAGTTGAACAAAAAATAGATAAAAACAACTATTACCTGCAAAAATATTATAATATTAAAGAGCAGTATGCTGTAAATACAGGTAACACGCAAAGCGATATGAATACATTTGCGTCAAATGAATATGAAGCGGTTGACGGATTATTAAACGAAACATATCAAGCAGTAAAAGCAAAAATTCCGCCGGAGGATTTTAAACAGCTTATAACAAGCGA
>CASELF010000086.1 GCA_949288725.1 uncultured bacterium
AGGTTCAATAACCGGATATTATGATGACAACAAAGATGCTTATGACAAATTAAAAAGTTCAAACGTAAAAAAAATAATAGATTATCAAAATATTGGAGTAACACTATTAGAACGTGCAAGTGACAAGCAATTAACTCGCCGTGAATATTTTGAAGAGAATGTAAAACATATAAAAGAAATGTTTCTAACCCGCTTGGAAGTTTTAAAAACTAACAGCGGGATAAGTTATTTAGATCAGTTCCGCGGGAAATACAGTCGCCAAGAATTTAAGAAAATAATAGAAGAATATGTCGACCAAATGGTAATGACAACCAAAATGGAAGACCTAAAGACAATGCAGCGAAAGTTTGTCGGATTGGGAATAATAGAAGAAACAGAAGCCTTAGCAGAATTAAGCAAAAGTGCCAAAAATCATCACGAAAATAAGATTGATAATCCATATTTAAAAGATATTAAAATCGCAAATCTAAACCCGAAAAAAATTCCAATTGAATGGGATAGCGCAGAACCTATGAAGTTCGAAGAAGTATATCGCTATGAACGAGGTTGTGAGTACAATAAAGTATTAACAGAAGAGTTAATACAAAAGAAAGCAGAACTCCAGTCAGTAGCGAGTGCGTATAACAAATATGCTCAGTATTCAGAATTCAGTGAATCACTATTATCTAATGAAGACAGCTCAGCAGCGCGTTCAGATAAGTTAATGAACGGAATAGCAGAATATTATGCAATGAGTGAAGACAATGGTATAAGTGAGTTAAAGAAATTAATCGATAAATCACAGCTTCCAATCACGATAACAGATGGGAAACTGGATTTGAGTGCATATACAACAGAGGAGTTAAAACAACAAGGATTAAATAAGTTAATCAAATATATAAACCAAACCCATAAAGAGAGATTTGAGAAATTTTTAGGTGGTCGCAGCATAGAAGATTACCAGAAGAGCTATGAAGACTTAAATAGTTTAGTATTAGGCCCAGAGAATGCGAAATTACTATCAGAAGCGATGGTAAATGACAATATGGGAGTAATCCAACGTTATACCGGCACAACATCGATGGTAGGAATGGGTTTAACCGTAGTAGGAGGGATATTGTGTTTTACTCCATTAGCGCCATTAGGCGGCGGAATGGTGACAGTGGGTAACACCTTAGCCATAGGCGGAATGGCAAGTGAAAGTGCCTTAGGTTATACCGATGCTTATACAAAACGCGATGGGAAAGTATATGCAGATGAAGTGGATGGAGTAACGAAGAATTTAATGATGAATGCGGCAGGCTTTGTAGTAGGTTACGGAGCCGGCAAAGCGGGATTGAAAGCTTTTAACAAATTAATAGACGATAAGTTAGCGAGTACATTTAAGACGGCAATAGGCGAAGGTAATCGCCTTCAAGCCTTAAAGACTGTAATAAGCAATCCGGAATATTTAAAGAACTTTATGACAGCCGGAGGTGCAAAGATAAGCAGTGATTTTCTAATATCCTACGTAGGTGACTTGGCAATGATGGGGATATTGGATACGAATGATGATTGGAAGTCATTGTTAAAAGCTAACCTAATTGGTATAGTGGTTGGAACAAGTTCTGATATAAAAGATTTATCCGGAGTAGGCAAAGTTACAACAGGAGGCAATGCAAAAATAAAACCAGATGGAACACCGGAAGCTCCTACAACACATTCAACTCCTACTGGCGAAACTTCTAACCAAACGACTTTTGGTAATAGAGCGGGAGGTACAAACCGTTTTAGCCAAGCTGAGATTGATGCCAATATTACTCAGTTGCTTTATAAACAGAGAAGTGACCGTTCTAACTTAATTTTACTTCTCTCTGAGCCTGATCTTGAAAAGTTCGGCATTAATACCGTTCAGGATTTAATAAAATCTAAGGTTTGTTCACCGGATGATAGAACCGTACTAAAGAGATTGTATAAAAATGCGGAAGATCTTGGTTATAAAGACTTTATTGATGAAAATCCGGATGTACTTCTTGGAATGGCGGCTGAATATGAGAAGAAAAATGGAGTTTTAACGACATCATATGACAACTTAACCAAGAATGAATTTGAGCTTATAAAATCAGCTAAAGAGCAAGCAAAGAGTGGTTCTATAAAGCCTGAACATGTTGATGCAATCATAGATAGGATAGATATGTCTATCCCATACAAGTTGATTGGATTTATGGATAATCCGGAAGCTTTAAAGAAATACTTGAAAACTATTAACGTAATTCATTGCGTAGACGGTAAAAATGTCAGAAAGAAAGAAAAGTATGTTGTAATAGATGGTCAACAAATTGGCACTTACGAAAACTGTCTTGAAATGATTAAGAATGCCAAATTGACAGAAGACTTTTTGCGCACCCAATCTACAACCAGTGAAGTTGTTGTTAGACGAGTAGAAGATAACAGTTTTGTTAGTCATATACAGGTAGATGGAAAAAATCTTACCGAATTGATGGAAAAAGCTGTCAAAGAAAACAATGTTGATGCACTTTTGGCACGCTTAAATAAAGGTGACATCAACTTTGTAAATGATAATTTTGTGGGTACAACTTTCTCTAAAGAAGATGTAGTAGCCAGTGCAGAAGGTGCGATAAAGTGGGAATACACCGTTCCGGAAGGTACTGAAGCTGCATTTGTAGAAAGTTTAGTTCCTACAAACAAAGCAATATACAGAGAAGCAGAGTTTGTAATTCAAAAAGATTATACATATAAAATAACAGGTGCAAAATACGACAAAGCAAACAATGTATGGACTATACAAGCTGTTGTGGGTAAAAAAGCAAAGCCAGACAATGTTTCTACGAAACCTTCTTCCACACCTGAAATTAAGTCTAAGCCAGGTAAGCAAAAAAGAGCAAAAGAAGACTTGCCTGTTGAAGAAATAAAGGCAGCAGTAGCAGCTATACAAGCAGAATATAAAGACGCAGCTCCTACATTTGAACAATTTATAAACGAATCAGGTTTTAACCAATTGGATTATACAGGCAAAACCGGTTCAAGATTAAAAGGTTACCAAAGTTTATATGATAAAATTGCAAATTATATGATAGATCATCCGCAAGCTACTGTTGCAGATGCAGTAAAAGATGTTAGAGATGCGTTTGGTGCAAGAACAAAAGTTGCATCAGGTGATTTTAAAAACCACCCTGAAGTAAAAGCATTGTTAGATGCCGGAGATGAAAGAGGTGCTATGCTTCGAGCTGCAGAATTGCAATCTCAACCTGCACTTGAAACATTAAAAGGTGTTATTAAAAAACAAGCGGAAAGTAGTGATGGAATTTCTGTTGCCAGAATAAGTAATTACGTTGCGGATAATGGAATTCCTTATTTTTCAGAAGCTCAACTTGCCGAATTAAAACAATTTGGTGCTAATTTGGGTGTTACAATAGATTATGTTGTCAAAATAGACGAGTCTGATCCTAACTATGCAAGAATGAAGGCTGCAGGGTATAAACCAACAACGAAATCACAACCTTCTGGATATACTGCATTACAAATGAATTTTAAAACAAAAGACGGTAAAACTATGGAATGGCAATACCGTGGAGATAAAGTTGATGAATTTGCCGAAGGTGAGCATATCCCATATGATTTAAGAACAGGAAAAGATATTATTGGTGAATATAAAGATTTGGCTCCTTTGTATAATCCAATCAAAGAATTGTTGTCAGAGAAAAAGATGAGTAAAGATGTTTATGATGAATATAATCGTTATTTGAATGATTATTATAATCATTTACGTAAATTAGAACTCGGTTTTGAAAGTGTAGAGCCTGAACTTGCAAATTATGGTAAAGGTTATCGTTTTGATGAAAGATTAAATGCTCAAAACCTAATAGCATTACATAATGCAGCCGATAAAATTAAAAAAGGGGAAATTTCTCCGGAAGTAGTTTACAAAGATTATAAGAAAGCTGTTGCAAAAAATACAAAACCTGTTTCTGTCTTAAATGATGTGAATCAATTAGTAAACCAGAAATCAAGTATTTTAAAAGCAAATGGAAATATAAGATTTTATGATTTAGTAGAAAATTGTCAAAAAATCGAGGATTTAAATGTATTAAGGCTTATTCAAGACGAGTTACAAAAAGATTCTCCTAATACAAACTTGATATGGGCACTTTCGCATTTCGAAAATCTTCATGAAGGCCAGACTGTTCCTGCAAGTTTTGCTAATGTTTTTCTACAAAGATCTTCATTCGGAACAGGTCCTGCAAAGTCCGGAATTAATTTCCTACAAGGAAATTATATTGAATATATCAAATCACAAGACCCTGATGCCGGAAAATATATAGAAGAAACGTTCACCACAAAAAGAGAACAAAATTCTTTTATAGATGCTGCTGAAAAATTAAAAGATGACGATATTACTCCACAAGAATTTCAAGATATAAAAGACAGATTTGCAGCAAGACTTAATAAAGATGTCAACAACTTTAAATATAACAAACAAATAAACGATATTAAGAGTCCGGAACAATTACAACCTGTTATAGAAGCTTATAACTTCTTAAAAGAAAAGAATGTACCAATTAGTTATGGTGGAACAGATGCTATCCTTACCAATGTGACAAAGGATAATCTGGAGACATTTAAACAAACATTTAGTTATCTGAAGGAAAACTCTAAATATTCAGATACTGATATAGTTTGGGTTGCAGTACATGCGGATGCACAGTCATTACAATGTATAAAAGAGCTATACTCTGTAATATCTAAAGACTTGAATTTATCCGATGAACTTCTATCATATGGGTTATTTATAAATCTAACGCCAGAATCTACTGCTGCAAAATTGGATTATTATAAACTTATACAAAGTGATAATACAATGAGCAACTCAAGTAAGATATATCAGTTAATGGATGTTAATGAATCTAACCTTGATTGTGCCAAAGAAATGTATGGTCTCTATAAAAATAATAAAATAAAAAAACATGAGAATTTGTCGTCTTTTCTCTATACAAATAAAAAGCGTCCTGTTGAATTTATACGAAACAATATAGATGTATTACTAAAATACGAAGACGAAGCAGGTCGTATTAATACATCAAATATCGACATGATTAATGCTGCTTCAAATAGAAATATGCCTACTGAGGATGTTACAAAATTAATTAATTTAAGAAGAGATAATCCTGATATGAAAGATGTCATAGTTGATATGATAAAAGATGGCAAATCAGTACAAGCCATAGACTTTCAGATTTATAAGAAAAATGTTAAGAACGATGTTTCTAAACCGCTTTCATATGAACCATCAGATGCATATAAGCTGGATCCATCAAGCTTAGGTGTAAAAAGTGTAGAGCTAAGTCCAAGTACAGAAGAAATTGCATTAGGAACATTAAATACCCAAAAAGGAGAATTAAAGACTCTTAATATTCCTCCTGTTGAACAGTTGATAAAAGATTTGGATAATGGCAAACCTGTAAAAATATCAATACCGAATGACGGCGGAATGAAACCAAGCAACGGTAATAATAGAATATATCCTGAAGATGTATCTCGTCTTGGTAAAGTTGAAGATGCCGGATATGAATTGTGTTATGGCGTAAAAAGAAATTGGAGTGATTCAAAGATTGCTCGCGATTTGATGCAAAATTTCTTTAATGGTCATGGTGGCACTATGGAAGGCGTTTCTCTTGACATCAAAAAAGTTGGTGACAAGTACACAATTCGTATTTCAGGTGAAGGTACATATGATTATGGATACTTAGATGCCTTGGGAGCAAGTTCAAGTGATGTTAATCCTACAAGTATAGGACGTCAGTTTGGTGAAGGTGCAAAAATTGCAGCCTTAAGCTTGTTGACAAAACAAGGAACTGATTATGTAAAATTTGCCAGCGGTGAATGGGATATGACATTTAATCGTTCTTCTAACGATATTGATAAAGCCCATATGACCCAAGTATTGTCAAAAAATAAAAAGGATGTACAAGGTAATTTCGTAGAGTTCACAACCGATAATCCTAAGCTTGTTGAAGAAATAATTAATGCAAAAGATTATTTTGGTCACCCATATAACAAAGATTTCCAAAATTTTGACTATGAGAATGAATTTTTCGGAATAAAAGTTCTACCGGAAGGTCAAAAAGGAAACATTTATGTTGTTCAAAGATATGAAACAGAGAATGGTATCGGGGATTCTCTTAACGGTTTTTCATTAGTGTTTAAGAAGCAGCCTGATGATCCTGAATTGTTGAAACTGTCAAAAAATTCTTATTCTCTTGAAATAGATAGAGATAGAGGAAGATTAAACAATAATAATATCAGACAACTTGTAACAAAATATGCAACAACTATGTCCAAAAAAGATTTAGGAAATCTTATGGGTTCTCTTGAGCTGGTATGGACAAAAGCTGCACATGAAAGAACTCCACAAGAAAATGCTATTTTGGAAGGCTTGGCAGTTGCCGCATCTCAAAAGGGAATAAAGATAGATTTTACTTCGAAAAAATACGTATTTATGGATCAACACGCTTCTATTGAAGATAAACAAATGGCAAATCTTATGGGATATAAGGTTGTTGACATTTCCATGTTTAAAGGTATCGGTTTAAAAGATTTTGCGGAATTAAATTCAAAAAGAAAAGTTCCTCTAAAACCTGATGAAGTTCAATCTCAAAAAATCCAATTACTAAATGAAGGTGTAAGAGTAATTAAAGAATTTTTACCGGAAGATAAAAAACATTTAATCAAAGATGAAGAAGTAGATTCTCCAAAATTTGTTTTTAATGAAGGCGGATCTCCTAACGAACGAGCTGAAGCGATTATCACGTATGGCAGGTATAAAGGACATTGGATTAAAGAGTCTGCATTATATACGGATAAATATGTAGATTTACTTGCAACTTGGGTGCATGAAATGTCTCATAAATATGGCGGAGATGTAAGTAACGAATTTACGAATGCATTAAAGAATATAGAAACTATAATAACAAAAACTTTGGTTGAAAATCCTGAAGCTCTTGCTAAGATTAAATATCTTGCAAAACTTTACGATAACGTAGATTCACACATGGAAGCTCCTACGTTTGATGCGAAAGCTTATAAAGCTCAAGTTGAAAAAGAAATTGCCAAACCAAAGGATTATGTAGAATATGTTGACAGAAGTTCAGATAATAATGTTGCTCGAAATAATTCTACAAGATATGGTACAGTCGTAGAATATAAGCCTTTACCGGCGAGAACTTCAAAGACAGTTTCTGCCAAATTACCTTCTGCCGATGAAGCTTTCAAAGAATTAGAAACAAAAGGATCTGTGACAGTAACAGTTCCGGACAAAGGCGGCTTAAATCCAACTAATTCGGAAAATCCTGTTATACATCCTGAAGACGTAAGTGTCCTTGGGGTACCTCAGAAAGCAAAAATTAAACTCAGATATGCAGAAGCAACAAACTGGAGCAATTTCAAAATAGCAAGAGATTTGATGCAGAATTTCTATGACGGTAACGGTCATACTTTAGAAGGCGTAACAATTAAAGTTGACAAAGTTGGAGATGAATACAAAGTTCGAGTTGAAGGACTTGGTAAATACGATTACAAACATCTTCAAAGAACAGGTTCAAGCACAAAACCTTATCTTGTTGAAGATTTAGGCAATTTTGGTGAAGGAACAAGAGTAATTGCCGGCAGTTTAATTGTTAAAGGTTCTGAGAATGTAAAATACGGCTGCGGAGAATGGCAGCTTGAATTCGGACGTGAAAATGGAAGATTAGCCGGAGATGATTTAACTCAAACGTTAACCAAAAACACTAAACCTGTTGAAGGTAATTATGTTGAATTTACTACAAAAGATCCTGCTATGGTTGAAGAATTATTGAAATCTAAAGATTATTTCTATCATCCATATAACGAAAATTTCCAAAATTTCGAATATGAAAACGAATTCTTTGGCTTTAAGCATCTTGATGAGACTGAAGAAAGTACAATTTATTTAGGGCAGAAATATGAAATAAACGATGACTTTAAACCTGCTTCAAGTAAATTATGTATAGTGTTCAAAAAGTTGCCTAATTACCCGACTTTAAAGGATATGAATTATAATAGACAATTTGTTTTATCGACAGGTTGTGATAGAGTTGGCTTAAATGACACAGATGTCTTAGGTTTAGCTGTACGTTATGCAGCATCTATGACTGATAATGAACTTATACAGGCTATTCGTTCATTAGAAGATGTTTGGACTACTGCAAATCCAAAGGATGATATGATAATAAGTCCTTGGGGTAATCAATCATTAGAGTATACTTTTGTTGAAGGGCTTATTGCAGAAGCAAACAATCGTAATCTACAAATAGATAAAAATCCAAAAATTGTTATCATAAAATCAGACACTCCTAGTGACCAAATTGAATATTTCCAAGAAAACGGTTACAGATTTGCTAATCAGAGAGTAAATTTGGACGGTTCATTATGTGATGCACAAACATTATATAACAGAATGCATAAAATTCATTCTTTAAAACCTACTGAGGTTGAGGCAAAGAAACTTGAACTTATCCAAAAGGCCACCCAAATATTTGCGGAAAATGATTGGTATTCGGTTATTCCGGATAATATTGAAAGTACAGCAGGATATGTATTTGATTCAAAAGTATCAAATTGCCCGTCAATTCACGCTAAAATTGAAGATGGTCAATACAAAGGTTTATTTATAGACAGAAATGTTTTGAAAGATCGAGATTTTATGTCAATAGTTCAAGAAGCGCTTGCTCAAATGCTTCATACAGCAGGAAATGATAAGTCATCAAACTACAGTTATGAACTTACAGATTTGATGAGAACACAGGTAAATCAGTTCATTAATGATCCGACAGTATCAAAACGCCTTCGCATCTTACAGAAAATTTATAATGGACTTGGAGAATAGGCTCTGGCTTTTTAGCGAAAAATAGTATAAAATAAGAACGAGGTTATAGATGAATAAGATTAATCATACAGAAGTAAATAAAGCAAACTTTAAAGGAATAAAAAAAATGAATAAAGAAATACAAACTCTTGAAACAAGTATTAAAAAGTTTGTGAAAACGTTAGCAAATCGTGCAGAGAGAGAAGTTCCGGAATATGGAGATTTTGCTCCTGTATATGAACAGTTCCAAAATCCGGATAAGAGCCTTGTTGCAACAGATTTTATGCTTAAAATTTCTAAGCCGCCAAAAAATATTGCGAACCACGAAAAAATACGTAATCTTGAAGTTGTAGCATATAAACTTCCTCTTCCATATAAGGCAGAAAGAATTATTGCAACCGGTAACAAGGAAGATATATTGAAAAAACTTCAATCTGAAGAGGTTCTTGGTGAAATTCATAAAGCAGTAAAAAGTCTTTCTGATAACTTAGAAGATGTATAAACTTCATTGCATTCATTATCTCATCGTGCTAGAATTCTCGTATGAGTGAGCAAAAATTCAATTTAATAATCAGACCGATGAAACAAACAGATATAGATGCTGTTGTAGGAATTGAGGAAGAATCTTACGGTTCTCATCATTGGTCGAAGGAATCTTTTTATAACGAATTACAAAATGATTTGGCAGCTTATTTTTGTGCGTTTAATGAAGAAGGTATTTTGGTTGGATATGCCGGAACTTGGCAAATTCTGGAAGAAGCTCATATTACAAACATCTCAGTAAAACCTGACTTTCGCAGAAGAAAAATAGGCGAGGCTTTACTTCATACAATTATAGAAAATTGTTATGCAAATGGCGTAAAATATATTACGTTAGAAGTTAGAGTTTCAAACCAGAAGGCGATAAATTTGTATGAAAAGTACGGGTTTAAGTCATTAGGCAGGAGAAAAGAATATTATCAAGATAATAATGAAGATGCCTTAATAATGTGGACAGAAAATATCTTTTACGATAAATTTAAAACTATATACAAAAATAATATTGAAAATTTAAACAAGGTTGTGACTATAAATGAATGATGAAACAGAAAACCGTGAAAATAATCCATCAGAAACGCATCTTCCCCATTCGGATGAACCAGTTGTCAAGGTTAAGAAATCACGTGTAAAGAAAGTCAAAACAAAAGACAAGAAGAAAAAGAAAAAAGGTATTCACATGGGTATTGGCAGTTTGATGCTCGTGTTTTTCTGTTCATTTCTGATTGTTGTAGCAACATTTTTACAACTAAATGTTACACATATGATTATTCCAATGAAGTTTTGGTATGGTGAACCAACTAAAATTAATGACTTCATTTATTCAATAAAATATATTCCGCAAATTCCGATAATAATGTTTATTGTAGGATTGTTAGGTAGAAAATTAGGCAGTATAAGTATTTTATTATATATTATTGCAGGGTTATTTTTTGTTCCTGTCTTTGCTTTGGGCGGGGGCTGGAGATATATTTTTGAATACAGCTTCGGATATATCTTTGCTTATATTCCGGCAGCAATAATTGTTGGAACAATTCTGAAAAGAGGTTACTCATACAAAAATGTTGCAAAAGCAGTATTTTCAGGTGTTTTGACAATACATATCGTTGGTGTTTTATATATGATGCTGCTGGCATATTTTAAACATGCCGGCTGGGGTTTTGTAACAGGATGGATTGAAGCTCAAAGCGGAATAAAAATTCTATATGATTTTGTCTTCAGTTATCTTATTGTTCTTGTTGCAAAGTATGCAAGAATAATTTTGTGGTTTTATTTGTAATAATACTTAAAAAATTTTCTTATTAAGGCAAAATTTATTTTTTAGCATTTTTGACTGATGTATGTTGAATACGAATTATAAATACACAAGTACCCCTTATCCTTCAAATACAAATAGTTTACCAAAAGATTCAAGCCAATTATTATTGAAGAAAGTTCTATTCCGAATATATGGCAAAAATCATAATTATTACCTATTGACGAGTGACAATTTTTTGTACACAATGACTGCATATTAGTGTAATTATAAGGAGAGTTTATATGGCATCAACATTTATTGAAGATATTACTGCACGTCAAATATTGGATTCTCGTGGTAATCCGACGGTGGAAGCAGAAGTTAAGCTTTCAGGCGGAATTATAGGAAGAGCAGCTGTGCCGTCAGGTGCTTCCACGGGAATTTTTGAAGCGTTAGAACTTCGAGATGGAGATGAAAACTATTATCTAGGAAAAGGTGTGACAAAGGCTGTTAACAATGTCAATAATATTATTGCACCTGAATTGATAGGTGAAGATGCTTCTAATCAGCAGCAAATAGATAATTTGATGATAGAAATAGACGGGACAGAGAATAAGTCAAAATTAGGTGCGAATGCGATTTTGGGAGTTTCACTTGCCTGTGCAAGAGCGGCTTCTTTAGCTTACAAGATGCCTTTATACAGATATCTTGGCGGATTAAATGCAAGTATATTGCCCGTGCCTATGATGAATATTATAAACGGTGGAGCTCATGCTGATAACAATATTGACTTTCAGGAATTTATGATTGCTCCTGTTGGTGCATATAATTTTCAAGAAGCAATCAGAATGGGTTCGGAAATCTTCCATACGCTCAAAAATGTGTTGAAAGGAAGAGGACTTGTTACATCAGTAGGTGATGAAGGAGGTTTCGCACCAAATCTTAAGTCGAATGAAGAAGGGATTGAAGTTATCCTTGAAGCGATAGATAAGGCCGGATATGACACGGAGCAGATAAAAATTTGTCTTGATGTAGCTTCATCGGAATTTTATGAGGATGGAAAATATACTCTTTCCGGAGAAAATAAAGTTTTAAATGCTGATGAAATGGTAGAATTTCTGGCAAATTGGGCGGAAAAATATCCTATTATTTCGATTGAAGATGGTATGGCTGAGCAAGATTGGGACGGCTGGTCAAAACTTACTCAGAGAATAGGTAATAAATGTCAACTTGTTGGAGATGATTTATTTGTGACAAACACAAGACGTCTAGCAGAGGGAATAAGACGTAATGTTGCAAATTCAATTCTAATCAAAGTAAACCAAATCGGGACATTGTCAGAAACTTTAGATGCAATGACAGCGGCACGTTCAGGCGGATATACATCTATTGTTTCTCACCGTTCAGGTGAAACAGAAGATACTTTTATCGCAGACTTGGCTGTTGCAACAAACTGTGGGCAAATTAAAACCGGTTCGGCATCACGTTCTGACAGAATGGCAAAATATAATCAACTTATCCGAATTGAACAGGAACTTGGTGCTTCTGCAAGATATTTGGGGCTTCAAGCTTTTAACGGACAAAAATAATTTCTATATATTACGTTTCTTAATGAAAAGGCAAAAATTTTGTATTTACAGTTTTTATTTAACTATGTAGGTTAGATAAAAGAAGGAAGATTTTATGATTAATGCAGTTGGTTCTACTTCGTCGGTTAGTAATGTAAATACAAATTTGTTAAATCAATTAAAAACAGATAAAAAGTTGGTTGAAAATAATAATGTAGAAGCTCCGCAAGCAAACGGTGCAGAAGTTCTTGCAGCTTATAATCAAGCTGCAATTAAAAAAACTGAAAAAGCAGATAAAAAAGATTTAGAAACTCTTAAAAATTTACAGCCATCAATCCCGACAGTATTGCAACCGGAAGCGATAAAAATTTTAAAAGGAGAAAGGATAAAAACAGCAAACGGAACATTACATGCAATAGTAGATAAAACGCCTGATACAACAACCACATATTTAATGGATGTTCAAGCTCCAGAAGCTGCAATCAGGAAGATAATTACAACCGATAACAAAACCGGTAAACGCATACGAGTACAAGAAAACTGTAATGAAATAAAAGAAGGAGTACTTCCAAATACATTTTTGATAGAAATTTATGAATTTTATCCTGATTCTGATGATGTAAAAAAATTGACAACATATTATAACGGTAAGCCTGAAGTAACAGAAGAAACCGTATACAATAAAGACGGCAGTAAAAAACATTATATCAATGATAGAAATACACTGATGATATGTGAAGAAATACCAAAAGACGGTGTAACAAAATGTACAAAATACGATAAAGAGGGTAATATTGTTAGTGTAGCAACCGACAAAAAGAATGAATATTATTCAGAGACAATAAGATATGAAAATAATATTCCGACAGAAACCGTAAAAGAAGCTAAAAAACCAACTAAAAATGATACAGGGAAAGATCCTTTTAAAGATGAAGATTTAAAACCCGCAGAAAAGTATGAAATTAATGGTGATCCCAAAAAATTTGAAGGTAAAAAAGAAACCTATTCAAATGGCGCATTGCAATCAATAAAGGTAAAAAATGAAAAAGGCGGAGAAATAACATATTTATTTGACTTAGAAGGTAATCTTGATTCCATTGACGACAACTCAGATGCAGAGCACAAAAAATCAATAATTTACCACAAGCCTGAATGTTCTGATAAAAAAGGTCATTACATAATTAAAGAAGAATTAGCAAACGGCATAGAAAAAAACACCACTTATGTAAATGACGGCACCGTTGAAGTTCGAGTGTTAGACAATAAAAACGATTCTGAGAAATACGCACAATATTCAAAAGACGGCTATATGGAAATGTATATTGAAAACGGCTCAAAAGATAATGCCCTAAGAATGCTTTTTGATAAAGACGGCAATCTTCTTGAATAATAAGTAATAAACTTTCCCATATAAAAATTTTATAATATAATAATCCTGTTATGTTTTTATATGGAATTTTATCTACAATAGTTTTTGTAATCGCAATACCTTTTGTATTTGCGGTGAGAAAGTTTATGGGCAAACCGAATGCAGGAATTAAGGAAAAATTCGGTTTTGTGGAAATGCCTGATTTTGGTGAAGAAGATATTATTATGCTTCACGGAGTTTCTGTTGGCGAGGTTATTGCTTTGGAGAATCTTGCGAAAAAGATTAAAGAAACGTTCCCGCATAAAAAATTAATTGTTACAACAGGGACAAAAACAGGTCAGGAAATTGCACATAAGAAGTATTCAGAAATTGCAGATTTTATAACATATTTTCCGTTTGATATTCCTTTTGCGGTAAATAAGTTTTTGGATAGGGTGCATCCTTCCGTTGTATTGATTGCGGAAACAGAGATTTGGCCTTATTTTGCCTATGCTTGTAATAAGAGAAGCATTCCGGTTTCAATAATTAACGGTAGAATTTCAGATTCAACATTTAACACGTACCAAAAAGTAAAATTTTTCTTTAAAAATGTATTTAAAAATTTCACGGCTATTTATACTCAAAGTGAAGATGATAAGAAAAAATACATTGATATAGGCGCAGACACGAATAAAGTTGAAGTGATGGGTAACCTTAAGTTTGACGTAAAACGTAAAGAAGCTGATATAAACATGGGTCAAGAAGGTTACAGAGTAATAATTGCGGGTAGTACCCACTCCGGAGAAGATGAGATTGTTTTAAAAGCTTTTAAGCAATTAAAAGAGAAATATTCAGATATAAAGCTTCTCTTAGCTCCAAGACATCCGAAAAGAGTTCCGGATGTTGAAAGTTTGACAAAAAACTTTGATTTAAGTTATGGCTTGCGTTCAAGGGATGATAAATTTACGGATTATGACGTAATAATTTTGGATACTCTTGGAGAACTTGGCAAAATGTATTCAATATGTCATTTTGCATTTATTGGCGGAAGTTTTAACAAGACCGGCGGACATAATCCTTTGGAGGCGGCAGTTTATGACAAGCCTACCGTGACCGGGCCGTCTATTCATAATTTTAAAGATATTTATTGGACTTTGGATAAAACTGACGCAGGAAAAATTGTTAATACTCCTGAGGAATTTGAAAAATATTTAGATAAGCTTTTGGCGGATGAAAGTTTTTATAACAAGGCTTGTGCGGATTGTAAAACCGTATTTGAGGCACAAAAAGGCGCATTAGATTTTGTTATAGATAAACTTAAAGAATATTAATAAAAGAATTTTAGAGCGCAATTTTTAGAATTTTTATCATTTATTTTGCTTGGAAGGAAGTATTAAATGAATCTTACAAGTAACCCTCAATATTCTCCAAGTTTTCGTGCAATAAAAATTGCTGAAACTCGTAATGTTATTAACGGTGCTGTTACCAAGCTTGATGTATATCAAGTTTCTCATAGGGATAAGTCTTTTTTGCATACATTATGCGATACAACAGATATGAAAAAGCTTATGCCGGGGTTGGGAAAAGATGAATATAGAAGGTGGCATGAAATGCTTGAGATTGCTACCGATAAGGCAGAAAGTACGGATAGAAAATCATTCGTGATAGCACAAGACAAACGTCCTTGCGGGATTATTACATTTAAACCGGGGAAAAATATTTTTGCATTGGATTGTATTTGTACTTGGCCGATTGAGTTTGGGAAGAAGGTTAACCTTGCAGGGCAAACATTATTTAAGATGATGTTTGAAGATTTTTCAAAAACAAAAGCTAATAAAATCAGACTTGAAGCAATAACAGATGGGCCGTATCCGACAGAACCTAAATATACAAAATTGGGGTTCAAGGCTATCGGCTCCAGAGATGATAACAAAATCGAAATGGAAATTTCATCAAATAATGTTAGAAATTCTCTGAATAACTTAAAAAATAAAATTCAGCAGACGAATATTCAAGATTCAAAAACAGTTAACTTATGTGATGAGTTTGATATATAATGAGTTGACTTATATTCAAAATCTATTAAAATATAAGATGTAGGGCGAGGATATATGAGACTAACAGATAAATTAAAACAATATGAACAACAATTTATGTTTATTCGTTGGGCTACCGGTGGTGAGTATGGTAAACTCCGTTATGTCGGCTCGGATTTTATTGAATTTCAGATAATTGACGTTGATAATATGGAATTTAGTGAAACAGTTTTGATCCAAAGCGGATTGATACTTGAAGTGTGCATTGGCGGTGCTGATGTTGCTAGAATTGTTGCTGAATTTTCGTCTAAAATCTCTATTGATTAATCCCTGCGCTTACGTATTAGTGTAATAGTTTATTGTGTGGATTATCGAATTATGAGAAATGTTAGACAGACAAATGTTAATATACATAGAGACTCCTGGGTTGAAATTAATATAGGTAATTTAGCCCACAATGCAAAAGAAATAAGAAAAAACGTACCCTCTGATACAAAACTTTTAGCTGTTGTAAAAGCAGATTCTTACGGGCATGGATCAGTTATGTTGGCGCCGACTTTGCTTGCGTCAGGTTTCGATATGCTTGGTGTTGCTTCTATTGATGAGGGTGTTGATTTAAGAAATGCAAAAATTAATGCTGAAATACTAGTTTTAGGTGCTGTTCCTGTTTGGGCGGTTGAAACTGCTGTTCAGGAAGATATTTCTATTCCTGTATTTTCAGATGCTCATCTTGAGGCTTGCAGACAAGCGTTTTTAAGAACG
This sequence comes from uncultured bacterium, assembly GCA_949288725.1. Taxonomy (GTDB): domain Bacteria; phylum Cyanobacteriota; class Vampirovibrionia; order Gastranaerophilales; family Gastranaerophilaceae; genus Zag111. The sequence continues at coordinate 16,349 of CASELF010000086.1, forward strand.
GGTAAGAAACCTAAAGTTCATGTGAAAATTGATACAGGCATGAACAGAATAGGTATTGGGTATGACAAAGCTATTGATTTTATTAAAAAAGTTCAAAGCAGTGATTTTGTTGACTTGAAGGGTATTTTTACACACCTTGCTGCCGCTGAAGAAAGAGATGAAACTCAAATTCAAATTGACAGATGGAATAATGTTATTTCGAACATTGATACAACAGGACTTTTGTTGCATATCCAAAATACGGTTGGTACAATGTGTTATGAAGTACCACTTTCAAATATGCGAAGAGTAGGTATTGCACTTTATGGACTTTATACAGATATGCCAGATGATAATAAAGGTTTTCGCCCTGATTTAAAACAAGTTATTTCTTTAAAAGGAAGAATTGTCCATATCCATGATGCGCAGGATGGTGCAGGAATTAGCTACGGCCATACGTATAGAGCAAAAGGTACAAGAACTATTGCTACTATTCCGATAGGTTATGCTGATGGCGTTTCAAGAGGCCTTTCAAATAAAATTTATGGGGTTTTGAATGGGCATAAAGTGCCTCAGGTCGGTAATATAACAATGGATCAGATGATGTTCGATATTACAGGTGTTGAAGCTGAAATTGGTGATGTCATAACTCTTCTTGATGAAGACAATTCTATTGATGAATGGGCAAAAATTCTTAATACAATTAATTACGAGCTTACTTGTCGTTTGAAAGTGAGATTGCCAAGAGTTTATACGAGGTAAATTTTATGAAAATCGGAGTTGTAGGACTTGGTTTAATTGGGGGTTCAATTTTCAAAGATTTGAAGCTCCTTGGCTATGATGTTGTTGCAGTATCCCAATCTCAGGATGGGGATGGAATTTTTAAAACATATGATGTCCTACAAGATTGCGAAATAGTTTTTGTTTGTTCTGCGATGAACAAAACAATTTCAATTTTGGATGAACTTGAAAATTACTTGGATAAAGAAACTATTGTTGCAGATGTGTGCAGCTTAAAAAGTTTTGTTTGTAAGAAATTCAGACCATATGTGTTTATTCCTTCGCACCCAATGGCTGGAACGGAGCATAAAGGGTATGAAAGTTCATTTGAAGGTTTATTCAAAGGTGCAACTTGGGTTTTAACTCCTTTTAAGTCTACTCCTGAAGTTTATGTGGATAAACTTACAAGTGTAATAAAAAAACTTGGGGCAGAGCCTTTGTTAACAACTCCACAAAAACACGATGAAGCAGCTGCAATGATTTCGCATATGCCAATGCTTATTGCTCAGGCTATATTCAAGTCAGCCAGCGATAATCCGCTTGCTATGAAGATGGCTTCGAGTGGTTTCCGTGATATGACAAGACTTGCGATGTCAAATGAAGAAATGGCAACAGATATGATAAACATGAATCACCATAATATTCAAGATGCCATTTTAAGACTGTATAAGTCGGTTGGGGAACTTACATCCGGTGATTACACAGAAATGATTAAAAAAATAAAAGCAGAACGTTCAAAGATGTTTAAATAAACTAAAAAAATACCGGTTATAAATTAACCGGTATTTTATTCCTAAAATGTTTAGATTAAGCATTTTTAGAAGATGCTCTAAAAACACTTTGTCCTAACCCGACAAAGAATCCTAGAACAGCTCCGCAAGCGACGTAAGCAGGAGTAACTCTCTTATCTTTTACGGCACTCTTGAAACCTTTTTCACAACGTCTGAACATGTCGATGGCTCTTTCATTAACAGTTGCAATGATTCCTTTTAATTCGATCATGTCATTTTTATTAAGTTTAGCATCTTGAATAACTTTTTTCATGCTGAAAGCTTTTTTCATAGGGGTGTCAGCTTTAACATCAACCATTTTTATGAATGTATCTTGTGCTAAAGTTTTATCTTTTATATTTCTAATAATATCAATAGCACTTGCTTTAGCTTTATTAGATTGTTCTCTAATAATGGCCATAGCACCTTTAAATTCAGCGTCCATTTCGCTTTCACTAAGCGGTAACATATGCTTTGCAGCATAACCCATAACTCCGCCTACAACAGATCCCTTTGTTATAAGACCAAATGGTGAATGACTTCTATCCTGTGTTTCAATAGCATTTATACTCATAGTTAATAAACCCTTACTTAACTAAAATCCTTTCTTACATATGACCACATATATCTCTTGATTAAGATTTCACACTAAAAAAATCTTAATCTGAATACATATGGATGGACTTGCACTTAAATATTTTAAATAATTAACCCTAAAAAATAATTACATAAAACTGAGTAATCAAATCCTTGGGAATTTTAGCACATAATTATTTTTTTGTCAAGACCTTTATGAAGTTAAGTAAAAGCATTACTGCAACTACGACGAAGATGGCAAGGAAATACAATTTGATTGTATTTTCGCCCATAAATAACGTAGCGAACGCTCCTGCAATAATGGCGCAAGATGTAAGAATTACAACAGTCTTCTTTTGTGAAAATCCGGCGTGAAGCAGCTTGTGGTGAATATGTTCAGCATCTGCAACAAATGGAGATTTTCCTTTACAAATTCTTCTTAAACTTGAATAGGTAATATCCATAATCGGTACGGCTAAAACTACAAATGGCAGTAAAATTGCAATTGTAGCAGCCTTCATAACTCCGGTGATAGAAATAGTAGCGAGCAAAAATCCTGAGAATAAAGCTCCGCTGTCTCCCATAAATATTTTTGCAGGATTAAAGTTATATGTTAAGAAAGCAAGCATTGAACCTGCAAGAATAAATCCGATAAGTGCGATAATAGGGTTTGACGGAGTCATTGCAAGAGCAATGATTGCAAGAGTAATAGAGTTAATGGTTGTAACTGAACCTGCCAAACCGTCAACACCGTCAATGAAGTTTAAGGCATTGCTAATACCAACTATCCACAAAATGGTGATAGGGTATGACCAAAAACCGAGGTTAATTCCGCCAAAAAATGGTATAGAGCTAATTTGAACACCCAATAAATATACCAAAGTTGCGATTGATAATTGTAGGAACAATTTGAATTTTGCCGGAAGGTTGTAAATATCATCAACTAATCCGAGTAAAAACATCAAAGAGCTTCCCAACAATATTCCGGAAAGCAAGCTTCCTTCCGGATAGTAGCTCATAAATACAAGACACAAGAAAGTCAGCATTGTACTAAGCCAAATTGCAACTCCACCTATTCTGGATATTGGTTTAGTATGGATTTTTCTTTCATTCGGAACATCAACAAGCCCCTCTTTTTTAGAAAAACTTATAACCAACGGAACTAAAAATACGCCAAACATGTAAGCAATAATTGTTCCCAGAATATGTGCATGTGTCAATTTAATAATCATCTTAATTATGTCCTTCTCGAGCTATTCATATAGCGGATATTTTTTACAAAGTTTCAAAGAGCGTTCTTTCAAATTCTTTAATCCGAGTTCGTTGTCAGAAGCGTAGATTGCACCTGCAATAATTTTTGCTACTTCTACCATATCTTCTTCTTTGAAACCTCTGGTTGTAACTGCTGGTGTACCAAGTCTTATACCACTTGTAACAAATGGGCTTTGAGGATCATTTGGTACCGTATTTTTATTTGCGGTAATACCGACACGTTCCAAAACGTTAGCCATATCTTTACCGGTTTTACCTGTTTTTCTTAAATCCAAAGTCATAAGGTGGTTTTCTGTCATACCGCCGACAATATCCATACCTTCATCCATAAGACCTTGCGCAAGAGCTTTTGCGTTTTTAATAATTTGTGCCGCATAATCTTTAAATTCAGGTTTTGAAGCTTCAAGTAAAGCTACAGCTTTTGCAGCGATAATGTGTTCAAGAGGTCCGCCCTGCATACCAGGGAATACAGCTTTATCAATTCCTTGAGCGTGTTCTTCTTTACACATAATTATACCGCCTCTTGGGCCTCTCAATGACTTGTGTGTTGTTGTTGTAACGAAATCTGCATAAGGTGCAGGAGATGGATGTAAGCCTGCAACAACAAGTCCTGCAATATGTGCTATATCAGCTAAAAGCAATGCTCCAACTTCATCTGCAATTTCTCTAAACTTTTTAAAATCAATAATTTTTGAATAGTTACTTGCACCACAGATAATTAATTTTGGTTTATGGGCAAGTGCCATTTCTCTAACGTTATCGTAATCGATTTCACCGTTTTCATCTACACCATAGCTTTTAACATCAAAATACAATCCTGAAAAATTAACAGGTGAACCGTGAGATAGGTGACCACCGTTAGATAAATCCATTCCTAAAACGTGATCGCCCGGTTTTAATGCGTACATGAAAACTGCCATATTTGCTTGCGCACCACTATGTGGCTGAACATTTGCGTGATCCATGTGGAAAAGTTCGCAAGCACGTTTTTGGCAAAGTTCTTCAATTACATCTACGTGATCGCATCCGTTGTAAAATCTTTTGTGAGGTTTACCTTCTGCATATTTGTTTGTTAAAACGCTTCCTGCAGCTTCCATAACTGCTTTCGAGGTGATGTTTTCACTTGCAATAAGTTCGATTGTTTCTTGTTGACGTTTTAATTCCAGTTCAATTTGTTCTGCTACTGCAGGATCAGTTTTTTTTATGTTTTCTAAATTCATTCGCTATCACCTCTTAAGTTTCCTCACCCATCTGAATTATATTCAAAAAAAACAAAATAGTAAAGATTATTAAGAGATAAACCCCATGACTTTTCAAAAAATATCCTTAAATAAATTTTGTAGATTTCATACAAAAGTATGAGTACGGAATGACTGATTTAGTATATAGTTATACCGTAAGAGTAGTAGTAATTAGAGGTATTCAGACAAAATGGGGTTGAATCTTAGTAGTATTTATCAACGACCATATCTCGCAAAGGACAACAGAAGTCTTGTTAAGAAAAAACAAGATGAAGATGCCTCAAAGTCTGCTGCTCGTGAAGCTCAACGTGAGGAACAGGCAAGTCAAAATGCCAGAAGCAGAGGGCTTAATTATATTGATAACCAGCAAGACGGTTTTACGAGAAGTTCATCAGTTCAAACTCAAGCTCAACCTTGGCAAAAGGAGTTATATCAAAACGCTCAAATTCACCAAACACAAGCTGCAGCTGAGCAGATGACTGCTGCAAGAAATCCGTCTATTAATATTGCACAAATTTTAAAAGATTTTAAAAATACCGCCATAGCAATTGGTACCCCTGATGACTTGAAAGAAGAAGTGGAAGGGTATCTTCAGCTTATTGATAAACAAGTAGCTAAAGAAAATCCTAACCCTAAATTGATTAAGTCAAACCTCAAAAACGCGTCTTCTATTTTGGACGGTTATATTTCTAATACTCTTAACAAAGATTCTAAAGTAGTTGAAAACTGGGTAGAATCATTATTTAACCTTGATAATATCAATTTCAAATATGATGAAAACGATATTAATCCTCAATTCCTTGTAAAATTCCCTGAAGGTTCAACCGATAAAGCTCAATCAACAACAGCTCCGGTTGAGAATGAAGTCGTTGAGGAACAGGCTGTTGCGGAGGCAGAAGCTGCACAAGAGGTTAAAGAAGAAAATCTTTCTAAAACAAATGTGTTTATCCCACAGGATTCTGAATTGAAATCTTTGTTCATTCAGTCAAAGAAGCTTGCATATGCAAAAGAACCTAAAAAAGCTATAATGAATTTCCAAAAAGCTCTTACTCGTGCTGATGAAGTTGGGGATAATGAAACAAAATCAAAAATTTTCTTTGAAATAGGCAAAATTTATGATGATTACGACTATGCAGCACAGGCTTTAAAAAGTTATCACAAATCTCTTGAAGGAACTACCGATAACAATATAAAGACAAAAGCTCACTATTCTATGGCTCAAATTTATGATGATGCTAATCAGATTGAACCTGCACTTGATCATTACTTCGTTTCAGTAGCTTATGGCGGAGAAAGTGACAATCGTGCTGCGCAATCAACATCTCTTACAAGAATGGGAAATATTTTCTCTGATATGTATGAAGATGATGCGTTTGAATACCTTACAACCGCGCAAGAATTAGCCGAAGAAACCGACAATTCTAAAGTTAAAGGTTTTGTTGCTTCAAGTCTTGGTAGAGCTTATGAAAAGTTTGGTGAACCGCAAGAGGCGCTTAAGTCTTATTCAAAAGCCGTAAAAAATTACACAGATGCTTCTTCTCCACTGAAAGCTGCGCAGAATTACGTTAGTGCTGCGGATATTATGATAGATTTTAACAGCACAAATAAAGCTCGTGGACTTTTGAACAAAGCACAAAAATACGCAACTGAAGCTCAGGACGAAAATTTACTAAAAGAAATTAATGACCGTCTTGAAAAACTTTCAGCTTAAATCAATTGACTTGATGTATTCTCTGTAAGTTTCTTTTAATTTTTCAGGTGCAAGTATTTTGACATCTTTTCCCCACTTAAAGAGGTGCCATATGATTTCCAATTGTCCGCTTGCCTGAAATGTTACCAGAATATGTCCGTCAGGTTGTTGTGTTATGTTTTGAGTCGGGTGGAAATTATAGCAAAGAATGTCTTCTGCAACTGAGGGTGAAAACAAAAGTTTTACATCCATTATTTCCCCTTGATATACTCCAAAGGATTTTTTTGAGTGTTCCTCGAGGTTAAAGTCACCTTTGTCGAATGTTTCTGATGTGATTTTTAAATCTTTTAATTTGTGCAGTATGTAATTATAAATTTCTTTTCCTTTGGCATCTTCTTTTGCAACAAGATAAGTTTTTTCACCATAAATAACGCCAAGCGGTTTCAAAATACGAGGTTTGTTATGATATATGCCCGTAATTATACGGGCATTTTGTATAGCTTCTCTCACGACAGAGAGGGTTTGAATGTTTATACTGTAATTAGGTTTTTGACGGATTGCAAAACCTTCCGTGTGAAGAAGCATTTCTATTTCATCTTCAAGTGATGTATGATGTTTCGTTGTAACAGCTTTAAGTTTTTCTATCGTTTTGTCAAGGGTTTCCAAGGATTTTGGACTGCTTAAAATCTCTTTTATTTGTTCAAGATTAGCGATTTCGTCAGGATTGAATGATACCAGTTTGCTATAAATTCGGTTAGAAAACCCCCAATGTTTGTAATCGTCTTGAATGCAATCCAGTTCCTCAAAGTCAGGAAAAATGTTTAAAAGACTATCTCGCATTCTCTCAGCGGTTCTGCGTGATACATTGTAGCGCTCAGAAATTTCACTAATCGTAACACCCTGAACCCTTGACAGTATGAAAGTCATTAAATCCAGTATATCTGAAACTCTTGAGTATCTCGGTTTTTTGTCCATAAATTTCAATCCTGATTTTAGTTTACCATAAAACTGATTGCTCTTTTTTGTTTAAGTTCTTTTGGTAATTCATAATTATTTGTGCAAGCAAAAATAATGATACCATATTCATCAAGTTGTTGTATCCGTTAAATCCGAGCCATACCATTATTGCGAAAATTAATAAGACCAAAAAGTTATGATAATTTTCAAATTTTGTAGAGGTTTCACGGATAATTTTGTTGTAGTTATATCTGTATAATTTATTTTCAGGATTGATGCGCAATGCTTTTATGAGAAATTTGGCAGCATTACCGCAATCTTTTTTGTATCTGTATAAGAACATTCCGTAATCATTGTATAATTCTGCGCTGTTTGGATATGTTTTTAATGCCTTTCTAAATTCATTTTCGATACTTCTTATTTTGTTCATTTCGTTCTCCTTTCTGTTTACAATTTAAAAATACAAAACGAATGCGTCAAAATTGGTCGTATTGAAATTTTGATATGAAAAATATATTAAAAAATGTAAATAAATTGGAAATATTTAGGCAAAATAGATTATTCACCGACTTTTAGTTATGTAAAAAAAACCAGAGAATTGAAAGGACTGTCAATATGCTTCAATATATAAACAGTTTTGGATTTAATTCACAAATAGGTAGAATTAACTACTCTAGAAATAACAACTTACCCCCAAGACTTCATGCAAATAAATTACAAGGACTGCAACAAGATACTGTTACTTTTACAGGCATGTCTGCACCTTCACATTATAAGTCAGTATTTGATTATCTTGCTGCGGATATTTTAAGTAAGAATAAAAAATATCAAGTTGATGGAAGTATGCTTTCTGCAACTAATATAAAAGGTGCAATTGATAAATTATTTAATTTAAACAGGGTCTATGGTCCTTATATAACAAGTAATTATGAAAAAATTAAATGGAAATCTTATATTCCTCAAGATATTAGAATTTATTCAATAGATAAAATTAACGAAGCAAGGGCGTCACGTTTAAAACAGTGGCAACAGTTTTTGGAACAACCTGAATCTAATCCGGTTGCAAAGGCTTTTCCGGAATTGATAGACGCGGTTAAGGGTAATAAATCTCTTAAATTCGTTATTTGGAATGCAGTTAATAGTGAAATAAAAGTAAATAACAGACATATTCCTGTTCCATTGGATCCTGTTGCTTTATATAAGACAATAGTAGGATATGAAAAAATTGAACCTATTGATAGAGCAGTAAGATGTGCATCTCCTTCATTCATTGAACTTTATACTCACAGGTTGAGAGATACACTGCTTGAAACTAAGGGTTTATCCGACAACAAAGCTGTTTGGGTACGAATTCCTTCGTTTAAAAATGATCCTATGGAAAAAGAAGCAAATGTAGCTTCACTTGAAATTCTTTCTAATAGAAACTGGTGTACAAGGTCCAGTGTTGACAAGGCTGAAGCAGCTTTAGAAGATGGCGATTTCCACTTGTTCCTTGAAAGAGATAAAAATAATCTCTGGAAAACTCAGATTGGTATGACAACTTCATCCGGCAAAATTGATCAAATTCAAGGACCTGAGAATAACAATATTATTCCTACAAGCGAAGTTGAAAATATCAAGGAGTATTTGAAATCTAACGGATTAAAATGTCAATCAGGTATTATCCCTGAAGGTCCAAAAGCTTTACAGCAAATTTTGATAAGTGAAAAACTGGCCGAATTTGATGAAACTTTAGGCAAGACGCTCGAAAAGGCTATCAAGGATGATGATGCTTTTGCGATATTTAAATTTATGAATGGAAAAGTAAAAACTCTTGAAAATGGCAAACTTGAGATTGGAACATATAAACCTAGTTATGTAGCAAATGCAAATAGTGGAATTTCTGTTCCATATTCAATGATGGGTATAAACGAAGATGTTTTACTCAAAGATGTAGAAGTAATAAATGGTGATTTTATATTAGATAATAAAAATAGTTTATTTAATTCTTCTATTACAGAAATTCCGCCATCGTTGAAAACTGTTACAGGCAAAATTGTTTGTACAAAAGAACAGTATCAAAGATTTGCTGCTGAAATAGACAAATTGACTAATGGAAATTCAAGAAAATTAATTATACATACTTATCAGATTAGATAATTTCCAAATTGCATAACTGTTTGTATTCACAGTATTTGCAGTTGTCACTTTTTTCATCGCAAACGGCGTCGAATTTGAGTGCATTAATGTTTTCGTAAACTTCTTTGATTTTATTTTCAATGTACTCGGTGTCTTTTGCTGTTAATTCTTTGTAGACATTCTTTTGATGATTTTCTACATAGATAAGCCCTGTTTTAACAACTTGTTTGCCGGTGAGTTTTTCGAAAGCATATTTGTAGAAGCATAATTGGTTATAATATCCTTCTTTTTCTTCTCCGGGTGCTACTTTGGTTTCATTTACAGGTTTTCCGGTTTTATAGTCATATAATTCGTAAGTGCCGTCAGGGTTTACTTCAATTCGGTCAATTTTTCCGGAGATAAAGTTTTCACCGACTTGTACGGCATCAAGAGTCATCTCAATATCTTCAATTCGTTCCGGTGAAGTTTCGGTAAATCTCGGGTAATAGTTTTCCAATGCATTTTTACCGCGTTTTAAGAACATTTCTTTTTTTGCGTCTGATGAAAATGGAGTTTCATTCATTAGTTTTTCGAATAATTTTATTCCATCATCAAGGGAAGGGTAGGTTCCTGTCTTTTTAGCAACTCGGACTGAAGTTTCAAAGATTGCGTGCATAACTGTACCGAAGTTAGCGTTATCCCATTCCTTGTCTTCGATATCTATTCCCATAACTTTTATGTAGAAGAAACGTCTTGGGCATTTTAGATAATCGTTCAATCTTGATGGTGATAGGACGATTTTCTTAACTTGTTCTTTTATTTCGTTTTCAAGAAATTTTCTGTTATCAAGAACTTGTTTTGATATTGAGCGGACAAACTCTTGAGTGAAGTTTTCATCATTGTATTCAAATTGTTCTTTTTCAAAATCAAAATTGTTTACAGGTGTGAGGAATTTTGTAATTTGCTGTGCTTTATCCCCGTCATTGTCTGCAAAAGAAAGAGTCAGACCGTATTTTGCACGTGTAATTCCGACAAAAAGAAGTTTTAAAAGTTCGGTGTCTTTTTTTGCTGAGGCTTCTTCTTTTGATAGTGGAATATCTGTTATGAACTTATATTCACCAGGCATTCTAAAATCTTCCCAAGTTCTTGATGTAAGGTTAGGGAGATAAACATATTCAAACTCTCTACCTTTTGAGCCGTGATAGGTTACAAGTTGTACAGCATTACGGGTTAGAGAATTTTTATCGATTGTTATTTCTATCTCATTATCAAGAGTTGAGTCTAAATACTCTAAAAAGTCTGCAATGCCTACCGTTGGATTCGTTGCGGCAAGTTCAGTCGTTTCATCAAGAATTTTCTTAATTCCCATGATGTTTTCGGATTTGTTTTTTTCGGACTTCATGAAAAATTCCAGCATGCCGGTTCTGTTTATTATTTCGATAATAGTTTTTCTTAAATCGTTTGTTGCGGAAAATTCTAAAAGTTCATCGTATGTTTTTAGGAAATTATTAATTTTTTCAGGATTTTTCCATTTATCAAGCTTGCGCATATTTGTGATGAAATCCTTTTTATTAATTTTATTTTCTCTAAACAGAGTTCTGTAATCTTCAAAATCAATATTAAAAGGTTCTGCAAGCAGTAATCCAAAAAGTTTGTCTCCGTGTAGTGACGGATTAAATAAGGCTTTTAGGTAAAAGTAAATTAGTATTGATGAGCGAATTTCAAAAATACTTTTACCTTCATCGATTTGATAAGGAATATTTCTTCCTTCGAGCAATTCTGCAAAACGTGAAAGTTCAGAACGTTTTTTTGAAATAATAGCAATTTGTTGAAGCTGTTTTTCACCTTCTTCGTTCATTGGACAGTTATTGTTTATAATGTTTTCGATATCATCTACGACGTGATTATATTCTTGTATTAAATCTCCAAACTGCCAACGTCTGATTTTGCGTTCTTTTGAAATAACTTTTTCATTTTTAGCGGTTAATTTTTTGGAAATATTGTACTTTTTGAACGCATCATTATGTTCTAGTCTTGTCTCATCTTGGGAAATTATCTCATAACTTAGGTCCAGAATATTTTGTGCTGAACGGTTATTTTCTTCAAGACAGATAACCTTTGTATCAGGATAGCGTGTTAGGAAATTTTCAAGGTTGTCACTTTTTGCGCCCTGAAATCCGTAAATAATTTGGTCGTCATCTCCAACAACAAAAATATTTTTTTCATCAACTCCATCAAGCAGATTAAATATAATTGCGTTTTGAAGCGCATTGGTATCTTGATATTCATCAACAAGAAAATATTTATATTTTTTAGCAACTTCTTCCAAAAAAGCTCGATCACTTTCAAATTGATCAAGAACAAAATTAATCATGTCCGAAAAGTCGATATAATTGTTTTGAAACATTTTATCTGAGTATGTTTCATATATTTCCCAAAGTTCTTTAGCTTTTTCAATGTTTGTTTTGATTTTTTCGATTTCGTTATAACGAGTTTTATTTTGTGTTTTTCCTGCCTGCTCTCTTTCATAAATTTCACTTTCCAATTCTTTTATTCTTGGTAAAAGTGAAGGGTTTGTTTCTATATTTGACAAATATGTTTCTTTATCGATTCTGAGAGATTTAAGTTTTGGAATGTAATTTAAAAAATCTTTTACAAAGTGGTATTTGTCAGCTCTTGGAGCAACAAAAAATTCGGGTTTAACCGCATCAATGGTTTCTTTCATTAATTGAATAGCATTGGTATCGGAAATGAGCTTAACGTTTGCAGACAAGCTAAATTGAGTAGGGTTTTGTTTGATAATATCATTGCAGAATGAATGGTATGTAAAAATATCCACAGATGATGCTAAAACACCCATTTCTTTTATAAGTCTTTCTCTCATTTCTCCGGCAGCAGCATCTGAAAAGGTAAGGCAGAGAATAGTTTCAGGCTTTATTCCCTTTAAGAGCATGGCTTTAATTCTTTGAATGACCGTAAAGGTTTTTCCTGTCCCCGGGCCTGCCAGTACCATCACTTTACCGTCAATTGTATCAATACACGCCTGTTGTTTTGTGTTAGGTGTAATTTTTGCCATACTCAACTCCTTAAACTCTCTATGGTTTTTATTATACCTAAAACATATGTCAAATACGGACTAGTTATTAAGTTTCCCCTCAAAGAAAGCTGTAACTTTTTCTTTTATAAGTTCTAAGGTTTGGTTGAAGTTATCAAGATTATCTTCAATACCTTTCATAGCATTTGCCAATTCATTTGTGCATTCTTTGATCAGCTGTTTCTTGTCCAAAGAACTTATTTTTGGTTGTTTTATTGGTTTTGCGGGTTTAGGTTGTACCACTTTTGGTTGTGCCAGTTTTGCAGGTTTTTCCTTGGAAACTCTTTCTGTTACATGTGGTTCTTTAACTTGTCTAATTTTAGGAGCCGAAAGTCTTTCGTTCTCCTCTTGTACAAAAGTTTTGAACTTTGTGAGCATTGAATCGACAAATTCAAGAGGTTTAGCCAATTCCAGTTCCTTTATTTCATCTTCATCATAGAATTTTAAAACAGGTGGTACTATTTGAGGGTATTCAGGATTATAATTCTTAACAACTTTTTGACCATCTTTGATTAGATACATTTGCGCAGAATTTTCACCACCTATTGTAATCCTTAAAAGGTTTGGTTCGTTTTTTGATGCCATTTGTAGGACTGTGATGCTTTTGTTATTTTCAAAATTTTGGAAAGTAAAACCTCTCTTTCCTGCAGAAATATAAAGTTCAGGGAAGTTTGATTTTATGGTATTTACTTTTGCGGGTGTAAGGGTTGAAAAGAATTCGGTTATTTCATTATATTGTTCTATGATGTTTGTTATATGTTTTGCTTCTTTCCCCGAAAAAATTCCGTCGGGAGCTTTATAAGATTTATCGTAAATAGCTTTTGCGACAAACATTTTGAAATCTTCAAGCTTTGTTCGATACATTTTTAGATATGTATTTAGTAGTGGTAAGTTCTCAGGGGAATCTAGTTTTTGTGCATCAGTATATATAAGTTTTTCTGGAATATAGTTTATGTATTTATCATTAAAGTTCGCAACAAGTTTGTTGTTATCCTTTATTAGGAAAGCATTGCGTATTGAGCCGTCAGCATTGTAAACAACTAATTTTGCCATATCAGAATGCTCTGAAAGATTTGGCCTTGTTAATGTCATGGATAATTTTTCAGGTCCTATATTTGTTAGGGTATGGTCGGTTGATCCAATTTTTAGGGCATAATCTTGGTATGTAGATTTTATGTTGTAGCTGAATCTTTTGGAAAGTCCACTTAATCTGGAGCTGACATCATCGTATATTTTGAAGATTTCTGCAATGTTATTAGAAACATATTGTGGAAATATACCGTCTTGTAATTTCAAATCAGTGTCCATATTCTTTGCTAAGAATTTGCGGAATTTTAACATTGCAAAATCAAGTTCTTCAAGTATGACATTCATTTTTGTTTCCATACCGCCTGAGGAGATTTCTTCATCGGTATAAAATGCACAATTTTTAGGGAATTGGCTCAAATGTGTTCTATCAAAATTGGAAACTAGCTGTCTGCTATCTTTTACTAAGAATGAATCAAGGACTATTCGTTTTGAATATGTGCTATTTCCTTGTCTTACAATAATTTTAGTTAAACCTTGAAAATCCTTGCTTTCTGCACTTTTTATGGCAATGGAAAGTTTTTTCTCTCCACAATTGTGGAAAATTAATCCTTTTTCAATCGAAAAATCCGGATACATTTCTTGAAGTTTTTCAAGTCCGGCTTCTGTTTTGAGGTTAAGTTTCGATGTCAAATCTTTTAAAGTAGAATTTATACTTTCAAGTGTTCTGACAGTGTTTTGGCTCATACCTCTAAAAGCAATAGGAGAGGTTTGAGTATTGTTATTTATTCTTTTATAGTTGTTATATGAGGGAGTAATTGAGTATATTCGCATATTGTGATTAAAACCGCTAAAAATATTTTTTGCGGGTTAATTTTTGTAACGAATTTACTTTTTGAATTTTCTTGAAAATAATACATGCTATTATATGATTAAAGGGCTAGGTTTATGAGAAAATTTGATACTATATTAATTGCTGTTATAGCTTGTATGATTACATTTACTTCATCCGTTTATGCTTCTGAAAAAACAGAGGATGTTAATGCAGAGATTGTTAGAGAGCAAACTGTTCAGAGCAAAATAGATGATATTGGCGCAAAGCTTCTTAATGCTAATAAGACACCTAATAGAGTTGTGTTTGTCTATAACAAGGCTGCCAAAAAAGTTTTTTTAAAGTATGATACAACGCTTACAAGCAGAAAAATTGTTCTATATGACGGAACTTATAAATTTACGGATAGCGATGATGAGATTGCTGCATTTTTGGCACGTAATATTGTGCTTGCGGCAAGATCTTATGATGGTCAGTTCTCGGGAGAATTAAATACTGTTCAAATAATGGCTTCTCCAAAAAAATATGAGGTTATTGCTGATAAACTTGCTGTCGATATGATGGTTGCTGCGGGTTATAATCCGCTTGGGCTAATAACTTTTATTAACAAAAGTTGTCCGCAGAGAAGGTTTGATATGATTTCGAGTAAAAACCTTACATCAAAGCGTCTTGCGATAATTTACGAATACATTGTTAATAAATATCCGTATTTTCTCGTGAATAATACCTACATTAATAATGAACATTATCAAAATTTCCTTTTGACTTCTCAAAACAACAGAAGACTTCTTAAAAAGAAATTGGAAACAGGTTCAAAGGAAAAAATTAAATATGAATAAATTTTTTGGAATACTTCTTGGGATATTATTACTTGTTTCACCGGTTTTGGCGAATGAACCGCTTCGAGATGAGCTTGTGGATACTGTATTAATTAACCAAGATTGTCCAAAACCTGAACCGAACCTGAATTACAACTATGAAGGGACAGAGAGGGTTGAAATTAAAATGGCGATAGTTGATGCCATTAAGTCTGAAATGGATGTTTATGAAAATCAGCCTGTAAAATTTAGAGTCATTAATGACGTTCACTATAAGGGTAAAGTTATAATCAAAAGACATACCATTGTCCCTGCAAAGGTTGCTGTTGTTATAAGAAGCGGGATGAATGGTATTCCGGCAAGTATTGTTTTCGGAAATTTTGAGTTTGAAAATATTGATAATAAATTATTGTCAAATTTCTACGAAGTTCGCGGACAGGATAGAAGTCTTTTGGTATTCCCTCTAAAGTGGGCTTTGACCATTTTGCCTCCGTCAGGGTCTTTGACTAACTTTATAAAAGGCGGGCATGCAAAAGTTAAAAAAGATAGAGTAATCAAGATTTATTATCATCCTACTTGGGCTAATAGCAGGCAGGAAAACACTAAGCTGTAATTGAACGTTATATCTGTCAAGACATCTTTCCCAAGTTTATGCTACAATATTAAAACGACGAAATATAAATAGGTAATAATTATGATAACTACGAATAAACTTACTGTAAGATTTGGTTCGCAAACTCTTTTTGAAAATGTGTCAATAAAATTTGTTCCGGGTAATTGTTACGGAATTATTGGTGCAAATGGTGCCGGCAAAAGTACTTTATTAAGAGTTTTGTCCGGTGATATTGAACCTACATCTGGAGAAATTTCAATAACAAAAGGGCAGCGTATTGCTGTTTTAAAACAAAACCACTTTGAATTTGACGAGTATAGTGTTCTTGATACCGTAATTATGGGCCATAAAAAGCTTTATGATTTGATGAAGGAACGTGATGCCCTTTATGCAAAACCTGATTTTAATGACGAAGATGGTATAAAGGCTGCGCATTTAGAAGAAGAATTTGCCGAACTTGACGGATGGCAGGCTGAGTCTATGGCGGCATCTTTGTTGTCAGAACTTGGAATTGCTGATGAATTGCATTATTCCTTGATGAAGGATTTGGATGGAAGCGAAAAGGTTAGGGTATTACTTGCACAAGCATTGTTCGGCAATCCTGATATTTTGCTGTTGGATGAACCTACAAACCACCTTGATATTAATACGATTAATTGGCTTGAAGAATTTTTGATTGATTTTCCAAACCTTGTTATCGTAGTTTCGCACGACAGACAGTTCCTTGATACGGTTTGTACTCACATTGCAGATATTGATTATAAGAATATTCAGTTGTATACGGGTAATTATTCATTCTGGTCTCAAGCAAGTCAGTTGATTAAAAAGCAAAAAGAAGAACAGAATAAGAAGACTGAAGAAAAAATGGAAGAGTTGAAAGCCTTTATTGCAAGATTTAGTGCTAATGCTTCTAAAGCAAAACAGGCAACTTCCAGAAAAAATATGTTAGATAAATTGTCTTTGGAAGAAATAAAACCTTCTTCAAGACAGTATCCGCGTATAAGGTTTAATTACCAAAAGATTCCCGGACGAGATGTTCTTACTGTTGACGGACTTACAAAATCCGTTGATGGCAACCTTTTATTCAAAAATTTTAGATTTGAAGTATATCAAGGTGAAAAGATTGCGTTTATTGCAAAAGATCCTTTGATTATTTCAACCCTTTTTGAAATTTTAGCGGGTAATGTTGAACCTGATTCCGGTGAGGTTAAATGGGGAGTTACGGCTACAAAATCGTATTTCCCTAAAGATAATAATTTTTACTTTGAATCTGATTTGACAATTATGAATTGGCTTGCGCAGTATTCGCCTGATCAGCACGTAAATTTCTTGCGTGGGTATCTTGGCAGAATGTTGTTCTCAGGTGACGATGCTGATAAGAAAGTGAACGTTTTGTCAGGTGGAGAAAAGGTTCGTTGTATTTTGGCTAAAATGATGATTGAAGAGTCCAATATAATGATCTTTGATGAACCTACAAACCACTTAGACCTTGAAGCAATTACGGCATTAAATAATGCACTGATTGATTATACAGGAACTGTTCTTTTCACATCTCAAGATTACCAATTTATTCAAACAGTTGCGGATAGGATTATCGAGATTTCTCCTCAAGGTTATATTAATGCAAAATGTAAGTATGAGGATTACTTGAAAAATCCTGATATGATTAAACGCAGAGAAAATCTTTACAAGATGGCTGTGAAGAAATAATCTTGTCGGAAACAACTGTTAACATATAATCGTTTTTGAACACGGTAGAATAAGCAGATATAGGCTTTTGTTGAAGCTTAATTTCTGCTTCGTATTCTGTCCAAAATTTATAAAAATCTTCCAGTGTTGCAAATTCCTTATTATAGCGATTTGATAACGCATTTATATCGCGGGGTTTGATTTCTTCTATGTCAAGTCCGCATTCTGTATTGTCAAACGCTGCCATTATGTATTTCCCGCTATGAGAGATACTAAATTTTATTTCTCCGGATTTGAATTCAGGTTTGTCATTTTTTATTATAATTTCGGTATCTGAAATTTCATAAAACTTTTTTGCGACAGACTTTACAAGATAACGTCCGATAGAGTACTGGATAAATCTTTTGACAGATTTGAATTCCTTCCCATCAGCGTATTTCCGTAAAAAATCTGTATCATGCTGTTTTAAAAATTCTTCTGAATTTATGTAGTAAATTTCCATAGCAATATGGTACAATAAAAATTTATCTTACTCAAAAAAATCATAGAAATGGAAAAATTGGAACGGATATGTGAGAGTTAATTTTTCAAGGAATTTTGCATATTCAGCCTGCATGGAGTGAACTACTTCTTGTTTTGTTCCGTTACAGTTGAATTTGTTGAGATAGATTTTGTATCTGTCATCTTTATTGTTTAATGCGCAGACAAAATATATCGGACATTCCATCATATGAGCAAATTTAAATGTTCCAAGCGGTAATTGAACCTTGTGTCCAAGAAATTCAACAAATGAATTTTTACTGTTTTTAGAAATTCTGTCTCCTGCCATAATAACAATATCTCCATTTGATATTTTGTCCTTAATTTCAATTGAGGTTTCGATATTAATATCTTCAACAGGGTATGTTGTAATAGGAGTTTTTATTTGCAGGTGTTTTACAAAATTATTGAAAATTTTACACTGTTCTTTTGACAGAAATATGTTGACATGTTTTTGGGGACTGTTTAGTAAAAATGCTCGCATAATTTCTATATTCCCGACGTGTGAGCAGATAAAAAATACTCCCTTATCCAAGTCATTTTCCAATTGAGTTTTGTCCTGTTCATTATCAAAAGTGATTTTTTCAGGGTCGTACAGTCCTGCAAATACTTCCATTCGGTCAATGAGTGAGTATGAATATGCAAGAAAGTGTTTTAAGCTGTTAGCAAAAGTTGGTTCAAGCCCGACTACGGACAAGTATTTTTTTGAACATCTTTTAGGTTCTTTTGCGCCAAGATAAGCAAAAAGAGTCACGAAAAATACAATTATTTTTACTGCTTTTTTCCCAAAGATTTTGTATATATGCCAAAGCAAAATTAATCTTTTTTCTCCGGCGGCCTGTTCTTTTAGTTGATACCATTTCATAGAGGTTTTTCCTCCTCGTTATAAGAGAATAACAGACTTGTTAAATATGAAACAGATAAGCCTGCAGATAAGATAAATCCCAGAGAACTGATGAGCTTAAAACTGGTCATAGCAAGAAGTATAAACGAGAAAATACTTGTCATACAAGAAAGCAAAACTGCATCTGATGAAGATTTGATTCCGCTTGCTCTGAATACTGAATAATCAAGTCCAAAACCTATGATTAAAAATATTGCAAGAATGTGAAACAGGTTGATATGTTGTCCTGTTAAAGATACCAATCCTATCGCAAAGATTGAGGCAATAACCGATGGAGTGATGATTTTTAACACAGTTATCGGGTGGTAGATAAATGATAGAGATATTAACAACAAGGCAAAAACAGGTGCGAGCATTTGGAGGCAAGATTTTCTGCAATGTCCGATTTTCTCTGATACATCTTGGCTTACGTTAACGTAGTTTGCCCCTTTTGAAGTGATAATTTGCGGATCTTTAACATCGTACAAAACCATTATAGAAGTTTTGTCATCTAACAAAAATTCTTTGAATATCGGTAAATCTTCGTATTGTACAAATTTTTCAAGTCCTTTTTTATTTAGAAGTTTTTGCTGTTCTTTTGGGGTAAGAAATGTCGCAAAGTTTTTAAGTTTATTGGTGTATAAGTTTTGTCTTAATCTAAAATTTTCTTTTTGCTTGTTAATAGATGGGATAAATTTGCTTATAGATTGATAATTTTCCGGTTCAAGATTTTTTGCAATTTCTTCTTCTTTTGTTAGTATTTGCTGAAAATTGTTTCCGTTTACAACTGCAAAGACGGGCTTTTTGTCCCCTCCTGTAACGTTAGAAAAAAGCTTTTCTGCTGCGGCTAATTTCTTTGATGGAACGTACATATTTCTGACATCATCGTCAAATTTTACAAGGAATAATCCGACACTTGAAATTAAAATTATTATTACTATGTATGGTTTTAAAAGTTTTTCAGGGAACGAAAAGTTAATCGTCTTATTTTCAGTTTCGATTTTTAATAACGGATAAAATAGTACGACCATTAAATAAACAGTAAACAGGCCTGTCATTGTGAATACGGATATTTGTTTTAAAAGTTCTATTCCTGAAAAAAGCAGAATGCCAAAAGCACTGACGGTAGTAAGCATGCTAACTGTAAGACTTTTTAAAATTTTTGATAAATCTTTCTCTATAAAATAATGCAGTGAATAATCTATGCAAATACCAATTAAAGTAGTTGAGAATACGAATGTCAAAACATGTATTGATGGAAAAATTATTGCACTTGTGAGATAGCCTGCAAAAATTCCTAATCCCAGTCCGACGGCAATTGGTAAAATTATTTTTAGGTTTCTGAAATAAAAATAACAAAGTCCTGCTATAAATAATAATGAAAGAGCGCAAATAACATTTATTTCAATGATTGATCTGGAACTTGCGTAGTACGAATGCACCGGTGCGCCTGTTAAGTACACTTTTGTGTCGTTATTTGTGAATTTTGTCTGCAAGTCGATTAAATTTTTGATTTGCTTGTTCGCAAGTTCAGGAGAAAGAGCGATTTCATCTTTAATTCCAAGTTGTAGAATTTTGTAATACTTATCATTATATTCAATCGTATCAAGATTACTGTTTCCAAGAGATTTTACGTAATCAGGAAAGAGCAAAAACGGATCTTCATTCAGCGGTAACAGCATTATGCCAAACGGGTCATAAAGTCTCGAATAAGCTTCTTCTTCCGCTTGGTCATACTCTTTTGTTTCTAAAAGTTTAGCAGTGTGTGCTGAAAGAAGATTTTGATTATAGCTTTTATATGTTTCAAGAATTTTATTAAAATCAAAGTCTTTAATATCAAAAGAATTTTTATCTACTGATTTTAAAAAATTGGTTGCTGTTTCTGTTGTATTTTCAGGATTTTCACTTTCAACGAGCACATTGATTTTTGACGAATACCTTCCGCTTAATTTTACAACAAGCTCATCAGATGTAGTATTTGAGAAAACCGCACGGAGCAGATTAGTTTCGGTTTTTATCGGGTGCATAAAAACCCAAATTCCTGCTACGATAAAAAACAACAAATATAAAATACGTAAAAAATTTTTCATATTATCTGCATTCTGTAAAGTTTATTTTTGTACTTCCGCTTTTTAAGGTATTAATATCCAAGTTATTGATATAATTGTTGCCTTCAATAATTATGGAGTCCATAACTGAACTTATTTTTGAAGATTTTTTGGGTTTCAGAGCTAATTCCCAATTCGTGGATGTCTTTAGATAATAAACGTTAAAATTTTGATTTATATAGGAATAATCTTTTTTATTAATCGCAATGATAATGTCGCTTATGCGTTTACTTTGTTCAGTCGTGTAAGCTGTTGTGGATTTTTTAGGATACAGAGTTTCAAAAACAACCCCTTTGGTTACATCAAATTTAAAGTTTCCGCCTGATTTTATATACGCTTTTGAATTTGGAATAGTTTTTGTTTGAGTAAATTTACAGGCAACTTGTGAATATTGAGGGATTTGCACTTTTGTAATACTTGACGGATGTTGAAAAATTGCCTCATTAGCCAGTACAACTCCGCCGCATATTAATCCTATAAATATTCCTACAAATTTTTTCATAACTAAATATTACAACAAGCAAGTTTTTCTTTCAAACCCTTTGGAGCTGAATAATAACTTTCCTGAGTTTTTGTATCAACACAAATTTGCATGCTTTTTGCTTTGAACATTTTTTCATTAGTTTGTGCATCAAAAATGGTGTATTTTATAATCAGGCATGGTTCAATTTCTTCAAGTGAAGATATTACTTTTAACTTCTGATTAAACTTGCATGGTTTCATAAACTTCAAGTCCATAGTCGCAACCGGGTAGGCAACACAATCTCGAGCCATATCTGTGTAGTCATAACCAATTTTTGCCAACAGGTCACAACGAGCAGTCTCGAGATATTTTATATAATTTCCATGCCAGACCACATTCATAGGATCAAGATCGAAGAACTGGACGGTTATGTAGGTTTCTGCTTCAATTTTCATTTTATACCTCAAATTTTAGACTACTTTACAAATATACCCGAAGAATATGTTATGTCATTAGCCACATAGGCAAATTCAACAGAGTTTTCTTTTAACGTTAATTTCAAAGTTATAATTACATCAGCTTTTATTATATTTGAAAATTTAACTTTTTTTACTTCTTCTTCAGAAATTTTTATATTAAAAATATCTTCTGCAAAGTATTTGGCAAAATAAATTTGTACAACTCCCGGTAATATTGGCATCACATCAAAATGCCCTTTGAAAAAGTTGCAATTTTTTTTGAAGATTAAATCTATTTTTGCGGAATTTTCGGAAATGTTTCTGGATTTTACAAAAGGCAAAGATAGATTCATCCCAAATATTCTGTGTAATTTAGCCTTATCAACTTTACCGTTCATAGTTCTTGGGATTTCATCCAAAAAGCGCCATCTTTTAGGTAAAATTTCACTATATTGCCCGAGATAATCTCTTAATTCTGTCTTTTCGAGTGTAACATCATCGGTTACAACTGCGCAGGCAATTCTTTCTTCATAAGCCATGCAGTAGCAATCTTTAACTTTTTCGTGTCTTTTTAGGTGCGTTTCTAATTCATCCAAAGATATTCGCTTTTCCAGAATTTTGACTATCCTGTCTGCACGTTTTTTTACAACGAATTTCCCTGCCTGAGTAAATTCAATAATATCGGACAACACGATTTTGTCAGGCGGGAAAAAATCTGAAGAAATTACAATTTGGCTATTTTCATTGGTTGTGACTTGTACAGCCTTGAAAACTTGGAAATCTTCATTATCTCTTTTGAATGCTATGTTGCCGGTTTCTGTGCTGCCATATATATCAATAACGTCAGTATACTTTTTAAAGTAATTCAGGATCTCCGGCTTCAATTTAGCACCTGCAAGGAACAGTTTTTCCGGTGATTTTTCAAAAACAAAATCGTATTTTGCTAATTTTTCCATAAATGACGGGGTTGAAATCAAAATGTAATTGTCTTTAACATCTAATTGTTCAGGAAATTCAATTTTTTTTTGGTTTATTTTACAATTTCCCACAAATGGAAGGATAAAGTTGAATACTAATCCGAAACTGTGAGCAAGTGATGTTGTAGCTACCAAAATAGTATCTTCTTTTATGTCAAACTCTTCAATGGTACAATATGCTTCAACTTCCGTGTTATGTAATGTTTTTCCGATTGGTTTTGGTTCTCCTGTTGAGCCTGAAGTGTAGAAGTTAATCATTACATTCTTCGGGTCTATTTTAGTATTTATAGTCCCTTCTGCTTGAGTTGGTTTTTTAGGTAATATATGTTCAAAATTCAGATGATTTACACGTGTTCTGTCTGAAATCAGATAAATATTTTTGTTTGCAAAGATTGATGCAAAGAAATTTACTGCAAACTCAAAGTAATTATCTCCAAGCAGAATAGTATTTTTTATGGGAGAGCTTTCAAACTCACGTATTTGTCCGTAAACAAATTTTTTGAATTCTCCATAAGTTACATCAGGATTCACAAAAATAATATCGTTGTCATATTTGTCTGTGTAAAATTTATCTAAAATCATCCTCTATACTTCTTTCTCAAAACTATTCTTACAATATATTCAACCATAAACATTACGCCTAGTGCAAAATATGAAATACACCCATTATATAATGCCCACCATTTTTCCTCTAAAAAAACTGTAATTATTGAAATTACAAGGTTTATGAGCATAAATACACACCAAACATAGGTGAGATTTCGCGTGTATGTTTTGGTGAACGGATCTAACTCTCCTTCAAATTGTTTGGCAATTTTTTGGATAATTGTTTCGTCTCTAAATAAAGATGAGAAAAAGACTATAAAAACAGTCAAATTAGCCAAAACAGGGTAAAACTTTACAAAATGAATTTGTGTGTAATGAAAAATTAAAATTACAGTTAATGTAATAAAAATAGGAAAAATAAATTTTAAATTCATTTCAAAAGTTCTTCAATAGCTTTTGCAACATCTTCTACCGTTTTAATTTGTTTAAAGTTTTCCGGCGGGATTTTCTTTTCAGTAAAATACTGAAGCTTAACAGCTAAATCCACAGCATCAATACTATCAAGCTCTAAATCTTCAAACAAATTTGCCTCAGGAGTTATAAGAGATTCTTCTATCTCAAAATCTTCAACAAGAATTTCTTTTAACTTGTCCATTATTTCATCATATGTAAAACTCTTACTCATTTATATTACTCCTTACAAAATCAGCGAGTGTTTTTACTGAGTAAAAATGCTTAGTGTTTTCTTCTTTGTCTGAAGAAAGTTTGAGGTTATACTTTTTCTTTAATGCCATTCCAAGTTCAAGGGCATCAATAGAGTCAAGACCTAGCCCATCATTAAAAAGAGGATCTTCGTCTTGAATGTCTGAAGCTTGAATATCTTCAAGTTCCAATGATTTTATTATCAATTCTTTTATTTCATTTTCCAATGTCATATGCTTAATTCCTATAATAATTTTATAACCTAATTTAAGAGCAAAGTCAATTTATGCATTCTTTAATTTTTTCTGATATGTGGTTGCGGGCTTTGATTTCACCGATGTTTTCTACATTATATTCAGAGATATTAATTTCAGGCAGAACTGTAATATTATAGTTAACTGTTTTTTCTCCGGCATCAAGCGGGGAGTGGTTTTTTATCAAAAAAGGGTAATCAGTTTCGATTTTAATAGGAACGATATTTATACCTGTCATAACTGCAAGTTGGGCTGCTCCTTTGTGAATTTTTATATTTTCTCCGGGTTGTGTTCTTGTGCCCGTTGGGAAAATTATAATATTGTAGCCGTCATTTAAGGCGTTTATGGCATCTTTTTTGAATATCTCAGGGTCTGTATCATTAATGATATACAAGGATTTTACGATGTTTCGCATAATCGGATTTTTTAAAAGTTCTTTTTTAGCAAGACAAAGAGAGTTTGGCATTTGACCGATCAAAAGAATTATGTCAATCAAGCTTGGGTGTGACGCTACAACTATTTTTCCGCGAATGTCTGATAAATTGCCGTTTATGCGCACACCGATTACTTTTGTAACTTCGATTACCCATATGAAAAACTTCCATGACTTATGAATAATTTCAGCATAATGCTTGCGTCTTTTGTTTTCGTCCAAAAATAATGCTAAAACGGGGAATAATACAAGTCCTATAAATAATGCGCCAATGCCGAAAATACTCATTTCAGCCATTACCAGAAAACTTCTTATAAACTTCATTTTGTTATCCTTTGAATTTGGTAAATGCGACTTTTGAAAATATCGGTTTCTCCATTCAGAAAATCGATTAAGTCCTTGTATTCATCTGACGAATATTGGCTGTTATTTTCTGAAAGTTTGTATTCTCCTCTAGGGTTCTGTTTAACTGAAACAGAAAGACTTTTTATTCCGTTTAAGTTCTCTGCATAACAGAAAATTGCTTCATCATACAATATACTATCCAACAATCCTGCTGAAATAGTTTCTTTTCCTGCTGAAATAGAGTTGTAACCTTTTTTGTTCTTTTCAAGTAGTGAGAACAAGCCTATTACTGCATTGTGTACTGATGAACTAAACCCTGATGGAGAAACTTCTCCTTCTTCTATTCTTTGATTTATCAGTTTTTCTACTCTTTCTACATCCCCGTATTCTGATGCAAACACCAACTGAGGTTCAGTGCCTTCGTCATATACTTTGTATAGCGTACATAAAGCAGCTCGACCGAATTTGTCCAGTTTTCTCCTTGTCATCATTGGGATAAACGAAACATCTATATCTTCACCTTCTACGTGGGAATATTTTTTTATGTCGAAAAAAACTTCTTTCATGATAATATAAGTATAATATTGTTAGAAAAATTCTGCAATAAGA
Source organism: uncultured bacterium (assembly GCA_949288725.1). Classification (GTDB taxonomy): domain Bacteria; phylum Cyanobacteriota; class Vampirovibrionia; order Gastranaerophilales; family Gastranaerophilaceae; genus Zag111. The sequence goes on from CASELF010000086.1 coordinate 42,101, forward strand.
GGTGAGATGATTAAAATTACAAAAACATCCGCAATTTGTAACTTAGGTAAGAATTTGGACGAAATTATCCAAAATGTTACCCGTGGTGCTATTTGTGAACTTAAAATAAACTTTCCTCTTCCTCAGGCAGACTCGCTCAGATGTAATAATATGTTAGTTTGTTGTGTTAATCAGATGCAAGCTGAAATTTCTGCGTTGTTTGAAAAATATGATAAAACAAAAATAGGAATAGTAATTGCTTCAACAAACACAGGAATTGATATGTTTGAAGAAACTAAAAATCCTGAGTTTCTATGTATGAGTAATCCTGCCGAGTTTTTAAAGAATTATCTTAAAACGGAAGGCTTTTTTTGCGGAGTTTCTACGGCTTGTTCTTCCGGAATTAAGGCTTTCATCACTGCTGAAAAGTTAATCAAAAATGGTGTCTGTGATGCTGTAATCGTTGGTGGAACAGATGAAATTTCAAAATTCCCTCTTGCAGGCTTTAAGTCTTTGGAGGTTTTGTCCGAAAACCGTTCCAATCCATTCAGTAAGAATAGGACAGGCATGAATATTTCTGAGGCAGCTGCGTTATTTATTTTGGAAAAAGAAGGGCAAGGAGTAAATATTTTGGGCATGGGTGAAACTTCTGACGCCTATCATGCAGCAACTCCTGAGCCTGAAGGTATAGAGGCAGCAAATGCTATGATGATGGCGTTAAATCAAGCGGGACTCGAGGCTTCTGAGATTGATTATATTAACCTTCACGGAACCGGCACTATTTCAAACGATTTGATGGAAGCAAATGCTGTTTATAAGATTTTTGGTTCAACTGTTCCTGTTAGTTCTACAAAACCTCTAACAGGACATTGCCTCGGGGCTGCTGCGAGTATTGAAACTGCTATATGTTGTGCCTTATTAGAGAAAAATTCAAATATAGTTCCTCCGCATATTTATGATGGAGAATATGACTCAAATTTACCACCTTTGAAAATTGCAGGTAAAAATTGTTGTGTGGAGCGACTTAAAAATATTATGTGTAATGCTTTTGGCTTTGGTGGAACTAATGCTGTTATAATTTTAGGGAAATAAGAAGATGTATGATTTAGAAAAAATATTGCCGCACAATTACCCGATGATATTGATTGACGATATTGTTGAAATAAACCTCGAAAAAGGGTATATCATAACGGAATTAACCATAAAAGAGGATAATCTTTTTTTTGATAAGGAATTAAATGGGGTGTCATACATCACAGGGATTGAGTTTATGGCGCAGACGATTGCTTGTTATGCGCATTTTAAGCACAATTCACCAACACCTAAGTTGGGATTTTTGCTCGGAACAAGATCTTACAAAAGCAATGTTGATAAGTTTGAAAAAGGTGCGAAATACTTGGTTAAAGCCAATGAAATCTACTGCGATAACGAACTTGTTTCATTTGAATGTTTAATTTATAATGATAGTATGGAATGTTCAAGAGCTGTGGTGAATGCTTATCAACCGCAGGATGCTTCTGAATTTTTGAATAGCGGAGTTGTGAAGTAATGGGAAAACAAGTTTTAATAACAGGTTCAAGTCGTGGGATAGGTAAAGAAATTGCTTTATATCTTGCACAGAATGGGTATGATATTATTTTGCATTGCAATAAAAATACTCAAAAAGCCGAAGAAGTGCTTGAAGAATTGAAGAAAATCGGTGTTGAAGCACGTATTTTGAAATTTGATACTTCTAACAGAGAAGAATGCAAAAAGGTTATAACAGAAGATATTGAACAGAATGGCATATATTTTGGTGTAGTTTTGAATGCAGGTATTGCAAGAGATGCCGTGTTTCCGGCAATGGAAGATGAAGCTTGGGACAGCGTTTTGAATACTAATCTTGGCGGATTTTATAATGTGTTAAAACCTATTGTGATGCCAATGATTGAAAATCGTATAAAGGGCAGGATTGTTACAATGTCGTCTATTTCAGGTATTCGAGGAAATTACGGACAGGTAAATTATAGTGCATCAAAGGCCGGAATTATTGGGGCTTCAAAGGCATTGGCACTTGAGCTTGCTAAAAGAAAGATTACAGTGAATTGTGTTGCCCCTGGTGTTATAGAAAGCGATATGACAAAAGATTTGCCTGTCGATGAGATGAAAAAACTTATTCCAATGAAGCGTTTTGGAACAGGAAAAGAGGTTGCAAGTCTTGTTAATTACCTCATGAGTGAAGATGCAGGGTATATAACAGGGCAGGTGATTTCTGTAAACGGGGGAATGTACTGATGAGACGCGTCGTTGTTACAGGCATGTCCCAGATAAGTCCGTTAGGGCTTAATAGAGAGGCAGCTTTTGAGAAGCTTTTGTCAATGAAAAATTGTGTCCGTTATATGCCTGAGTTGGAAGTTTATACTCGTTTGAATACAAAGCTTGCGGCAATTGTTCCTGATTTTAAGGCTCCTGCGCATTTTAACAGAAAAGTCACAAGGACAATGGGGCGGGTTGGAATTTTGAGCGTTGTAAGTGCGGAAGAAGCTCTTCAAGATGCTGGGTTGATGGGAGATTCCATAATTACAGACGGCAGGACCGGCGTTAGTTATGGTTCTTCTTCAGGATCTTTGGAAAGCATAATTGATTTTTATTCAATGATGGTAGAAAAGGAAGTTCGAACAGTGACTTCCGGTAGTTACGTAAAGATGATGCCGCAGACAACAGCGGTAAATATTTCTCTTTATTTCAAAACAACAGGACGTTTGATACCTTCATCAACGGCTTGTACATCCGGCTCAATGGGAATTGGATATGCTTATGAGGCGATTAAGAACGGATATGAAACCGTAATGATTGCAGGTGGTGCTGATGAATTACATCCGACTCAGATTGCAATTTTTGATACTCTTTATGCAACAAGTCAGATGAATGATTCTCCTGAACTCACGCCAAAACCGTTTGATAAAAATCGTGACGGTCTTGTTATTGGCGAAGGTGCGGGCACTATGATATTGGAAGAGTATGAGCATGCCAAAAAACGTGGGGCCAAAATTTATGCTGAAGTTGTGGGATTTGGTACAAGTACCGATGGTACGCATATAACAAGTCCAAATCAAGAGAGAATGAAGTCTGCACTTGAGTACGCATTAAAGGATGCCGAACTTTCCCCTGATGAAATAGGTTATGTGAATGCACACGGTACAGCAACTTTGCAAGGTGATGTTGCGGAAAGTAATGCAACTTATGAAGTATTTAAACGTGCGGTTCCGATAAGTTCCATCAAGAGTTATACAGGACACACTCTCGGGGCTTGTGGTGCTGTGGAAGCTGTTTTGTCTGTTGATATGGCAAGGAAAAAATGGTTCTGTCCAACAGTTAATCTGGAAACGGTAGATGATGAGTGCGGCAAACTCGATTACATAAAGGGCGAGGGAAGAGAAATTAAGACTCCTTACATTATGTCAAATAATTTTGCTTTTGGCGGTATAAATACTTCTTTGATATTCAAAATACCTGAATAAGTTTTTAGCATGCCCATAAATAAATAGCCATATGTATAATACACATGGAAAAGTGTTTATACTATGCTTTTGAATGGAAGGGTTTGAATATGAAAAGTAATTTAGAAGAAATTTTAAGTTTAATGTCAGAAGGTTTAGGAAGTGACGAAATAGCAAAAAAGCTTGGTATTAGTAAGCATACAGTAAAAGCATACATGAGTGTTATAGCGAAAAAAGAAAAAAATGAACAAAAATAAAAGAAAAATATAAAAAAGGGGTTTACAAAAAAAAATTAGCATGTACAATAAAAAAGTAACCACTAAGCGGTTACACGGAGCGTAAGTTCCGACCCCAAAGAATGCGGGGGATTAGCTCAATTGGTAGAGCACCTGCTTTGCACGCAGGGGGTTAGGAGTTCGAGTCTCCTATTCTCCACCATAAAAGACCGAATGACATTTGTTATCCGGTCTTTTATTTTATGTGGATTTTTATCAACTGACAATTTTATATTGCTTCCGTTAATCACAGTTTTCGATAATTTGAATTTCTTCTTCGGTTAAATTGTACAATTCATAGACTTCTTGGTCGATAGTTTTATCAAGATTGTCAATTCCTGATTGGATTTGGTTTAACTTTTTGTTTTTCAAGTTCTATCAATATCATTATTTAATTATATTTACAATACTGATTATCCATTTTGTTATAGTACTCAGTGTTTACTGAAGATGAGTTATAGGATTGATTTCTATTAATACTATCTAGGCTCTTTTTATAATCTTGTATTTTTTTTGATGCATAAGATTGTGCGACATCTTTTGGATAATAACAGTTTTGACCTGATTTAATCACGTGGCATGTATTCCCTTCAACACCTACAACTTCATAAAAAACAGGTCTGCTGTATGATGATAATTGCTGTTTATAAGGCGTACAAGAATACATTTTGTTACTAAACTGTAAAAGTTCAGTATTCATCTGCTTTGTGATATCCAAAATACCAGGAGCTGTATCATTTGCAAAAGCAAGATTTGTACAACATAAAGTTATTATTGATAAAAACAAATATTTTTTCATTGTCTTCTCCTTCTTTAATTGACTAAAATTTGCTATTTCTTATTTTCTAACTCTTCAACAACGCTATCTAGCCAGGCTTGTTTTCTTTCGTTCATTTCTTCGATTGCAGACTGTTTTGAATTATCAAAATATGAAGCCATTGCATTTTTATCTCCTGAATTTCTTGGTCTATGATGATTTTTAGGAGCTTTATCAACTGAAGATGTAACTGGAGTTGCTGAAGATGTAAAAACATCTTTTTCCGGTGTTTTTTCAAGTTTACTGATAATTTTTCTACAATAATTCGGATTAGTAGTTGAAACATTTTGTTTGCTAATCACATTTGATTTCTTAACAACTTTAGTAACATTTCCTGCGATTTCGGGATTTATACCCTGAACAGATATAAATTTCAAATTAGAAATAACATTTAAAACATGATTTACCATTATAACCTTCCCCATAAACAACTCATGTACTTAAACAAAATCTGATATCTATATTATGTCACATTGAAGCTGATGATAGAAAAAATTCATAAAAAGTTACAAATAGACTAATATTTAAGAACAAATTCCCTAAGTTTCTTTATCCAACTTGGAGGCTCATCATTATTAGAATTCAATTTTAAATTTAAGTTTATTTTATGTGGATTTTTATAAATTGATACAGAACCTGAACATTGAGGATGTTTAATCTGTTCGTAGAATAATCATACTCAAATACAAGTTAGATAAGATTAGATTTTTTTGAGTTTGTGTCCAGCTTTTTTCAAAAAGTTAAGTATTTTATATCCATAAGAATTGCGCCAATTGATTTCATCAATATATTTTTGGGATTTGTTCATATGGATATACAAACCTCTATTTACAAGTTCTTTTTCTACCGGATGTGTAACTTCTTCCGGTTTTACTGCTCCTAAGCCTGATTGTTGATATTTTAAAAATTCTTTTTCAGTTATTTTTAGGGGGTTTTTCTCATCTACGTCAACTTTTTCATCAACATATGAACCGCCTGTTTGGTACCAATCTGCGTGATATTCACTTTGATTATTTCTCTTAACACTTTCTATCGAATCTTCTGTTTCATCTTTATATGGATAATATATTTTTGTGGTGTATGACAATGCTGTGTATTCATTTCCCGCAAGCATTTTTTGCGGAGTACCCCATAAACCATTAAAATTTGGTGAATTATTGATTGCTGGTATTCTCATAATATTAACCCCCTTCGCCTCAGTGTAGCATTTTTTCTGGACTTAGTAAATACATATGTAACACAAGTTAATAATGTTTTGTTATAATAATCTTATGAAAATAACTGTTTTAGTCGAAAATAATTCTCGTATAGACAGGTATCTGGTTGCAGAACCTGCACTGTCACTTTTAATTGAGTCAGATGATAAAAAAATATTGTTTGATACAGGTTATAGCGATATTTTTTTACAAAATGCGAAAACTCTCAATATTGATCTGAATAATTTAACAGATGTTGTTTTGTCTCATGGACACGATGATCATAGTGGAGGGCTTAGGTTTTTTAATCCCAAGAATAATAAAATTTTATTTACGGCTCATCCCAGAATTTTTGATGAAAAATGTGATCCCGATGGGACTCAATATGGTTGTCCTTTAACAAAAGAAGAGTTAGAAAATAAATTTAGATTAAATCTTACCTCAGGTGTCTTTAAAGTAGCTGATAACTTATATTTTTTGGGTGAAATTGAAAATAATACTTCAAATGATAAAGATGATTCAGCATTGGTTTATGTCTATAATAAAAAGCTTTTTATCATAACCGGATGTTCGCATTCAGGGATTGAAAATATAATAAAACATGCTAAAAACGTTACAGGGATACATGAAATATATGGGATTTTGGGCGGAATGCACTTAATAGATAAGTCGGAGTTTGAATTAAGGGATTTGGGTGAATATTTACAATCGGAAGGTGTAGAATATTTGGCTCCTTGTCACTGTTGTGACTTAAAGTCGAAGATAACGTTAGCAAAATATCTTCCTGTGCAAGAAATTTGTACGGGTGATGTTATAAAATTTGAGTAGCAAAATTTTTTATTTTTAAACATTTAATCAGTATGATAATAAATTCTTTTAATAATACATTTTACCCAAACAGACAACAAAGAAATAGAAATGTCTCATTTAATGGGCAGAACGAGTTTATACGTATTGGAAATTCTTGTTTAAAGCAAATAGGAGATACGATTTCGCCTGCAGTGTATGATAATATTTCTCCTTCAATAAAAAGTGTATTGGAAAACGTTACTCCAAAAAGAGTTAAGGAACTTGCTCAACTGAATTGCTTTGCTGCAATAAGAGGAAAAGCTTATTTTGATAAATCGTACGGCAGAAATAATTATACCTTGATTGCAATGGGACGTTCTGTTGCGTCAATCGCTGAAACTATGAGATTTTTAGGTGCTGATGTTAAGATAATACCTTTGTCAGGTCTTCGAGAAAAATTGCCTAAGACGGTTCCTGATGTTGATGTTTATAGAAAGTATCTTGATAGTATTGGGATTAATATTGATTTACTAGAAAAAAATCCAAATAGAAATTATATATTATTTGATTATACTTATTCAGGAAATTCTCTTTGTAATGCTGATTCGTTCTTCCGCAGGGATATTTTTGGAAAAAATCCGTGCAACTTTTTTCTGGAATCTATAAATCAAGTTTTAGGAAAAGATTTTCAGGAAAATTTCCATACATTATTTAGTTTAAATCGCTTTAAAGATTTTTCTTCTGTTGGAAAGTTAGATATTTTGAATTTAAAAAATTGTTTTTCACAAGCGAGTGAAGTTGATGCAGTTGAATATAAGTCTAATATGGCTAAATATTTAAGGAAGATTTTTCTATTTAATGTCTGTGATTGCTTAAGGAAGGGGAAATATCAGAATGTTTGTGAAGAAGAGTTTAAGGCTTTGGACAGACATTATTTCTCTCAGGAAGCAATGCGTGCAAGGTTTTCCAACTGGCTGCAAAGTGGTTTAAAAACTTATAAGGGTTAAATATTTATTTGGAAAATTGGAGAATGAGATTTTTGTTCTTGAGAGACAGAATATATGAATGGTGAAAATTCTTAAAAACACTTTGCTCTCATATATTCCAACTGATTTTGATGTTGAAGAGAAGATTAATACCAGCAGAATTTTTATTCTTAAAGACGCAGATCTTTGCGGGAATTTTATTGTTTATCTTTGCGAAAGAGAGTTAAGAGCGAAGGATAATTTTGCACTCCAATTGGCTCTTCAAAAATCAAAAGAGTTCAAACTTCCTCTTAGAATAATTCATCCAAAAAAGTTTTATGGATGTAAAAGAAAGCAAGATTTTATTAATGAGCAGATAAATAATACTCAAAATGCGTTTAAAAAATTAGAATTAGATTTTGAAGTTTATGTAGGGGATATTGAAGAATACTTGAAACATTTGGGCGTTGCTGTTTTGGTGATTGATTTTAATCCGATTTTAGATAGAAGTTGGCTTAAGAATCTTGAATGCTCGATTTATGAAGTTGATGGACATAATATTATTCCGAGCAGATTTGTTTCTGATAAGCAGGAATATTCCGCAGCGACTTTGAGAAGAAAAATTTATCAGAAGATATATCCGTTTTTAACTGAGTATAAAAATTTTATCGAATATTCTTCAGATGCAGATTTAGTTTTGAAAAATTTTATTGAAAATAAATTATCTCATTATGCGGATTTTAAAAATAATCCAACCAAAAGTGTGTTATCCGGTTTGTCAAAATATTTGAATTTAGGTTTTATATCTTCTCAGAGGGTTGCATTAGAAGTTGTTCGGGCTGATGTTCCCGAGATTAATAAAGAAAGTTTTTTGGAAGAGCTTATTATAAGAAAAGAATTGGCAGATAATTTTTGTTTATATTGTGATGATTACAAAGGTTTTGGAGGAGTTCCAATTTGGGCTCAGAGTTCATTGAATTATCACAAAAATGATATGAGAAGTTACAATTATTCTTTATATGAGTTAGAGGGGGCTCAAACTCATGATATTTTGTGGAATGCTGCTCAGAAACAATTATTAAGCGAAGGTATAATTCACGGATATTTGAGAATGTATTGGGCAAAAAAGATTTTAGAGTGGACTTTGGAGCCTGAGATAGCTTTAGAGTACGCAATTCATTTGAATGATAAATTTGCTTATGATGCACCTTCTTCCAGTGGTTACGTAAACATTTTGTGGGCAATTGCAGGGCTTCATGACAGGGCTTTTGCGGATTATCCTGTGAGTGGGAAAATTAGGCGGATGACGTACAATTCTTTAAAAACAAAATTTGATGTGCAAAAATATATTCAAAAATATATTTGATTATTAAGTCTTTTTTAAATTGATTTATAAACTAGTTCAAGATTATTTATGTCTACAAATTTTTTGTAGCCGTATGGGATATTTATGCTTAATTCACTTTTGCCATTGTAATTTTCTAATGAATTTGAATATATGAAACTGTCATCAAGCTTAATTTTATAGTTCCCCGGTGAAATTCCTGAGAAATAAAAGTTTCCATATTCATCAACTGTACTATACGAAACTTCTTCTCCTTTTTCGTTGTTTAGTACAATAATGAAAAAGTAACAACATCAACATAACCCTTGTTTTCGTCGGTATATCCGATAGATTTTATTCCCGATGGCAGTAGTGCAAAGGCGTCATTTACCACCAAATTAATTGAGTGTCTTGAACTCATTGGTAGAAACATATTATTAATTATGTATCCACCCATTTGATAATATTGATAATTTACGTTTATAACTCTCCCGCTCTGTCGTTTGATATAGAGTATGTGTTAGTTAATGGAATTGCTCCAAGAGTTTGAACGATGTTTCCGTTTTGTGAATTTCCCATATCTATTGAGTAACATAATCCTCCGGATGTGGAGTTGTTAACCATTGTAGCCGAATCAATATTTGTAAGAATGTTATTGATAGGATATGCAATAGCATTTGGATTATTTGTTGCAGTTGGTGTTCCACTTTTGATATTATTTATGGAATTTGTGTTCGGTAAATTTGAGGAGGAAACATTTCCTAAAATAATATAATCCCTATTTGAGTTTTTGAAATAAGCGTTTACATCTCCCCCATTTGAAGTGGTTAGTTTTGCCTGCATAACGTATGTGTAATTACAATTTTCTCCATTAGTTTTTATGTTGAAGGATGCAGACGGAAAAGAAGAATTCCCCGTCTGCGGAGTATTTGTTTTCATTAGGTTTTGCAAGCCAATTGATGTCTTTAGAATAATCTGTTAATGCAAAGGCTTTTGCATTAGATAGTATAAGACAGGTCGTACATAAAAATATTATTTGTAGTATTTTTTTCATCAATTTAATTATAAAATAAAAATATATTTTTTGATTGGAATTTTATTTGTTTATTGTTTAATAGTTTTATGAAAAAGATGAAATCTATTATTCGACGTATGCTATTGAAATTTTCTGGTCTTGACCAACAAATTTCTGATTTGCAGTCACAAATTAAGCAGAAGGATGCTTACATAAAACAACTTGTGAAATATCAAATACATTGTCAAGAAGATTATCCGACATGTTTTCCGTTGGTTTTGACTGATAATGAAAAGAGTTTGCTGAAAAAATATTTGAGTTTATCCAAGTATTATTTAGAGTTTGGTTCAGGCGGATCTACTTTCTTGGCTGTTTTATATTCAAATACGAAAGTTTATTCGGTGGAATCTGATGATAATTGGATAAAATATTTATCTTCCTGGAAAGTTATAAAAGATAGTATTTACAATAAAAGATTGAAATTTTTCTACGCTAATATTGGAGCGGTTAAAGAATGGGGTGTTCCTATTAATAATGATTTGAAGGATGTTTTTTATAAATATTCATCGGATGTGTTTAAAAACGAAAATGTTTGTTTTGATACAGTTTTTGTTGATGGTAGGTTTCGTGTCGCTTGTGTTTTGAAATCTATTTTGGAATGTAGCGAAGATGTGTCGATATTGATTCATGATTATAGTATGAGGGAAGAATATCATATTATTGAAAGATATTTAGACAAAGTTGAAGATGCAGATTCTTTATTTGTATTTAGAAAGAAATCTAATATCGATTATGATGAACTTAAACTATGTTATGAAAAATATAAGGATGATTGGCATTAAAGATTTATTTATTTACCTACCAAGATGATAGGTAAATTATTATCTCGTGCAAATTCTAAGAACCAATCAGGGCATTCTTTTAGCGATGATACCTTTGCGATAAGTCCTTTGATTTGTGCATTCAAACCAACGATTTCATTATGCATTCCGTGAGCTTTCATTTTCTTTTCTGAGATTAATTTATCTCTTGAATATGTGAATGCTCCAATAAGATCTTCTTTTGAGAAGACTCTATCTCCGATTTTTAACCCTTTAATTTGTGTTTCAGGATATTGCTTTTTCCTAATGTAACGGGTAATTGCGGCATATTCTTTGTCTGAAATTTCACAATTTCTTTGTTTAAAATATTCAAGAAATTTATTTTTAACAAAGGATCTATGTTCAGAATTTTCAAACATTTCACTGACAAAGTTCTTGAATCCTTTTTTTGTTCCGGAGTTGGTGTTAGAGAAGTATGCGTGAGCTATATTCGCGTTGTCGACATCTACAATAAATCCAAAAGTTAAATTGTAATAAGTTGATTTATCATCCATACTTATCATAGATAGTGATTGTGCTGAATTGTTCATTGGATTTTGAGCAAGGGTTTTGAAGACTTCAAGATTAATTTTTTCTAGTACCATGTGTACAAGTAATCTTAAATCTTTTAATGCAATGTTGTTAAATCCGTATTGGAACATGTTTGTATTCATGTCCATATTTGACAAGTTTAGAACTTCGAATTCAGTTTCAACTCCGTTTAGAAGAACTGTTTCTTTTGGAAATTCTCTTGCTTGTAGAACTTTACCGCTTGAAGTTACTCTTTCAGGAACTTTTACGAATTTTGAAGGTGTTATTACTACTTGTTTTTCTGAAAGGGTTTCAACGTAAGGCTGAATTTCGGCCATTTTTTTTGCAAAATTTCTATCGGCTTCTTCTAATGTTGAAGCTTCTGTTTTTTCTAAATAAAATTTATCGTTAACACTCTTCAAGTCAGCTTTTGCCATAATTTGATATATCATAAAATCTTCAGGTCTACGGCATAGAGTTGCAATTTCTGCAGGTGTTATGTTTTTCAAGTTGTAATCTTTGAACCAGTGATGATTTTCGATTATAGATATAATTCTATCTTTGATATCTTTTGATAAATTAAATCTATCAAGAATTGAATATACATATTCTGCTGATTTTTCTGCGTGTCCTGTATCGGAACCCTCTATAAGATATCTCTTGCCGATGTCGTGTAAAAGAGTTGAGAATTTTAAAACAATTTTACTTGTATCATCAAGTTGTTGGTATAGCGGGTCATTCAAAGATTCTTGGAGTACTTTTAAAATATGTACATCAAGAGAGTAATCATGTTTATCGTGTTGAGGTTTTCCAAAGAAAGCCGCAAATTCAGGGACACCTTTCAGAATAGCATTTAAGAAATCTCTTGTTTCAGCTTCAATTTCTATATCATCTGAAATTCTATTTTCCTTTGTGAATTTTTCAATTTCTGCAATCATTTGATTTACAGTTTCTTGTTGTTGTGGTTGTAGGGCAAGGTTTCTAGTACCGGTTGTGTTTAATAATCCTTCAAAACCTGTTTTGGTACGATAATAACCAAGTTGTTCTGCGATGTTTACATCATCTTTAAATTCTTCTGTGGTCATGCGTTTTGCCTCATTAACCATTTCAAGAATATTTTTAAATTGAGTTTCATCTAAGATTTCTAGATTTTTTGCAAAAATAGTTAGGTATTCTTTACGTTTAATTAATGTGTTAATAAGGCGATTATCATCAAGTGGGGATTCGTCTATAATCTTTTTAATTATTGCGTCAGGTGTTTCTGTCACGTGTTTAAGTGATGCCAATAACTCTTCTTTTGTCATTGACATGAATTGTGAATTTTGTTCAATCAAAGTTGATATTTCATTGACAATACTTGAAAATTCTTTCATTTCACCTCTTGCACGATATCTTAGTGAGCCTCCGACATCCACTTTGATTACGCCTGATTCTCTATACTGAGTGTTATCATTTTTAGGTGCATCCCAGTTTGCAAGCCAAGCGTCTGCTGCAAACCCTTCTGTGAAATGAGATTTTTCTTTAGGTGTTGCACTTAAGTTAGGAACATATTCTCCTGCCATACCAATAATTTTGCCGTCTTCATTATAAATATATTTCATGTTAGGAGCATCTATTCTTGCAGCCCTATATAAACGTGAAGCGATTACTTCTTCAACACTTGGTCCCAGTTTTTCTGCGGTTGGATATTTAATGTAGTAGAGTTTATCACCTACTTGGGTATAATAAGCCTTATTTGAACCTCCTTGCGTTCCAAGGAAGCGGATTCCCTTTTGAGGTCCATCTTCAAATATTACTTCAACTTCTTCTTGTTTATGACCTGAAGCGAGTGATTGTATTTTTTCTTTAGTTAATTGAATGTCTTCGTTGCTTAGTTTTAATTCAGGAATCTCTGCGTTTGTTGTTGGAATAACTCTTTCTGATAGTCCACCTCTTGCTATTATGTTATCCATGTTGTGCATGAAATTATCACGAGTATATTGTAGAGGAATGCCATCTTTTCCAAATTGCGCAAAGTCTGCATTTCTAATAACAGCATCTGAATTTCCGGTGTTTGATATATGTTTTAGAAAATCAAGAATATTCTCTTGAGAGGTTTCGATGGTTGGATATTTTTTGTCTATTGCAAGCATTATGGTTTGTATTCTGGCATCAAAATCAATACCTTGCTTCCTAAGAATAGCTTTGTCTTCCGGAGTGAATTGTGCTAAAGCAAGTAAGACATCTATTTTTTTGCCGAGTTCAATAGGAATTGTTCCGTCTGAAATCAATTCAACAACTTGTTGAACATTTGCGTTATTTTCTTTTAATCTTTTTAATATATTTACAACATCATTGTTGAAAATAGATATTGCTTTAGCATTATTACAAATATCTTGTATTAAGCTTGTGTCTATACCTGTTGAGATAAAATCTTTGATTTTGCCGGCTAATATGTCAGGTGCAATTGTTTTATTCCGATTTACGATGTCGATTAATGAAGCAATTTCGTGCGGTTCGTAGTTTTTAGTTTCGATAGCTTCTCTTGCAATGTCTGTTTGTATATTAGCATTTTGTTCGACGATCATGTTAAGTATTATATAAATTTTATTGTTATCAATTTTTTGATTTTCAATAAGTTCTCTTGCAAAATTTTCAACCACATCATTTCTGCATGGATTGATTGTTGCCCCTATATAATTCCTGTCAAAATTTTTGTTGTTAGCTAGTTCGTTTGCAAATTTAATTTGTCGAGCAGCAATTTTAGCTTCATTAGTCAGTCCATCAAGTGCTATAATGATTTCTCGAGCGTTGAAGTTTTTCTCTTCTAAATTCTTAATAAATTTTCTTGCTAAAGATAATACATCTGGCTCATTTTTGTACCATAATGAATCTAGAATGTTACAAATCTCTTTAGTTTCGTAGCGGTTATCTTCTATAAGATCACCAACAATCTCATATTTTTCTTGACAGTGTCTTCCATAAGCGTTAGATATATTCTCGAATATTGTACTAATAGTTTCTACAGGAAAATGTTTTGCATTTATCATGTTTAAAATTAATTTTTCTTCTGCAGCATATGTTTCGATGTTAAGATGTTTTATTAAACCTTCAACATCTGATTTTGCAACATTTGGATTATCTAGCAGTTCCTTAGCAAATTTTATTCTTTCATTATTTAAGTCGGGCTCATGCCATGCAATTTTGTATAATAGATTTTTGATATCTTTTGCTTCAAGATCTCCTCTGGCAATTAAATATCTTGCAAAATCTTTTTGTTGATTACGTGTAGGTTCTTGCTTATTAAGTGGAGATAAAATCTCCGGAATATCCTTCGCTTTGACTTTAGGATTTGAAATAAGTTCTTTTACAAAATCCCAATCAGGATTTTCTAGTTGTCTGATGTCACTTAAGTTGTATATTAAGTAATTGATATCTTTAGTATTAAAATCAGTTGAAGAAATTATATTATCCAGACACTTTTCCATTTCAGGCGAAGTGTTTTGAATGAATTTGTATAGTGATGATTGTTGAATTTCATCAAATACATTTTTATCTTTTAAATATTGAATTTTTCTATTAAACTCTTTAGGATCGAATGGGTTTGTATCTGTCAGGATGTAAAATGCATCTTCTCCGAGTTTATCTTTTGCATTCTGTGAAATAGATTTCCATTGTTCAAGATTTTCCGGATTGAATTTTTTAGGGTTATATGATTGGTCTAAATATTTTATTAAAGCTTTTGGACCAATGTTTTTTAAGTCCGCTTCTGAAAATCCATCAAGACTAGCAATTAAGTCAGGATAATCTGAATGTTCAGAAGTCTTCATATAATCGCAATAAAAACTTAACCGAACATCATCTTTTATAGCATCTCTTATTCTTTTTGGTGTTAATGCTATAATCTTTTTCATATCTTCTATTGTATAATTGGTTACTTGAGATCCGTTCTCTGCTATTGTTGCGAAAGACAATGCATCAAGTTCTTCTGCAGTGAGCCCTTGGAAAATTTTAAAATTTTCTATGTCTCTATATCCATAGCAGAAATTAGATCCAGTTCTATCGCTTATTTTTGATTTTTTTACGCATTTAGTAAAATTTTCTAAAGTTTCTATTGAAAGATTATCAAGAACTTCATTTATATTGTATGAGATAAGTTTGTCTGCAAACTCCGGATCTATTTGACTAAGAGCCTCAAATGTTGACTCTTTTCCGGTTGCCATTCCATTATAAATTTTTTCCAGAATCTTAGGAGAGAATTTATCTTTATACTTGTTTATTCTGGCAATTCTAGCAGAAAGTTCTTCCGGAGAAATATTATATTGGTAGTCTAAGTTGTCGTGATTATACCATCTGTTTTGTGAA
>CASELF010000087.1 GCA_949288725.1 uncultured bacterium
GGCTTCCCACAACTCAAAAATTGCAGAAGCAATTGAAGCACAATTAACAAAAATTGCAGGTCAAAAGGCAGTAGTTACAAAGGCTAAAAAATCAATTGCATCATACAAATTAAGAGAAGGAATGCCTGTTGGTGCAATGGCAACATTGCGTGGTGATAGAATGTATGATTTCTTACAGAAATTAATTTGTGTTGTACTACCAAGAATTCGTGACTTCCGTGGTATCAGTGCAAAAAGTTTTGATGGACGTGGAAACTATACATTAGGCTTGAAAGAACAAGCATTATTCCCTGAAATCACTTATGAAGAAGTAGATTTAGTTAAGGGTATGAACGTTTCAGTTATCACAACAGCTGAAACAGATGAAGAGGCTAGAGAATTATTAAGACTTCTCGGTATGCCATTCAAAGGTAGTA
This sequence comes from uncultured bacterium, assembly GCA_949288725.1. Taxonomy (GTDB): domain Bacteria; phylum Cyanobacteriota; class Vampirovibrionia; order Gastranaerophilales; family Gastranaerophilaceae; genus Zag111. The sequence continues at coordinate 417 of CASELF010000087.1, forward strand.
AAAAATAATAAGTAATAAAGGAGAAATTCATGGCTAAGAAAGCGATGATTAACAAAGAACTTAGACGAGAAAAACTTGCTGCTGCCGGAAAATACCCAACAGTAAGACTTCACAACAGATGCAGTATCTGTGGCAGACCTCACGGTTTTCATAGAGATTTCGGTTTGTGCAGAATTTGTCTAAGAAAGATGGCTCACCAAGGTTTATTACCTGGTGTTACAAAAGCAAGCTGGTAGTTTTAGGTTTTATCTAAACTTGCAGTTTGTATGCTATAGTTTGATGTTAATAAGTAAAAAAGGCGGTTTTTACCGCTTTTTTTATTGTTTAATTATGAAATAATGTAAAAGCAACGCAATTTTTCTATTTACAATGACTTAATAAATATATGGTAAGTTGTTTTTAGTAGGTAAATTTGTATGAATATTGGAATTATTATAGGGATTAGGCAAACATTAGCAAGGCGGGCTGCAAGTAAGTCTAAATACAAGGAATATAAAACTATAATTAGGGATTGGGCAAATAGGCTTAATAAAGTTTCATGCACCAAAATTGAGATTGCGCAAACTCCAAGATCCATTGTTAGTAAAAACGGTTTTACAAAAGAAACTTTGGAAACTTTACAAACTTCTGAGTTTTTAGAAAAATTCCATAGTTTTTTAAAATCAAAGGGTTATCGATTACCTAATGATTTGTATTTATCAGAGGTGTCAATTCCGAGGACTTCCGGTATTTTGGGTATGCAATTTAGGAAATCGATAATTTACAATCCAAGGGGAATAAATCTTTTGGATTTGCGCATTCCAATTCATGAAACAGGGCATTGGCTTACTAAAGGAATTAATGTTCCTTTTATATCCAATTTAAAATTTGGAAAGGATAATCACTTATATAGTTTTGGATCTTTTTTGAAAAAGATTCCTTGGGTAAAAAATTTTTTCAAAGAAACTCAAATTTGCCATTTGACTAAAAAAGAACAGTTGATTCTTCGTAGCGATTTAAAGCGCGCCTGGGATGAGGGCTTTTTCAGGCATAATCCTTTAGCGGCAAGGTTAAAAGAAGAAGTGGGTGCTTGTAAAACTGCTAAATCTGCAAAAAAATGTAAAAGGAGTTTATCAAAGTTATTCCGCGACTACAGGAAAAATCCTGTTGATTACTTGATGCCTAATGCTCAATTAAATCGGTTTGAATTCGTTGCTGATTATTTTAATTTAGCTGCTCAAGGATTTAAGTTTTCACCTGAAATTACTGCAAAATATATAAAAAGCGGTGGCCCTAAAATTGAAACTATTATCACAAAGGATGATATGGCATATTTAGAAAAACTTAGAAGACAAATTGCTAAAAAGACATTAAGTGATTATGGTTATGCAATGTCTGTCTAATTTATGGTTTATAAATAGCAAAAATTATATTTAGGGGTTTTTAAAAATGTACTATGCGTATTTATGCAAATTATTTAAGCCCAAATTATTATAATCAATATAAGATAAACTATCAGAAAACAGATAAAAGAGCACCTATTAAAAATAGCCCTATAGTGTTGCAAAGTTCTAGTATTGCGTTCAGCGGACTATTTAATCTTGGATTTTGGGCTCGAAAATTTAATAAAGATCCAATAGAACAGTTTGAAAAATTTTCAAAAGAAGAGTATTTAAAACTAACACCGGTTCAAATAAACAAGTTGAGAAAAGAGTTTGATAATGTAATGAAATATGAGCCGGAGCATTTAAGATATATTGGTGATATTCATGCGTACGTGGCGGATTGCGTAAAAACAATGCTGGATAGAGAATTTGGGGCAAATAAATATGTTGTTATACCAATTGGACGTTCTTTGTCGAGCATTAGCAAGGCTTTGGAACTTAAACTCGGAAAAGATAATGTTGTTAATGTCCCAATGAGTTATGCCGCCAGATTTTTTTATGGTTACAGATATTCTCGTTATAAAGATTTTTACAATGCCTTTATTCAAAAATTACAAGAAGATAATGGTTTAAAAACTTTTATAAAGTTTTTAAATTCAAATAAGTTAAGTAAAAAAGATATTATGAATTCGGGCAAAAACTATATTTTGATGGATTATTGTATATCCGGTAATTCTTTGAGAGGTGCCAAGCAGTTGTTTACCTCTGATTTTGTTTGGGGAAATAAGAAGAATAATATTTATGCAATTGATCTGATGAGATTATTGAGTAATTTTGAAGATTATAATGTCTTGGAAGGCAAAAAAGATTGTTCTATATATTATAATTTGCAACGTTTGTTGGAAAATTCTTTTTATTATTCAGAATATAAACCATATTCCTTAATTGGCAGGGCTGAAAATTTGGGAGATACTATTAGAGCATCAGAAAAGATTTGTAATTTAGGTGAAATTTCTCGCGAAACAAAACTTGTTTGGTTTAAATTGCTTGATACAATAATGACAAATAGCGGGAAATATAAGGCTAAATTAAATCCTCAAAGTAGTAATGAGGATGTTTTACAAATCCCTCATATTCACCCTTGGAATAGTCCTTTAATGCAATATGGAAGTGATTTATTGAGTGATTTGAATGAAATAACAAAACTTTTGATAAAGTATGATAATTTATCGCCTGATAGTAAAAATGCAATGAAAATAGATATTAAAAAACTTGGCAGAATGTATAGTATATTGGATAAATGCTATCAGAATAAGAATAATAATCACTATAGATTGCATTATTATAATAATCGTAACCTGATACAAAAAATTATAGATGAAATTTCATCAAAGTTTGATAGCGTGGTTGATTAAAATTATATACAATCAATAAGTTTTTTGGGCTATAATCAATTTTGTGATTAGAAAGAAAATTTATAAACAGACTCGTTATTTTATAAGTGAAATTTCTCGAAGTAAAATTATACTTCAAGCAATTTTGGTTGGTATTATTGCAGGAATTTTGGTGGTTTTATTTCGAGTTTCTATATCTAATTTGTTTGCATATATTCAAAATTTTGTAAATTCATACCCTTGGAAATTAAAAATTATTCTATTTCCAATGATAACTACTATTGGCGGGTTAATTTCCGGAATTTTGGTATGGAAATTTGCTCCTGAAACTAAGGGGAGTGGAATTCCATATATAAAAATGGCATTAACCAGAATGGGAAAATTAATACGTTTAAGAAGTATTTTTATTAAATTTTTTGCCGGTGTTGCAGGGATTGGAACAGGATTATCTTTAGGCAGGGAAGGTCCTAGCGTTCAGTTGGGTGCAGGGGCAGGTGCTTTGGTCGGTAAAGTCTTTAAAATGAAAGGCACTGATAAAGATAAATTAATTGCAGCAGGTGCCGGGGCGGCAATTGCTGCTACGTTTAATGCTCCGATTGCGGGTGCTATATTTGTTTTGGAAGAGTTAGTCAATAAGTTTTCCTCTTCATTATTGTTTCCTGTTTTGATTGCGACAGTTAGTGCTGATACGTTATCAAGATATTTGTTGGGTAACAAACCTTGTTTTGTAATTCCGGATAATATTTCAGGTGCTAATTCTGAGATTATTCCCGCGTGTTTAATTTTAGGTATTGTGGCTGCTTTGTTTGGGGTTATGTTTGCCAGGGTTATTTTTTTTAATAACAAAATTTTTGATAATTTTAAGGTTCCTAATTATATAAAACCCGCGTTTGCAGGGTTGGTAGTTGGAATTATCGGGTTATTTTTCCCGTTAGTATTGGGGTCAGGTAATATTGCAGTGGATGCATTACTTGCTTATAAATTGCAATTTGGTGTGGTTATTGCGTTATTTTTATTAAAATTTATACTAACACCATTTTGTTTTGGGTCAGGTGCTGCTGGTGGAATATTTTTACCAATATTAATGTTGGGCGGATTTTTGGGGTATATAGTTGCCGTTTCTTTGAATTTGTTAGGGTTTTCTGTTAATCCTGTATTGTTATCAGTTTTAGGAATGGGGGCTTTTTTATCTGCGGTCGCAAGAACTCCTATTACTGCTGTTGTAATGGTTTTTGAGATGACAGGATCGTATAATTTTATTCTTCCTATAATGTTATGTGCTGCGATTGCTGATTTAGTTGCAGAACAATTAGGGCATAAGCCTATTTACTCTATGCTGATAGTTAATGATTCTACCAAAGTCGGTGAGGCTAAAATTTTATCTGATATTAAAGTAAAAGATGCTATGGTTAAAGATGTTGAATATGTAGGATTAAAAGATTCAATTCATGATTTGAAGGATAAATTTGAAAATAATATTTATCCTGTTTATCCCGTTGTGAATGCAAAGAAAAAATTATGCGGATATATTACCAAAGCAAATATTGATGACTTATTGTTTCAGGGAACAGGACAAAATCTTGAAATCGAAAAAGTTATGAATCCTTATCCTGTTACTGTTTATGAGGATGAAAACTTATACGTAACATATTATCGTTTGCATTCAAACAATGTAAACGATTTGTTTGTCGTTGATAAGTTGAATAATTTGAAAGGAATTATATCAAGAAAAGATATTTATAGGGTTTTGAATAGTAAAAATTCATTATTATAATTTCTTTTCAATAAGGGTTCCGTCTTTGGTATCTTTTAGTACAATTCCTAAATTATCAAGTGTTATGCGGATTTTGTCTGCAATTTCCCAATTTTTTTCTGCACGGGCTTGTTGTCTTAATTTAAGTACACTGTCCATGGAATCAAATTCTTGAGAAAGTGCTTTAGAAAGTTTTTTTACCGCATTTGTCAGTTCTTCTTCTGTTAAGGCTGCTTTTTCAAAGGTGAAACCAAGAACTGTGCCTAGTTTGTATAATATTGTATACGCATTTTCTTCGCCTTTATTGGCTCTGTTAGCAAGGTCAAATAATATTGCAAGTGCTTTTGATGTGTTTAAATCTTCATCCATTGCTTCGGTGAATGCTTTATATTCTTCAGTTTTAGTAATATCAAGTGAGTCATTAATAGGTGTTTGTTTTGCGTTAACTAATCTTTTTGCACCTGCTTTGGCAGAACTTAATGCTTCATCTGAAAATTCTACTGGCATTCTATAGTGATTTGTTAATATGAATAATCTTAGAGTATTTGCATCATAATTTTTTAACATATCATCAATGGTTAAGAAATTTCCAAGTGATTTTGACATTTTTTCTTTATTGATAGTTACGAAGCCGTTATGAAGCCAATAATTTACAAATTTGCAACCGTTTGCGCATTCAGATTGAGCAATTTCGTTTTCGTGATGTGGAAATATCAAATCTGCACCGCCTGCGTGTATATCAATAGTTCTGCCTAAATATTTACGGCTCATTGCAGAGCATTCTATGTGCCATCCCGGGCGTCCTACTCCCCAAGGGGACTTATATCCGAATTTTTCGTCTTTTTTCCACAGCGCAAAATCAAGCGGATCTTCCTTCATCTCTCCAACTTCTATTCTTGCACCGCTTTCAAGTTGGTCTATAGGTTGTTTTGATAATTGGCCGTATTTTGGGAATTTTTTTACCCTAAAATATACATCGCCGTTTGCTTCATAAGCGTAACCTTTGGCAATTAAATCTTTTACTATTGAAATCATTTCGCCAAGTGTTTTGGTCGCAAATGGTTCAATATCAGGTTTTAGTGTATTTAGGGCTTTCATTGAATTTGAAAACTGTTTGTACCAATATTGTGAAACTTCTTCAGGAGTTTTGCCTTCTTTTTCCGCTTTTTTCAGAATTTTATCATCTACATCTGTCACGTTACGGCAATATGTTACGTCATAACCCTTGAACTTTAAGTATCTGTATAATACGTCCCAAGTGATATAACATCTTGCATGTCCCAAGTGTGCATAATCATATACTGTTGGTCCGCAAACATACATTTTTACTTTGTTTTCTTCGATTGGTTTAAATTCTTCAAGTGTATTTGTATAAGAGTTAAACAGTTTCATAAAAATTCCTCATTTCTTTAATTAATATTATCACAAAATTTTTGGTAAATATATGTAAAGATGAAAAAATATTTTAGCAATTATTATTGTAAAAAATACTTTTAATATACATAAGAAACGGAGGATAATTATGGGCGATTTAACAGTTGCAAACAAAGCACAAGGCAATACTTTTAAGGTAAAAGTTGACGGAAACGTTACTATCAGAAATACTAAAGGTAAAGGCCCGATGAAAAATAATGAGGCTAAAACTGTTGTTAAAAACGGTGACGTTACAAATTATTATAAGTGGGGTAATCAGAAATCTGCAACAAAAGAAAGCGCATTAAATCTTAATGCTTCAAATTATTTAATTTTTGATAAATTGAGAAGTGCAGATAAATCCGATAAAAAAGGTGAAAAACTTACTCAATCAGATCTTGAAACACTTAGAAAAAACAAAGCACTTCAAAAACAACTTGGTGTTACCGTAAAATATGATCCTGACGAAAAAGTTTATGGTTTGTATGGCGCAAACGGTTCAACTTTGTATTTTGATTTCGATTAATACTTAAAATAAATTGAAAATTTTAAATGCCGGTGGAATTAAGGTTTCTACCGGTATTTTTTCATCCAATTCCAAAGTAATTGTCGGAATATTACGTTCTATTCCGCAATAAGTCCCAAAACTTCCTGGTGTAGGGTAGCCAATGCTTGCTTCTATAGGATAGCCTATAATATTTGAAATCTTTTGTGCTTGAACTTGTGCAGGTCCATCATAATTAACAACCTTGTATGGTGCATGTAATGTTATAATCAATGATGGCGAATATTTTTCTATAATATTTACAACAAATTTTGTTTCAAGTTCGCTGGCAGGAGTTCTTCCCCCGTAATATGCTGTTGTGCAATCATTACATGTCGCATTCTCACCTTGGTTTAGCCCCCAGTTTTTGGTTGGAAAGTTCCTGTTTAAATCTACGCCATTTGCGTTTGTTCGGGTATTTCTTTGCATTCCGTCAGGATTTAAGCAGGGTATAAAAATTTTATTCTCTATTTTGGGGTTGGAATTTATGTATTTATCTATCAAAAATTTCCCCTGAGGTTCATCTCCGTGAAAAACTCCTATTATCAATGTCGGATTTTTCTTTATTCTTCCTACAAGTTCAATAGTGTTTCCGAGTTTTGTCTTTGTATTTTCTGCAATTTCCATAGATATATATGTCTTTTGTGTCTACTCAAATATAGTTTCTATAAATTCATCAGGATTAAATGGTTTTAAATCTTCCATTTTCTCCCCAACTCCGACAAGTTTGACAGGTAATTTCATTTCTTTTGCTATGGCAATAATTATTGCCCCTTTTGAACTGCCGTCAAGTTTTGTTAGGGCAATTGATGTGATATTTACCGCCTGTGTGAATACTTTTGCCTGCTGTAATCCGTTTTGCCCTGTATTCGCATCAATTACTAAGATGCTCTCTCTTAATGCTTCAGGAGCTTGTTTATCAATAACGGTCTTTATTTTAGAAAGTTCTTCCATTAGGTTGAATTTGTTCTGCAATCTTCCTGCCGTATCAACTAATATTACGTCATAAGATTCTTTTTTGGCCTTCTGTATCGCTTCATAAACAACAGAAGCCGGATCAGCCTTATCCCTGCGGACAATATCCGCTCCGGCTCTTTCTGACCAGATGTTTAATTGCTCTTCTGCTGCCGCTCTAAATGTATCTCCGGCTGCAATAAGAACTTTTTTCCCCTCTTTCTTAAACAGATAAGCCATCTTCGCTATTAGTGTCGTTTTTCCCGCTCCGTTAACTCCTGCTATAAAATATATGTTTAATTCGTTGTCTTTATATGCTAATTCGGTTGTTCCCGCAGCAGAAAGTGTCTTTTTAAATTCTTCTTTTAAGTACGTCTTTAATTCAGATGGTTTTGCATTTTTCATCTTGCGTAATCTGTCCACAAGTTCTGCAGCATACCCAACCCCTAAATCCGCACTGATTAATGTGTCCTCTATATCATCAAGCGTAAATTCTGAATACCTTTCCTCAGTTTCATCTATATTTGCTAATACATTCCCTACTAAGTTCTGTGTGGTATTCGATATTTTTTGCTTGAAATCCTCTATTTTGCTTTTTAGAAATCCAAACATGCCATGATTTTAACATAAAAGTTATTTATCTTCACCCCATTTTATTTCCGGTCGAAAATCTTTTACATTGATATTATATTTTAAGCATTGCCAACGTTTGAAAAATTGTATTTGTCGCTTTAATAGTCGATATTTGTTTTTGATGTCTTTGCGGGTTTGTAACATATCTTTTAGTATGAAATAAATATATGCTATTTCTCCCCATATTGTTTCAGGTACTATAATGTATTCCTCTTCATCAAAATTTTCGTCTAAATATTTTACGTATGCGTCGTGTTCTTCCTGTGGTTTCTTCATAATAATTCGTGTTTTATATTGTTACACATTTAATGATAATAACAATCAATTATCTATAATATAAATTAGAAAGTTATACATTTGTCAATATTTTATTAAAATTTTAAACTGTAATTATGCTAGATATAAAACAAGAAATTGAAATTTTACTATTAAAGAAAAGACTTTCTATGCGTAAGATTGTTGCTCTTATGAAAGAGGCTGGGTATGATATTCCTCAACAGAGCACTGTATCAACAGCATTTAATAATAAACGTATCAGATTTGAAAATGTACAAGAAATTCTTGATTTTCTTGGATATGAGTTAAGGATTCACGAAAAGCAAAAGTAAAAAGATAGGAAGTATTAGTTAATATTATGCTTGATATATACGAGGAAATCAGAATAATACTTTTGCGTAAGGGGTTATCCATGCGTAAATTGGCTGCAAAATTATTGGAAATGGGATATAAAGTTCCTGTAAAAGGAGGTTTGTCCGAACAATTTAAGCATGAGCGAGTTCGTTTCAAGACTGTTCAGCAAGTTCTTGATTTCTTAGGGTATGAAATTATAATTCAAGAGAAACAGAAATAAAAATGTTAAATATTTATGAAGAGATAAAAATAATATTACTTAAAAAAGGATTATCTTTGAGAAAACTTGCATCTAAAATGCAGGAACAAGGTTATGATGTTCCTGTTCCTGATGCGATTTCTGCACCATTTAGAAGAAAACGTGTAAGGTTTGAGGTGGTTCAAGAGATACTGGATTTTCTTGGGTATGAAATTGTTATTCGAGAAAAGCAAAAGTAAATTTGAATTTTATTTATAAAAAATATGATGTTGATAATCTCAACATCATATTTTTTATTATTAGTATGAATTATTTAATATTTTAGATTTTATCAAATCCTGTATATTTTCTAAGAACTTCAGGAATTATGATAGAGCCATCTGCTTGTTGATAGTTTTCAATAATAGCAGCGAAGGTTCTACCAACTGCAAGACCTGAGCCATTAATTGTATGAACAAATCTTGTTTTGCCTGTTGCATTTTCTTTGTATCTGATATTTGCTCTTCTTGCTTGATAATCACCGTAATTTGAGCAACTGGAAATTTCTTTATAATTGTTATAAGAAGGCATCCAAACTTCCAAATCCCAGCATTTGTTAGCAGAAAAACCTATATCTGCTGTACAAAGTGCAACTTTTCTATATGGAAGTTTTAGTAATTGAAGCATTCTTTCTCCATTTGCAGTTAATTTAGCGTGTTCTTCAGCGGAGGTTTCAGGAGTTGTATATTTAACCATTTCGACTTTATTGAATTGGTGTACTCTGATAAGACCTCTTGTATCTTTTCCTGCTGAGCCTGCTTCTCTTCTAAAGCAAGGTGTATATGCAGTCATATATTTTGGCAGTTCATCTTCTGATAGAATTTCGCCTGCATAGATATTTGTTACAGGAACTTCTGCGGTTGGAATTAAGTATAAATCTTCGTCAACGCATTTATACATATCATCTTTAAACTTAGGAAGTTGACCTGTGCCTGTCATGGTTGCAGCGTTTGCCATAAATGGAGGTAGAATTTCTTCATAACCTTCATTTAGTGTATGTTCATCTAGGAAAAAGTTGATTATTGCTCTTTCAAGTTTTGCACCTTTTCCTCTATATAGGGTGAATCTTGATTGGGATAATTTTACACCGCGTTCAAAATCTACAAGATTTTTTTCTTCGCATATATCCCAGTGTGCTTTGTATTCAAAATCAAATTTTGTAGGTTCGCCCCAAGTTGAAACAACTACATTATCATCTTCTGATTTTCCGATAGGGGTTGTTTCATCAGGAATATTTGGGATATGAAGAAGAATATCTCTTTGTTTTTCATCTAATTCGGTTTGTTGTTCTTCTAATTTTTTTATTTCATCTCCGAGTTTGCGGACATCTTCTTGGATGGCATCAGTATTTTCGCCATTTTTTTTCATCATTCCGATTTTTTGAGATTCATTTTTTCTGCGAGCTCTCATTTCATCCGCTTGGGTTTGAATTTTTCTTCTTTCTTCGTCTATTTTAATTACTTCATCAATAGACAAATCAGGGTTTCTTCTTTTTAGCAATTCATTAATTTTTTCAGGATTCTCCCTAATTAATTTAATATCAAGCATAACGAACTTTTTCTCCTTCTATTTAAGTACTTGCATTTTATTGTAAACATGGTTAATAATCAAGTTTTGTTTTAATTATTTAGGCTTGTTAGGCAATTAAAATTTGCAAAATTTCAGAAATAATGTATAATAATATTGTTCTTAGGGAGATGTAATGTTCAAAAAACTTGCAAAACAATTAAAAGCATCAAGATCAGGAAATAGTTGTTTCCCAATGGATTCGCCTGTTGATGATTTGAAGATTGAAACAAAAAAATCTTTTCTTCAGGGATTATCCAGGCATGCTTTAAATCTTTATGAGAGAAAAACAGATATTACAAATTTTACAAGACTTGCGCTTTCCAATCCTGAAAATAATTCTCATAATGAAATTGTTGATGAGTTGTTTAATAAAGAGGGAATGGTTGATCCGTTCAGTGATGATGCGTTGTTTGCATTAACCGAAAATAAAAAGTTTTTAAAAGATTTAGGTTTGTAATTTATTTAAGCAAAATTGTTAATATTTGTAACAGATACTAGCAAATTTTCCTATGAGGTGTTTTAAACCTTTAGGAGGTATCTATGAATACAAATTACAATGTATCAAATCAATCATTTACAGCAAAATTAATGGTAAGCAACCTTAAGATAGATCCCGAGAAGGTTAGTGCTGTTGGTAATGAATTTGCAAAGCATACATTACATTATAAAACTGACAGTTTAAACATTAGCAAATCCCCAATCAAAAGAGATGATGGAACTTCTTTTTATGTGTTAGATTTTGCTAATGACAAAACTTCTGCAGGATTTATTCTTGATTTGCCGGCATTTAGAAAATGGTTCAATGAATCATCTGTTTCTGATATTGCACAATCTTTTACCAGAGTATTTAAGTATGCAAAATTGAAGGAAAGCAAAAAGGTTAAAGTTGACAGTTTAAGACATAATTATGATGCAGTTGTCAAACAGACGGATTTGAACAAGATGAAGTATGAAGCAACTAAAAATCCTGTTTATAAAACGTTATATGAAAGAAATGAAAAACGCGCAAAGGATTTGGAAGTTGAAATGAAAAAGGCCAATGCTCATTTTGAAAACATTGAAAATATAATTCAAAATAAGCAAATTGGAAATATGCTAAATTGGTGGGAAGAATATTAAAGAAAAGGAAGTTCCTGAAAAAGGAACTTCTTTCCTTATCTTATGAACTAAATTACCCTAATGGCTAATTGTCCTGTTGTTTTGTCGGGCATAATCTTATATACAATGCAGCAATTTTCATTTAATCATCGGTTGAAATGTTTAATTTGATGATTATAGATTTTGAGCGACGAAATTTCGAGGGACAAAATGGGCGATAGTATAAATATATGTTTGGCATGTGATGATAATTATGCACAATATGCAGGAGTGGTTATTGCATCAGTTCTAGCCAATGCTAATTCAAGTGACGAATTAATTTTTTATATTTTAGATGGTGGAATTTCGCAAGATAACAAGCAAAAAATTTTGGAATTAAAATCTATCAAAGATTGTGAGATAAATTTTGTTTCTGTATATGCGGGATTATTTGAGGATTATAAAAAAGTCAAAACGCATGAATATATTACACTTGTAACTTATTATCGTTTAAAACTTTCTTCAATTTTGCCTGCAGTTTCGAAAATAATTTATTTAGATTGTGATGTTATTGTAGAAACATCATTAAAAGATTTATATAATAAAGACTTAGAGGCCTATCCGTTGGCAGGGGTTTTGGATATAAATATAAAAAATGTCAGAAAAAATCCTACATATATAAATGTGGGGGTGCTTGTTATGGATTTGGCAAATATTCGCAAGCAAAATATTGAAAATAAATTTGCAGAGTGGACAAATGCTAATATAGACAAGATAAAAACAGGTGATCAAGAGATAATCAATGAAGTTTGTCGTGGAAATATTTTGATACTAGACGAAGAATGGAATGTTCAGTCCAGCAATTTTACAAATCGTTCAACTTATACCCGCAATCCTAAAATCATACATTATACATCTAAAAGAAAGCCTTGGCATTATGCTTCGTTCAGTTTTCACAGGAGTTTATATTTCAAATATTTGCAATTAACTCCTTGGAAATTATCGGAGAAGGATTTGCAACATTGGATTAAAGATAATCAAAGAGATTCACTAATTGATTATTTAAAATATCGACCGTTGTTTTTTTTAAGACCGAGATTTTATATTGCATTGTATTGTACATATTTCAGGCATGAAAATAAGAAGAAAAATATTAAAATTTTAGTGGCTTATCATAAGAAAGACAAATTGTATAAAAATGATTTGTTAATTCCGGTACATTGCGGGCGAGATATTGCGATACAAAAGTATAAAGAAGGGAAAATAAATCCTTCTGATTATGAATGGATGATTGAAAATTTAATTGGCGATAATACGGGGGATAATATTTCATCTCTTAACTTAACTTTAAATGAAATGACTGCAATCTATTGGGCATGGAAGAATTATGATAAGATCGGAAATCCTGATTATATTGGTCTAAATCATTATCGAAGGTTTTTTGAAATAAATTACTCTAAAATAAATGAAATTCTTTCAAAATATGATTTTATAAAGCAAAAACATTCATATTCAAAACGAAGTTTTTATGACTTGTGGAGTGGTGAATATGACAGGAGCACAGAATTTATCGATAATGCAATAAAAATTTGTAAAAAAGTTGATTCAAAAGAAGGTTCAAAAATTGAAAAATTTTTAAAGAGTAATATTCATCGAGGGTTTTGTAACATGTTCATTATGTCAAGAAAAGACTTTTTCAAATATTGTAATTTTATTTTTCCTATTATTTTAAAACTACCTCAGGATAGTGCTATGTATGGCAGGCAAGCAGGATATTTTGCAGAATTGTTGACGTCGTATTATTTATATGAACTTTCAAAACATGAAAAGGCATATAACACATCTATAGTAAGTTATTTTGAAGATAGCAGTACAAATTTTGTTAAGGATAATATCTTTTCAATAAAATTTGAAAAACTTTCAAACAAGGCTCGTCTTATAATCAAGATTTTAGGTTTAAAGATGAAGTTGAAATATTAATATAGTAAACATGTAACAAAAAATAATCTTAGAACACATTTTCATTATTGTGAACATAAAAGATAAAAATTGTGAAATAAACAAAAAAATATTGAAAAATTAAGCAATTTCGGTTATTATAAAGACCAGAGTTAATGTTTTTTTTAATAAAGGCAGGTTATTGAGGTTGTTGTTATAAAGACGCAAACCGCAAGGAAAGATAAAAGGGTTGTATGAGCAAGTTAAATATTGTAGTTGGTGCAGGTTTTAGTGGGGCAGTTATCGCAAATTTAGTTGCGGATAAACTGGGAGAAAAAGTTGTTGTAATAGATAAAAAAAATCACATAGCAGGCAACAGTTATGATTATCGTGATGAAAACGGTATTATGATTCACAAATACGGTTCACATATTTTTCATACAAATAATGAAAAAGTATGGAAATATTTAAAACAATTTACTGATTTTAATACCTATATGCACAAAGTTGTTGGTATATTGGATGGAATTGAGGCTCAGATACCGTTTAATTTTCATACATTATATGAAGTTTTTCCAAAGACAATGGCGCAAAGGCTTGAAACAAAGTTGTTGGATGCTTTTCCTTATAACTCAAAGGTACCAATTTTAGAATTTCAAAAACAGGATGATGACGATTTACAATATTTGGCAAATTATGTGTATGAAAAAATCTTTTTAAATTACACAACCAAACAATGGGGTGTATCTCCAAAAGATGTTGATGATGCAGTTACCGCAAGGGTTCCTGTATATTTGTCACTTGATGACAGGTATTTTCAGGACAAATATCAAGGGATTCCGTTGGAAGGTTATACAAAAGTTGTTGAAAACATGCTTAACCATAAAAATATAGAAGTTGTGCTGAATACAGATTATGAAACTTACAGAATAAATACACAAAATACAATTGACTGGAATAATGTACGAATTTTTTATACCGGTTCAATTGATGAATTTTTCAATTACAAATATGGACAACTGTCTTATAGAAGTGTGAAATTCAAACTTGAAACTCATAATGTTGAATATTATCAATCTCATGCTTGTATAAATTATCCAAACAATTATGATTTTACAAGGATTCATGAATATAAACATTACTTGAACGACAAGTCTGAAAAAACAGTTATTGCAAAAGAATATTCTGAATTTTTTGAACTTGGCAAAAATGAAAGATGTTATCCTATTGCAAGTGATGAAAATTTTGATTTATATGCAAAATATCTTGAAGATGCAAAGAAATTGGATAATGTTTATTTCTTAGGCAGACTGGGTGATTATAAATATTATAATATTGATACTGCAGTGGCTCGTGCGCTTGACTTATTTGAAAGCATAACCGCATGATAAAAGCATGCCAATACTAAAATTTTACGGAATTTCTTTTTCCACAATTTGCGGAATTTGAAGGATAATCATTTGTTCCATATAATCGTCATTTATAGATTTAACATCTTGGGCAATTTTTGTTATTTCTTCTTTAGTGTTAAATACATATTTTTTTGCAAATTTAAGAACGAGAGTACCTTTTTTAGGGTGTTTTTCGTATTTACATATATTATAGATAAAGTATGTTTTGTTATTTTGAATAATATTTTCCAAATAACTAATAACTGCAATATCCTGTTTTTTATTTTGAATAAATTTAAGTAATAGCAGGTTTTCTTTTTTTTCTATTTCAGAATCTTGTTCAGAAGCGAATTTAAGAGGGTTATTTTTTTCAGGATAATACATTATATCAATCGAACTTGTCCAAAAATCTTTGTTTTCGTTTTTAGTAAAGTATTCATTTTTAATCATTTCGGGCCTATTAGACAAATCAGTCGATTTTAATGTATAAATAAAATCATTAAAGTGAACATTTTCGGCCATAACGTTTTGGGCAATGAAAAAGCCTGTAAGTAGAATAGAAAAATATATAAGTAAAAGTTTTCGCATAAAAATCTCCGACATGAATAATTAAATCAGAAATTATTATTATGGGAAACAGCCAACAGGGTAATATTTTTGCTGAAGTTTTGTTGCTATAAATCATAAAATTTGGCATGTAAATATATAAAAATTTTTAATTTGCTTTTTTAGACAAGATAAAAAGACATGTTGCATGTAAAAAGTTGAAAAAATATCAAAAAATTTTTTAAATTAATGAAAAATTTTTCAAAAAAATTTAGCCTACTTGAGCAATGACAAATCAAAACTTTTCTCAAAAGTGGCATATAGCAAGCTTTTAGCGGGTTATTAAAATTTATTAAAGAAAATAAAAAAATATTGAACAAGGGGGTTGATTTTTAAAATTTTTTGTTTTAATATGAAAGGCGTGCAAGGCGCACATCAAAATTTTAAAGATATAAATAGCAAATTTAAAATTTTTTTAAAAATTACTTGACAATGAGAATTGACGAAGTAAGATAAGGGAACCGGACGAGTGAGTCAGGTTACGAATGCCCCGATAGCGAGAAGGAAGAAGCGTTGGCGGCAAGAAAAGAAGCCAGCACATTGAAAACAGAATAGCTG
>CASELF010000088.1 GCA_949288725.1 uncultured bacterium
CTCAAAGCTTTTGCTTCAATTTGTCTGATACGTTCACGAGTAACACCAAACAATTGTCCAACTTCTTCCAAAGTTCTTTGACGACCATCATCCATACCAAAACGTAATCTCAATACATCACGTTCTCTTGGAGATAATGTACAAAGTACTTCAGCAAGATCTTCTCTTAAAAGTTCAGAAGCAACTGTCTTAATTGGAGCATCAGCTTCTTTATCTTCAATAAAGTCACCCAATCTTGAATCTTCTTCTTTACCGATTGGAGTTTCAAGAGAAAGAGGTTCTTGAGCTATCTTAATGATTTCACGAAGTTTTGGTATAGAAACGTTCATTTCGATAGCCAATTCATCTTCGGTTGGCTTTCTTGAAAGTTCTTGAGCCAATCTTCTTGTAACCTTTTTCAACTTGTTGATAGTTTCAACCATGTGAACAGGGATACGAATTGTTCTTGCCTGATCCGCAATAGCTCTTGTGATAGCTTGTCTAATCCACCAAGTAGCATATGTAGAAAATTTAAAACCTCTTTCGTGATCAAACTTTTCAGCTGCACGAATCAAACCAAGGTTTCCTTCTTGAATCAAATCCAAGAACAACATTCCACGTCCTACGTATTTCTTTGCAATACTTACAACTAAACGTAAGTTAGCTTGAACTAATTTTCTTTTTGCAATTGCCCCAGGAGTTCCGCCTTCGAGAATTTTTCTTGCAAGTTCAATTTCTTCGTTAGCAGAAAGCAACTTTATTCTTCCGATTTCTCTCAAATAAAGTCTAACCGGATCGTCAACAGCAATACCTTTCGGCATTTCGATATCAGAAGAGTTCATATCATCTTCGTGGCTGCCCATCATATAGATGTCATCCATATTGATTTTTGAACCCATTTTTTCTGTAACTATATCTTCAATATTGTCGGTACTAATGTCCATGTTCATATAATTAACACCACTTGGATCGGCATCAAGATTTGCATCTCCGCCTAAATCACTCAAGTTCATAGTATCATCATCCAATACACTTACTATTGAGGAGTTTGGTTGTCTTTTCTTAGTCATTAATTTTCTCCGATTTTATTCTATTATTAATCTTATCTCTAAGTTGCATTTGAATTTTTAGGGCTTCTGTATCATCTTCATCTGCATTTTTATACAAATTCCGCATTTTCTCTTTTTCTTCTTCCCATTTGCAGCGTTTTATTCTTCTAATGTTTTCATCAATCACGCTTTGGAAGTCCTCGGGAGAAAGATTCGTATACGTCTCGGCTATACTTATTAAATCCGTCAAAACTTGCTGTATCTCTGGGTTTTCGATATATGCCGTGTACAATTGTTCAATTAATTCCTTTACATTATTTACGGTACATATTAATTTGTCAATTGTAGATTTTACATTTATTAACGTTTCGTTAGAAAAGTGCGAATTGTCGACCATTTCACTTATTTGTGTAAATGTGAAAGGACTATCGCTTACCAAAAAAACACTCAATAAATTTTTTTGCGCTTTTTCTGAAACTGATACATTTTTTGTTACAATTTTTTTAATTTCTTGTTGCTGAGGTTGACCAAAACTATTGGCAGAAGCTAGTTTTCGGATTTCATTCTCTAATGCTTTTTCGTCAATATTCAAAGCATCTGCAACCATTTTTACATATTCTGTACGTATTATTTCATTTTGGATTTCCAACAAAACAGGTAAAAATTCTCTTATATATTTTGTTTTTTCCTGTGGAGTTTTGTAGTCTTTCTTATGTTTTAAAAAGTTATTTACCTGAAAATCAAGCAACAGTGGAGCATTTTGAATAATTCTTTTGAAACTGTCAGCACCAACTGTACGTATAAATTCATCAGGGTCTTTGCCTTCCGGAGGTGAAACAACTCTTATTTCACAAGAATACTTATCATCTGAAGTTGAAATATAACTTTCATCGAACTGTTTTATATCTCCCAAGCCTTCAAATGCTTCTTTTATAATAGCAGCACCCCTATTAGTAGCTTTTTGACCTGCTGAATCTGTATCAAAAGACAGATATATACGTCTTGATTTTGTATAACGGGAAAGCAACTTGATATGCTCTTGAGTTAAGGCCGTTCCGCACACACCAACTACGTTTTCAACACCATGAGCTTGGGCAGAAATCACGTCAAAATAACCTTCCATAAGGATTACGCCATCTTCCTGCTTTATTGCTTCTTTTGCAGTGTACAGACCATATAATAATTTACTTTTGTTGTAAATCAACGAATCTGAAGAGTTGAGATATTTTGGGCTTTGGTCTTTATATAAGGCTCTTGCACCAAAAGCCACGTAATCTCCGTTTTCGTTACGTATCGGAATAATTATTCGACCTCTAAAGCGGTCTATATAGCCTCGGCCTTCTTTTGACGGCAAGACTAAACCGGCTTTTTCTAAAATTTCATCTGAAAAATCTTTTTTCAATACATCATACAAAGTTGTGTAAGCTTTTGGAGCTATACCAAGTGTAAATCTGTCTATAATTTCTTTAGAAATAGAACGATTTTTCAAATAGTCTTTTGCGGCCTGAATTTCTTCTGATTGCTGGTTTATGAGCAAATCATGATAATATATTGCAGCTTTTTGACAAGCACTCATCATTTGCTGTCTTAAATCTTTTGAAGTTCCTTGCTTGAAAGAAGATGGCATTTCAATGTTGAATCTTTGAGCCAAATCCTTTATCAAATCCATAAATTCAACATTCTTAGTTTTCATTATGAAAGACAAAGCATCACCGCCTACTCCGCAGCCAAAACACTTGTAAATTCCAAGCTGAGGATTTACAGAGAATGAAGGAGTTTTTTCTTTATGAAAAGGACACAAACCCCAATAATGATTTCCATTCTTCTTTAAAATGACCTGCTCTGAAACAACTTCAACTATATCAAGTCTATTTTTTATTTCTGCTATAACTTCTTCAAGAGTCTTTGTCATAATCCACCGTAACTACATTTTATCATTAATAAAACTGATTAGCAAAGAATTCTCCTCCTCATTTTGATTGATTTTTTATTGACCAAAATTCGTTTGTTATGATAAAATTTAGATACTTAGGTTACAAAAAGATACTATTGGAGTAAAGATGAAAGCAAAAGACTTGCCTAAATGCCCTGTTGAAACTACATTGACTTTGCTTAATTCAAAATGGAAATTTATCATAATTAGGGAACTTTTAACCGGTACAAAGAGATTTTTGGAACTAAAAAAAGCTGTTGGAAAGATTACACAAAAAGTTCTTACGACAAACCTTCGTGAAATGGAAGAAAAAGGACTTGTTGAAAGAAAAGTTTATGCACAAATTCCACCGAAGGTCGAATATACTTTAACAGATATCGGATACAGTCTTGCTGTTGTTTTAGATGGTATGGCCGAGTGGGGTACGGCGTATAAAGAGTTTTTGAAAATTTTAGAAAAACAAGAAAAAAAGAGGAATAAAAAAGAGGTTGTTTAAGCAACCTCTTTTTATATTCAAAAATCTCACGTCTGCTTATCCGATTACAGGAGCAACAAATGTTCTTGTTGCAAGCTCTTTATCTAAAGCAAACAAAGCATTTTTATCGTTTCCGATAAGCTTTAATGTTGCCAAAACTTGTCCAACATTATCTTCTTCTTCAACTTGTTCTTTAATGTACCAATTTAAAAAGCCCATTGCTGCACGATCTTTAACTTCATCAGCTACATCAGCAAGTTTATTAATCAATGATGTAACTAATTCTTCGTGTTCCAAGATGTGTTCAAATACAGCCAATGGAGATTCCCAATCTGTTTTTGGAGCATCAATTGCCATAAGCTTTACTCTTCCGCCACGGCTGTTCAAATAGTCAAACATACCCATTGCATGTGCATGTTCTTCTTGAACTTGTACATCCATCCAGTTTACAAAACCTTTCAAGTTCAAAGTTTCAAAATAAGCTTTCATTGATAAGTAAAGATATTCTGAATATAATTCTGCGTTAATTTGATCGTTAAACGCTTTTTCCATTTTTTCGTTTATCATATTTTCTCTCCTTTTATATTTCGCCTAAATTTTAACACGTTAACTTTTTTAGTCAATTAAACTTACAATTCCTGTATCGTGGTCAAGGTGACATTTTGCGATATACAATTCTTTATTATCTACCGCCTCTTTAATAATTTTTGACTTTTCAAGAAGCACATCTTCCACCCATTTTGTGTGTTGTTGTGCAAAATAATTATGGCAAGTGATATCTTCTTCTTTGTTCAAAACCGGATAAACACATTTTAATATTGACTGGAAGTTTTCAGTAACTTCAGGATAATGTTCTTTGGCGTATTTCATAACACCACAATCATCATGTCCTAACAATATCAGAAGAGGTGTTTTTAATTTTTTTACAGCATACTCTATACTCTCAATAATATTAGGGCCTGCTGTTATACCCGCAACTCTTACAACAAATAATTCGCCAATACCGCAATCAAAAATTATCTCCGGTACAACCCTTGAATCAGAACAACTTAATACAACAGCATAAGGTTCCTGATGATGAGCAAATTTTTTCAAATGTTCCAATGACATATTATCTGCTGTTGGTGTTCCGTTTACAAAATTTTTATTACCGTTTAAGAGTTTTTCAAGTTCTTTTTTAGCCTTAGGAAAGATTTCGTTATTCATAATTTCTCCTTATTATTAAACCTTTATACTGCAAAATTCTTCAATAGCTTTTGCAAATCCGTCATTATCTATTGTATCCGTAACAAAATCTGCACATTTCTTTAATTCAGGAGTTCCGTTCCCCATTGCAACTGAAATGCCGCCTGCTTTTAACAATTCTATATCGTTATTTTGATCTCCTATTGCAAGAATTTCTTCTTTTTTAATTCCCCAATATTTACTTAAAAATTCTACTGCACAAGACTTTTTTGCCTCATTATTTGTAATTTCACAAAAATAAGGAGTTGATTTTACAATATACAATTCTGGCATTCTCTCTCTCAGGTAATCTACCCAACCAGTAACCCTTTCGGCATCATCAAAATCTATTCCGAGCATTTTGTTTACATTATCTATTTCCAAATCATCAAAATTACAAACTTCATACGGGATAAATCTTTCGCCAGTATATCTTCTTATTGCAATATTATCGTTTTCTACATATAAAACATCATTCATATACAAATTCATATGAATATTATTTTCTTTTGACCATTTTATTATTTCTTTTGCCCTTGTCGGCGAAAGTGTTTTTTCATATAAAACTTTTCCGTTTTCGCCTTGTTCTTTTATTAATCCACCCTGATAAGAAACTAATGGGGTTGTTATCTCCAGTTGTCTTGCAATCTTTTCGGCAGCATAATGCATTCTTCCGGTAACAAGTACAACTTTTACGCCATCTTCTTGAAGTTTTTTGATACATTTTTTGACAGATGGTCTGAATACAAAATCGTAACCTAAAATTGTACCGTCTATATCGGTTGCAACCATTTTTATCATAAGTTTAAGCCTCTTAAAATTACACAAAGTGTTTTTGCATCATTAATTTCGCCATTTTTTATTTTGCTATTGACATCTGACAAGTTCATTTCTATTGCAGAAATTATCTCTCCTTCATCAGGGTGTTCTCCGACATAGGTTAAGTTTTCAGCTTTATACAAATATAATTTTTCATCACAAAAGCCTGGAGAAGTATTTATATAACCCAAATTTGTCCATTTTTCAGCCTTACATCCTGTTTCTTCTTCTAGCTCTCTTCTTGCTGCATAATCAGGATCTTCACCCTTCTCTAGCTTGCCTGCGGGAACCTCATAAACGGTTTCTCCTATCGGGTATCTGAATTGCCTTACCATTAAAATTGTGTCTGAATCTTTCATCGCAAGAATTACAACACCACCAGAGTGTCTAACAACTTCTCGAAAAGATTTTTTACCATTAGCAAGTTCTACTTCATCCCTTTGGACGGTCATTATTTTCCCGTCATAAACATTCTCGGATGTTAACTGTTTTTCCTCGTATCTCATAATATGATTATATCATAAAAATTAAGCCTTTATTCTGTATAAAAATAAATTACTTAAATGATGATTTTACGATAGAAAACATTATAATCATAGTATGAAAAAGTTATTTATAACTATTCTTATATTGTTATCAGTAAACCCACATTGTTATGGTGCGTTTTTCACTAAAAAGACTGAAGAAATAGATGCATCTAATGGTTATGTGGGTAAATTGCCTGATCTTACAAAAGAATACAAACCAAGTTCAACAGGAGTTTCTACCCCAATTTTTGATAAAACCAAAGATTTTAATTCTGCAAATGAAATAAAACCTACACCAACTGACAATCCCGCTTTCGTAAATATTATTTTGAAACAAGATAAACTTTCTCCATATGTTTCTGATTTACAAGAATTTATTGAAATGTTTGAACAAATCTATGACTCAATAGAATCTCAAGAAAACGTTCAAAGATTTGCGGCTCGGGTTTATTTCTTAAACAAAAATTCTGAATATTTTAGAGATAAATATGCTAATGAACCGGAAAGTAATTATGTTTCTTACAAAAGAATACTTGAAGTCAGCGCTCATGCAAGAAGTGTTTCCGAACTAAGAACAGAAGCTGAAAAATACAAACCTTATCTTGCATATACCGGAACTGGTGCTATTTATAATTCTAACAATATAGATCAACAGCTCAATTTCTTGAGAGTTGAACTCGAAGAACTTATCAATATTCTTAAAGATACAAACTAAAATTATACCTAGTAGGGTAATTGAATGTGTCATTTTTATCCATACAATTATTTTTATGCAAAATATATTGGATGAAACAACTAATCAACATGTTGCATTTGTAGAAAATATTAAGGATATTAGTTCTACGCAAGATTTTTCATCTAAAAAACTTTGTATCATAAAAACTAATTTCAAAGACCTTGCCCCTCTAAAAAATTTGATTGTCAAAAACCCTAACACCGAATTTTGGTTAACATCATCGGAAATTTCAAGAAAAAATATTATTCAAGCAAATTACTATGGAATAAAAAACGTTCTTCCGTATCCTTTTGATATAAAAGTTGTTAGAGAATTTTTTCATAAGAAAAAATCTGTTTCTACTGAAGATAAATATACCTGTGAAACTTTCAGCTGGCTGAGAAATCTAAAAATTATGATTGTTGATGATAACCCTATGAATGTAGAGCTTCTTGCTGAAACTTTTGCGGCATCAGGATTAAATATTTCAACATTCCTTAAACCTCAAGATGCTTTAGATGCAATATACAAAGAAAAATTTGATTTATTTTTGTTAGATATAATGATGCCCGAGATTTCAGGATTTGATCTCGCTGTAAAAATTAAAGAGTCTGAACTAAATAACGATACTCCAATTATTTTCATATCTGCACTTTCTGATTCAGAAAATAAAATTACTGGCTATGACTTAGGTTCTTACGCATATATAGAAAAACCTTTTGACGTAAATGTTGTAAGGTCACAAGTTTTCAATATTTTAAGATCAAGAAAACTACAATATGCAATGAATCAAACAAAAGAAACATTTATTGCCATGGTTGCACACGATTTAAAATCTCCTGTCAATGCAGAAATTACGGCTCTTGAAATTCTTTTGCAAAAACTGCAAACAAAAGATAATCCAGAGAATAATGAGATAATCTCTGACCTGTTACAAGCGGCAAAATATATGAAAAATTTAATCAACAACCTTCTTTACAAATATAAGTTTGAAAATAATATTGTTTCATTAAATAAATCTTACTCATCACTTAATTCATTATTGTCAGAAAGTATTGCTGAAATGAAGTATCTTGCTGCAAACAAGAAGCAAATTTTTGTTTTCAAAAATACAGCAAAACACACCTCTATCTGCATTGATTATATTGAAATTAAACGTGTTATGCATAATTTATTTTCCAACGCAATTGACAACGCTCCTAAAAATTCCACAATAGAAGTTTCAATGAGTGAAAATAAAAATTTTATACAAATAGCAGTAGAAAACTCTATAAAATACATACCGACAGAAAATATCAACGATATCTTTGACAAATTTGTTTCTTTTGCAAATAAATCAAAATGCGTAAACTCAGGACTTGGACTTTATGTAGCCAAAAGAATTATCGAAGCTCATAAAGGCTCTATCAAAGCTGAAATTAACGGTAGCAATAAAATTAAATTTACTATCCAATTACCAAAATAATAACGAAAAATTATTTCACATAAAATTCAGCCTGCGTATAAACTTTGCGCGGATTATCTTTTGAATAAACCTTCATTATATACGCTCCCTTGTCGTTCAAAACCATATAATCAGTGAAGTATTTATCTTCTTCATCCTTTAATCTTACGGTACGTGTCATAACTATGTTGTACCCTAAATATTCAGCACTACCCTTTTTAATTATTTGTATATTCAAAAATCTTGAATGCTGAAAATCAGGCATCAATATCAGGTAATAAATTCTTGTACTCGGTTTGAATACACTTGCATAATCCATTACATTTTCTTTTGTTACAGGACGTTGATAAAATAATATTCCGGTCTTTTGAGTACAAGCAGAAGTTGTCATTATTATTATCAATGAAAATATTAATAATAGAAACTTTTTCATTATTTTTTCAAACTCTTAATTCTATTTTCAACAGCCTCAACAGCAGATGTATCCTTGTTATATTTCAAGAATAATTCGTAATTTTTTATTGCTTCAGGTTTATTTTTTTCTGTTTCGTACGCAACTGCAAGTGCATAATATGCATATGCATAATCTGGTTTTATACCAATCGCTTTTTCAAAACATTTTTTACTTTCGGTTACATCTTTTTCATTAGCATATACTAACCCAAGATTAAACCAACCATCAGCATATTCAGGATTTACAAAAATCGCTTTCTTATAAAACTCTATTGCATTTTTCTCATCATTTTTCAACTTATAAACGTTACCAACTTTTAGCAAAGTAACTTCATCAGAAGGATTTAGTAAAAGAGCTTCTTTATAATTTTTAATCGACTCATCATAATCCTTTGTCTTGTAATAATCGTCACCAATTGCAATTAACTGTTTATTCTTTTCCTGATTTTCGCTAACTTTTGTATCATCTGTAATTGTAATTGCTTGAATTTCTCCGGTTTCAGAAGCCTTATCATCTTTTACAGAATTGATTTCAGAAATAAATTCAGCAAATTCATTACTGTATTGTGAATTTTCAGGATTCATTGAAATTGCTTTTTCGTAATATTCTGCAGCTTTATCGTTAACCTTACAAGCTCGGTAAGATCTTGCCAAACCAATATATGCGGCACTATCTTTTGTACCACGAGAAACAGCTTTGATGAAAAGATCTGTCGCTCTTGAATAATTTTGTTTTTCTAACTCTTCTTGACCAAGAGAAACCAAAGCATCTGTTAAATTATTCTGTACAACATCACTGCTTTTCTCCGCCAAAATTTCGTTATATAAAGCAATAGCCTCTTCATATTTTTTCATTGCGTGAAGCGCAATTGCCTTATTTGTAAGAATTTCCATATCATTAGGATTAGATACAAGCAATTCATCATAATACTTCACTGCATGTACATAATCTTTCTTAAAGTGATAACAAGCGGCAGCTGACTTAAACACATCATCATCTTTAACACCCATAGCCATCACTTTTTCATAACTATTGATTGCGTTATCATAATCTTT
The DNA here is from genome assembly GCA_949288725.1 of uncultured bacterium. Lineage (GTDB taxonomy): Bacteria > Cyanobacteriota > Vampirovibrionia > Gastranaerophilales > Gastranaerophilaceae > Zag111. The sequence goes on from CASELF010000088.1 coordinate 9,675, forward strand.
CAAACGCTGATATACGATACCCATATTTTTATAAACTCTGGAATCATCAGGGTATGCAGTTGCATATTTTTTATATTCTTCGATAGCCTCGTTTTCTTTAGACATATCTGCCAACAAATTAGCATAATCAAATCTCAACGAAGCTAAATTTGGATTCTCTTTGAATATTGCATTAAATTGTGCTAAAGCTGCATCATTCTTATCTAAAGCTTGATAAGACAGAGCCAAACAAACTTTCGCAGTCATATTTTCAGGAGAAGATTCTATTGCTTTTTCTAAAAATTCAACAGCCTTCTCATAATTCTGAGTTTCAAATAACGCAATACCATAATTTGCATAATCATCAAAATGTTGATTATTATTCACATACAAATCTTCAAATTCAACAATTGCTTTATCGGGTTTATCATCTGCTAAGTAAGAATTTGCAAGACTTTTTCTAGCTTCCCAATGCTGAGAATAAGTACTCAAGAAGGTATTATAATTAACAATAGCTTCCTTGTAATTTTTCATCTGATATTGAACATTTGCAATATTCAAATAATTGTACTTATATTCAGGGAAAATTTTTAAAGCATTGTTATATGCTCCCAAAGCTTCTGTATATTTACCCTGTGTTTCATAAATACTACCAAGACTAATATAAACAAAAGCATCATTAGGACGAAGTTCAATAACTTTTTCATAAGTCTGAATAGCTTCGTCAAACTTACTCATATCAGTGTACAATCCGGCCAATTTTGTATATAACATTGCATCATCAGGAGACAACTTTATTGCTTCCAAAACTTTTGCTACTGCTTGATCAAAATTTCTCTGATATTCTAAAGTACAAGCTTCCTGATACAAAGAACTTGCTTCAGGGCTCATTGCAGAATATGCCGGAATTCCCGCTAAAAGAGATAATATACATGCTGTTGTAATTATATGCTTGTTAATTTTTGCAACTCCTTCTTTCAATAACAATATATCAAAAAATTAGATTTGTGTAAAGCTGTGAGAATATACAGTGTTTCCAAGTAAAACTTTTGCTGTTCTTATAATTTTGCTCTGCTCTGTATCTTCTTTATTATATTGTACATCATTTATTTCAGAAAAACTTTCTACCATTTGGGCGATGTTTAAATATAATTCATCAACACTACTTGCAGGATTTTTACTATCCAGCATTTTTATAATTCTGAAAAGTTCCGCATCACAAGCATCGACAATTGCTGCGTCTAAACCTGCACCATAAGCCATTACGCAAAATACTCTATTTATCAAAGGTCTTAACTCTAAAGGTGAACCGTTTGAAATATTAGATAAACCAATAATCGTTTTTACCTGAGGTTCAAAACTTTCTTTCAACATTTTTATTGTATTTAAAACTTCCATAGCTTGGTTCTGTTCCACAGAAACAGGAATTACAAGCGGATCAAAATAAACTCTGTCATTACTTATACCTTTTTCAAGGCATTTTTCATTTATCAAAAAGGCCAATTCCAGCCTTGCATCTGATGTTTTAGGAATTCCGGTTTCCTTACACATTGTAAGAGCTACCAAATTGCAATTATATAAACTTGCAAGATTAGTCATACTTTCAAGCTTATCTTCATCTCCAGAAGTACTATTAATAAAAACATTTTCTACATCTCTACAAACCGAAAATCCATCCTCTATCTCAGAAATGTTTGAAGTATCAAAAGACAAACCTTTTTCCGAATATTTTTGTACGATATCAACAAGCCAGCTCATAGATTTTGCCAATTCACCCTTCGCCGGTCCGATATTCAGGTCAATGAAATCCATATTGCTCTGTTTTTTCACCAATTCTGCGATTGCGGTTTCATCTCTGTTTATTATAGAATTTCGTACAAGCTTCGAAATTATATGAATATTTTCACCAATTAATAACATACGGAAATTTTACCACAAAGAAAATACTATAAAGTTTATATAAAAAATAATTCTTTTTGGTAATAGGAAAACTCAAAATATAAGGTTATAATATATACAATTCAAATGGTGTGTTTATATTTAGTAGAAAAGGGGTAGGCTATGAAGACATTAACTAAGACTACAAGTCCTAAAAAAATTAGATCAAAATTTAATGACGAATTTGAAAAGTATCTAAAAAAACAATGTATGAAAACTACATTTAACGGACTTGAATTAGAGACATTCACTTGGTACAAGAAAGTTTTAGGTTTAACTTAAAAAGAAAATCTTACAAAAAATAGCCTGCAAAAATTAGCAGGTTATTTTTTTTGCTCAAAGTTTTCTAAGTTTTTTTATTTATTATTTATTATATTAATAAATTAATAATATAAATAATCATCATCATAAGGAGTAATAATTTGTAGAAAACTCTGGAAACTTTGAGTATGATTGAATTTCCTTCTCTAACAAAATTGTAGAAAACTTATGTATAATTCTACAAGAATGTATAAAAAACTCCTAATAAAAAATTAATCCGTAGAAAACTCATGAGTTTTCTACAAAAATAACATGAGTTTTCTACAGAAGAAAAAGGAGTTTAGCTATGCCAGGTTTATTCGGGGTTTACCAACCATATTTATAAGAATATCAATAACTTTAGGCATTTGACATTTGAAGGAGTAGTTTCCTCCGGCAAGAGAACATTTTTGACAATTGCATCCGATAGAATAGCATTCAAGTGCTTGCTCTGTCCAACTTTGAGTTATGGAATTGGAAATATCTCCGTTATTGTTAGGGGAATATTTATTTACTTTTGCAGAAACTTCGACCATACCTTCATCCCTCCAAAAACTTATACCTAACCCAATATCATTTTAAAAGTTCAAGTGGAAATTTTAATCCTTTATTTGTATGAATTTTTCTGTTATAAAAGTTTCTATGAAAAAGATTTTGCGAAAAACTGAATTGTTAGCTCCTGCAAAAAATAAGATTGCTGCGTTTGCTGCTATAAACAGTGGGGTAGATGCTGTATATATTGGGGCACCTGCGTTTGGGGCAAGAGTTGCTGCATCAAATTCTTTTGAAGATATTCAAGAAATTGTTAATTTTGCACATAAGTTTAATGTAAAAGTTCACGTAACAGTAAACACAATTTTAAAAGATGAAGAACTTCCTGAAGCTGTTAAGTTGATAGAAAAACTTTATGAAATAGGTGTTGATGCAATAATAATTCAGGATGCCGGATTGATGAAGCTTGCGGTTGAAAATAAGCTTCCACCAATAGTTTTGCACGCAAGTACTCAATGTAATAACAGAAGTTTAGAGAAGATAAAATTTCTTGAGGAAGTTGGTTTTTCTCGAGCTGTTTTGGCAAGAGAACTTTCTCTTGAACAGATAAAAAATATTTGTCAAAATACAGATATAGAGATAGAAACATTTGTCCAAGGTGCGTTATGTGTTAGTTATAGCGGGCAATGTTATATGAGCTGTTCAATAGGCGGACGTTCGGCAAATCGTGGTGAGTGTGCTCAACCTTGTAGAAAAAAATATTCTCTTGTTGATGATAAAGGAAATTTCATCGCTCGAGATAAACATTTATTATCATTGAAAGATTTTAATGCTTCAAAATATTTAGAAAATTTGGTTAATGCAGGAGTAAAGTCATTTAAAATTGAGGGACGTTTGAAAGATGTTAATTATGTTCGAAATGTAACAGCTTTTTATCGTCAAGAATTGGATAAGTTTTCAGGAAAAACATCTTCCGGCAAAGTTTTTCTTGATTTTGAACCTGACTTAAAAAAAAGTTTTAATCGTGGTTTTACGAGTTATTTTTTAGAAAAAAGAGAAAAATGTTTCAATTTCAATTCACCAAAAATGAAGGGTGAGAAAGTCGGAAAAATTGTAAAATCCGCAGAAGGCTGGATTGAGTTTGAGAAGAATTCTGTACAACTGTCAGTACAAGATGGAATTTGTTACTTTGAAGAAGATGAGCTTAAAGGTTGTCTTGTAAATAAAATTGTTGGTAATAAAGTTTACCTGAATAAAAAAATAATTATACCAATTGGTTCTGTTGTGTTTAGGAATTATGATGTTACTTTTGATAATTTATTAACCAATTCAAAAACAAAACGTAGGTTGGGGGTAACTTTTGAATATTCTGATAAACATTTAAAAGCAACAGATGAGGATAATAATAGCGTAACGTTAGAAGTAAAATTTGACGAGCTTCCTAAAAATCCAGAAAAACAGAAAAATAATTTTATATCTCAGTTAAAAAAAGTAGGAGATAGTGATTTTTATGTATCTGACATAAAAATAAATGGGGATATTCCGTTTATGCCCGTTTCTGAAATTAATAAAATGAGGCGTGAAATACTTGAGAAATTGATAGCCGAACGGCTAAAAAATTACAAAAGAGATATTCAAAAACCGATGCAATATGCCAGATATATCAAGCCGGAAGGTGATTATAGAGAAAATGCTTATAATAAAGAGGCTGAATTGTTTTATGAAAATTGCGGCTGTAACCTTATAGAGCCTGCGTTTGAGAGCCTTAGTAAAACAGATGGAAAAGAGTTGATGAGGACGAAACACTGCTTGAAATATGCATTTGATATGTGTAAGAGTCCAAAAACGCTTTATCTGATTGACGATAAAGGGAAAAAATATAAACTGAAATTTGATTGCAGTAACTGTGAAATGGTTGTGCTGAACGGAGTTTAGTCAATTTTAATTTAAAATATTAAGTGATGTTACAAGATTGCAAAAATGTTTGTCTTTTTTTCTTGTACAAAATAAAATGTAATTGGGAAATTTTGAGGGATTATTAATTATGACAAATCAAGCGCTTAAAGAAAGAACTTTAACACCACAAGAAGTTAGAGCTATATTGAACACAGACAATAAGGAAATTGTTGAACTTTGTAAAAAAGCTTCAATTATGCCTAAGAAAAATAGTCGCGGTATGACATATTTTTCTTACGAAGAAGTGAAGAATTTAAGAAAGGTTCAAGCAATGAAAAATAAAGTTACAAATCCGGTTGCTGTTCAAAGTGAAGTTTCAGCTCAAGTTCCGGCAATGAAGAGTATTTTGTCTTCTTTGAAGAATATGGAAAATACATTGAGTGACAGAATTGCTCAAGTTATTGACGAAAAACTTGAAGGTATGGACGAAGTTGTAGTTGAATTAATTCGTTGCAAAACTGATAATGAAACTTTGAGACAAAAAATCGTTGATTTGAATAAAGAAGTTTATCAATTAAAGAACAGATTGAATGCTTATAAACCTGTTGGTTTAGGTTTGTACGTGAAAAAAGAACAACACGTTTGGGAATAATAATAAGTAAGGGATATAATAATGGCTGTGAAGGAAAAAGCTGCTGAAACTACTTCTGTTGCTGATGAGAGAAGTAAAGCTTTAAAATTGGCAATAGAAAAGATTGAAAAAGACTTTGGTAAAGGTGCCATCATGAAGTTAGGAGATAAGGCAACAGTTAATGTTGATGCAATCCCGACTGGAGCTTTGGCATTAGACGTAGCTTTGGGAATTGGCGGAGTTCCTCGTGGCCGTATTATTGAAATTTATGGACCTGAAAGTTCTGGTAAAACAACATTGGCTCAGCATATTGTAGCTGAATGCCAAAAAAGAGGCGGTATCGCAGCTTTTGTTGATGCTGAACATGCTTTGGATCCTGAATATGCTAGAAATTTGGGCGTTCAAGTTGATGATTTATTAATTTCTCAACCTGATACCGGTGAACAAGCTCTTGATATTACAGAAGAACTTGTACGCTCAGGAGCAGTTGATGTTGTAGTTGTTGACTCAGTTGCTGCACTAGTTCCAAAAGCTGAAATCGAAGGTTCTATGGAAGATCAACAAATGGGTCTTCAAGCAAGATTGATGAGTAAGGCTTTGAGAAAACTTACCGGTATTATTGGAAAAACAAATACTACCGTTATATTCATAAACCAATTAAGAATGAAGATTGGTGTTATGTATGGTAACCCTGAAACCACTACCGGTGGTAACGCTTTAAAATACTATGCAAGTGTGCGTTTAGAAATTAAACGTACTGATGGTGTAAAAGGTGAAGAAGGTGATATCGGTAACCACGTAAAAGTAAGAGTTTTGAAAAATAAAGTTGCCCCTCCATTCAGAACAGCTGAATTTGATATTATTTTTGGTAAGGGTATTTGTAAAGTAGGTAATATTCTTGATGTTGCCGTAAATTTGGGTATCGTAAACAAAGCAGGTTCTTGGTTCAGCTTCAAAGATGAAAAACTTGGTCAAGGCCGTGACAAAGCAAGAGATTTCTTAACAGAAAATCCTGATATTTTGGCTGAAGTTGAATCTTTAGTAAGAGCAAAATTAGCTGAATAATGCTTTGTTAAGATATATAAAGAAAATATTCATTGCTGTAATTCAATTATAGCAATAGTTTTTGGTTATTTAATAATTTTTTTTTTAGTAAACTAGCAACAAAAAATTTGTTTCTATTTATAATGTCTATACGATTTGACAAATAGGAGGTTATACCATGCAGGTAAATGCAATCCAAAGTAATTTTGGTTTTACAGGTAAGTATCAAAGAAACAATAGAGATATTGAAGATGCAAAAATTATAAGAAACGATTATAATAATCCGTCAAACAACGGTATATCAAATCGTGCAATGAGAAATGCTGCAAAAGCTGCGGTTGTTGGTTTATTTATGATTCCTGTTGCATCACCAATGTTGACAAGTTGTGATACAGAAGCTTATTCAGAAGCTTGGGCGAATGCAACAGCAAAAGATAGCTGTTGTGGCAAGCCAATTGGCGGTAATGATACAATTACTATCCATGATACAATTACCCAAATTATCCACGACCACGATACTATATATATCAAGAAAAAATTTGATTCCCCTGTTATTGATGCTTTGAGAGATTTCTTTGAAGCAAATGATATTGACTTGGGTGATGGTCGTATTCCTCTAAGTATCACTTGGGTTGATGAAAATAACAAAATTTCCCGTCCAAAACAACTTTTTGACGGAAAATCTTCAAGCTATAACGAATTAAGTTATGATGTTCAAAGAACACCTTGGGATAATGAAACAGGTTCTTTCATTATTGGTAAGGGTGATACTTATGAAAACATTCGTTATTCATTAACAAGTGACGGAAAATTGATGATGGCACGTTTTGTACCAAGAGATCCATACAAAAAACCTCAAGCAAGAGGTGAATGGGTATATTCAAACAGTGCTGTTTATGACATTAATAAAGATAAAAATGTTGTAGATAGATACAAAATAAATGATGATGGTAGTGACGAATTTGCCGGAACATTCACTCCTGGTGATAGAGAAGGATATATCAGAGTTACAAATCCTTACGGTACAGAATGGAACTACACAAATGTTAAAGTTATTACAGGTGACGCACCTGAAGATGATGAATAACAAAAATGTATAAAAGAGAAAAACAGCCTCAATTTAGGGGCTGTTTTTTCGTGCTGTTTTGATTGATTAATTCGTGCTTTTATACTATGATAAAGGAAAAAAGGGGAGTAAGGATGAAATTTGTAATAAAAAAGGAAGATTTATATAACGGGATTAAAATTGTTGAAAGAGCAACAAGCGTAAGAGCTTTACAGCCTGTACTGTTGAATATTTTAATCGAGACAATAGGTCCAAATACAATTAAACTTGTCGCAACTGATTTAGATTTGACTGTTATGGCTGAAGTTGATGCTCAAGTTGAAGAAGAAGGTAAAATAACATTACCTTCAAAGACACTAAACGAGATTGTTTCTAAATTGGGGAATAAGCTTATTACATTTGAACAAGCTCCGGATTCTTCTATTGTAAATATAACTTGCCAAAATTCAAAATTTGATATTATCGGTATTTCAGCAAATGAATTTCCTCCTGAAGTTTATAATGTTGAATTGAACGAAGATGAAAGTTTTGAAATTGAAGTTAAGCCTTTGACAAAAGCTGTTCGTCAAGCAGGTTTTGCGGCTGCAAGTTATGAAACAAGTAACCTGTTATCAGGTATTGTTTGTGATATTTCAGACCAAACTTTGGAAATTGCGTCTACTGACGGCAACAGATTGGCTAGAGTTCGTGAAGTTATTAAAAATCAAGATAACAAAGCTCGTCAATTAATTATTCCGTCAAAAACATTGAATGAATTTATAAAAATGAGTTCATTTATTGAAGAAGACAGTGTAAAAATTTATACAGAAAAAACAAAGTTAATTATCAAGTCTGCAAAGACAACAACAATTTCAAGATTGTTAGAAGGTCAATTCCCAAAATACAATCAGTTAATTCCTTCTGAAAGTCCTAAAAATGCCATAGTAAACGTTTCTGAAATGATTTCAGCTTTGGAACGTGTTGCTATTATGGTTAATGAAAAAACAAGTATTGTAAAAATGGAATTTTCTGATAACAAATTGAAGTTAACAGCAGATACTCCTGATTCAGGAAAATCAGAAGAAGAAATGGCTATAAATTATACAGGAGAAGAGCTGGTTATAGCCTTTAATTACAAATATGTTCTTGAAGCATTGAAAAATATTGATTGCGAAGAGGTTAATATCGGACTTAATACCGGACTTTCTGCAACAGTATTCAGACCAAATTGCGAAGAAGATTTTGTATGTTTGATTATGCCTGTTCAAATCAGACAGTAAGATTTAAATAAATTTGTAACAATAATGTAACAAACCTTTCGATTATCTAAAGTTCGGAAGGTTTGTTTCCGTATATATAAGTGTTGAGGTTAGATTAAAATTTAAGGAGCATAAAATGTATCAATATACAATGTGGCCTGGTGCTTATAGTTTTAAAGAAGAAATCGGACTGTTTCTGGATTATTTTAAAAAACAGTTGAGAAATTTGATAGAAGAAATTGAGCGAACAGAAAAAGCGATTGAACAAAAAGCTTAGCTGTTTGATTAGGATATGAAAAAGATACTCTATATAGTGTTTAATAGAGGAGTTTAATGTTTAATGACCGGATTATTCCGGTCATTTCGTTGTAGTGACTAAAAGTAGTTTTTCATGTTATAATCTATGTATGAAGAGATTGCTTTTGGTATCTGTTATATTAGCTTCACTAATTTTGCCGGCTTGTGCTGATGAAATTATTGAAGATTATATGGATATAGTATCCAATGACTGTGTTCTTGGAGATTACGCTGACGCTGTTTTGTATTTGGATAAGATAATAAAAATGGCGCCTGCAAACCAGGAATATAAAAAGTTAAAAGATTTGTTGTATCAGTTAGGTACAACAAACCAGAGATCTTTTATATCAGGTTATAATCCTCAACTGGACAAGGCTTTTAGGGCAAAACTTGTTGGAGATAGGATTGTAGAAGAAAATGCTCTTAAAGAAGCTGTTAACGGTGGAAATTTTTGGGCATACAGTTATTTAGGTGATTATTTTAGAGAAAACAAAAAGTATCAGGAGGCCATTGACGCATATTTTAAAGCTTATGAATTGCAGCCATCTTTTACACAAGCTTTATTATCAATAGCAGTATGTTATTTGGAATCCGGTCAATACGAATTGGTTAATGAACCTATAAAAAGATTTTTGTTCCAAAACCAGCAATCAGATGTTGCTTATGCTATAAGAGCAAAAGCATATATGATGCAAGGTCAATTAGTCGATGCTGAAACGGAAATCGTTACAGCTTTGGCATTAAATGATGATATAGAATATAAACTTTTACATGGGATTATCCTTACCAAAAGAGGAAGTTATCCAAAAGCAATAAATCTTTTAACAGAGGTAGCAAAAGAAGTTCAAACCTCTGATGTTTACAAGTATCTCGGATATTGTTATTTAGGAATAAAAGATTACAACAATGCAATGTTAAATATGGATAAGGCAATCATCCTCTCTGATGATGATATTGAATTAAAAACTAAGTATAATGAGACTAAGAACCTTATCAAAAATATGAATGCAACACAATTGCAGAATGAAGACAGACCGGAAGTAAGAAATATTTATGAGTAGAAAAAGAATAAAAAAACAAAAACCCAAAAAAGAATCAATGGTTTCACGCGCTATAAATGGTATGTTTACCATAATATTGGCAGGTATAATGGTTTATGGTCTGCAATGTTATAGTGCAAATGATTTAAGGTTTGTACAAGTTTCAGATGTTCATTTTTCTACGAGAAATGTTAATACAACATTTAAGTTAACCGCAGAATCTCCAAAGCTTTTGGATGACGTTGTTGCTCAAATAAATGAAACTCCGGATGTTAATTTTGTTATGTTTACCGGAGATTTAATAGATAAGTCTTTTGAAAAAGAATTGAGTGCGTTTTTGCCGCACGTAGAGCCTTTAAAATACCCTTGGTATATGGCGTTTGGTAATCACGACGTTTGTGTCGGCGGATATTTAACGAAATCTCTATATTTGGATATAATTTCTAAACATAATAAAAATTTCAATTTTAAAAAGCCATATTATTCATTTGTACCAAGAAAAGGTTATAAGGTTATTGTTTTAGATACCATAATAGATACGAGAATTACTTCGAACGGTAACATTTACCCTGAGGAACTAAAATGGCTTGATGAAGAATTAAGCAAATCGAAGAAAGATATTGTTTTAATCTTTATGCACGTGCCAATAGTTGAGCCATTCCCTAGTGAAGGACATAGGCTTTTAAATGCAGGGGAAGTTCAAGCTATTATTGAAAAATATAAAAATCCGATAGGTGTATTCCAAGGACACTATCATGCAAATAAGATAACCCAGCACGGTAATGTTTTGTATGTAAGTTCTCCGGCATTAGTTTCTTACCCGAATGCGTTTAGAGTTGTGAATATTAAAAATGAAAGACGAAAAGTTGTATTTGATATTCAGCAAAAGCCGACCAGAGAAACAAATGTTAGAAATCTTGCAAAAATGATGGTATTTTCATCAAGTTTGTACGCAGGCGATGAAAAAGACCAAAATGGTGTTTACGAAATAAAGAAATAAAAAGGAAAGAAAAATGAGCGAATTCAAGGTAAAGTTCAGAGGTGTTAGAGGAAGTTATCCTGTAGCAAAACAAGAATTTCTAGGATATGGTGGTAATACTGCCTGTGTAGAAGTTAATGTTGGCGGGCATTTGATTATATTAGATGCAGGTACAGGGTTTATAAATCTCGGAGATGAACTTACTGAAAAATATATTACTTCAGCTATTGAGCCAAAAGACAGAACTCCTGTTAAGGGAATTGTCTTAATTTCTCATATACACCAAGATCACATTCTTGGGTTTACATTCTTTAGACCGCTTCATATTCGCTCAACCGTTCTTGATGTGTATGGTAATGTAAATTATAACGAAACATTGTCTGATGAGCTTGCAAATTTATTGTTCGGTAAATCTTTTCCTCTCGATTTAGGGAATATTGGCGGTAATCTTAATATTCATGATTTAAATGAAACAGATGGAATATTGTTACGTCCGGGAGAAGCTCCAATTGTAAAAAGAATTGAGAATGATAGTGATTTACAAATTTCTGATGAAGATGTCTTGATTACTTGTTATCGTTCGTATGCTCATCCTCAAGAAGGGGTTATGGTATACAAAATAACCTATAAAGGCAAAACTCTTGTTTATGCAACAGACAAAGAAAGTTATCCTGGCGGTGATCAAAAACTTGCAAATTTTGCGAAAAATTGTGACCTAATTATTCACGATTCACAATATACAACAGAGGACTATTTGAGTGTTTATTCGCCAAAACAAGGTTATGGTCACTCTACATTTGAAATGGCTTTGGAATGTAAAAAACAGATAAAAGCAAAGCAGTTGGTATTCTTCCATTATGATCCGTCATATGACGATGAAAAATTAAATCAGATTAAGGAAAAATATACAAACATAGATTCTGATACTATTTTAGCGTATGAAGGATTGGAAATTAATCTTTTATAATTATATAAAATACGGGTGGATTTTATATGAAGAAAAGTTTAATAATATCATTATTTCTTTGTTCTATTATATTTTCCGGATATCGCCGTCCGGAAGAGTATGTGATAGAGTCAGAGCAAAATGCTTATCTTCATAATAATATGGGACTTGTATATATAAAAGAGAGATCTTATTATCCTGCAATTCAAGAATTTAAAATTGCAATAAGTTTGGCCCCTGATGTTCAGGCGAGTGCCGTTTTTTACAACAATTTAGGCGAATGTTATATGAAATTAAATCAGCCGGAATTGGCTCAGGATTGCTTTGAAAGAGCAATACAGCAGTTTAGTTTGAACTTTAAGTATTATAAGAATATAGCAGAATGTTATTACCAGCTTGGACTTGCTGATAAGCAAATTCAAAAATCATATCAGGACCCAAATCCTCTTGGGATAATTCTTAGAGGGTTATTATTGGAACAAAAAGGTGAAATTACTGAAGCGATTACAACCTTAGATGAATTTGTTGCTAAAGAACCGGATATTATTATTTCAGCAGCAGTAAGAGAACATATTAAAAAACTTGTGGCTCAAATATATTAAGATATTTTATAATTTTTTTTATAAATATTGAAGATTTTAAAAAAAACATTTATAATGAACATGCGTGGAAATCAGATTGGAGTTTTGTTATGTTAAAAAAAGGAGTAACAAAAGGGTTTACCCTTGCCGAAGTTCTCATCACTTTGGGCATTATTGGTATTGTTGCAGCGTTAACAATTCCAAATTTAATAGCCCGAAATGAAGAACGTGTTCGGGAATCGCAGCTGAAAAAAGCTTATTCAGTTTTAGCTCAGGTGCATCAAATGATGATTGTACAGGATGTTTATCCATACAAAGAATTTGTAGCTCCATTTAAGGATCAAGCTGAAGAAGGAGATGAATCTGATGGTTCTGGTGAATCTGGAGGTTCTGAAAATCCTGATGTTCCTCCAACAAATCCAACGGATCCAGTTGATCCGCCAACAGAACCAACAGAACCTGGTGATTCTGGGAGTGATCCATCTAAACCGGATATAAATGATCATAGAACAAAAGAACTTGTTGATGGCATAATAGAAGGCTTAAAGAATGGTGATTGGGGCACTGTTATTGGAAATGTTAGAGAGCTTTATAACATGTATGGTTTGTTTAATCTTGAGCAGTTCATAAAAGATTATATTGAACAGACTGAAGATAGCAAAGCAAGTGTAGAATTAGATAATAAGCTTGCTACGAAATTTTTATATCGTTCGATGCTATCTGCATTATCTGAATCTGAGTCTAATGATATTGCAATGATGAACTTTGTAAGTATAAAGAAGCTTCAACTTGCAACATTAAAAGGATTATTAAGTGGTGCAGAATACTGTCCAAGCTATGATAAGTGTTATGGGCCTGAACCAATAACATATACCACATTGAATGGTACAGCTGCAAGAATTGAGGCTGCAGAATTTGAAAATTCAGCGTTAAAGACTGCTGAAGGTATGTATATTTGGCTTGGGGATATGAATAATCCGCAACGATATTATGTTGATATAAACGGTTCAAAACGACCAAATAAGCTGGGTGTTGATGTATTCACATTTGATATTATCAGCAAAGAAGCAATAACTCCGGAAAGAAGCGGAAACTGTACTTTAACAGGTACTCCTACTGACGGTGAAGCATACAGAGGACTTGGTTGCACTGGTTACGCCTTAGTGGATGAAGTCCCTGATGTTGGTGGAACCGGATATTGGAAAAAAGTTAAATAAGTAATAAAAAACCACTTGAAAAAGTGGTTTTTTTAATGAATTTGGAATACGCATTTTGTACAATGTGCTTTGGGGTGAAGCATAAGATTGTCTTCTAAATCGTACATTTTGGCAATGCGTGTAACAAGAGGGGCGCCACATTTTGGACATTTTAATCCTCCTGCACCCTTCAATATCAATTCTTTTAAACTCTCGATAATTTGTTCTGAAACGAACGTATTATCAAAATCAATTTCTAATTTTTTTATTTCTTCCGGAGCACATTTAAGTCCTTTTGCAAGGTTCTGACGAACAGTTACAGACAAGAAAAGCTCTTTGCCAGCCTCAATTTCTTCAATCAATGCTTGGTCAAGGTTGCATTTCTGCGCCAAACCTTTTGGTGAAAGCCCTAAATCATCTCTTCTTTTTTGTACAAATTGTGCTAAAGTGTTCATAAAAAAATTATAACATGAAAAAAGGCGGATATTATTTCCGCCTTTAGTGTTTAGTATTTGTTGTAATGAACCTTGTTCATATCACACCTGTCAATATAGCGATTTTCTTCTTTCGAATATCCCAATGCAATAACAGAAAAAGGAACCACTTCTTGTGGAACGTTGAAATAATCTTGAATCATTTTTACTCTATCAGCGTGTGGATAGAAGCCCATCCAGCAGCCGCCAAGATTTTCTTCTGCAATTTGCAAAAGGATATTTTCTGTACAAGCACTTAAATCCTGCTCAAACCATTGTTTTAATTCTTCTCTTGAAGTATCGCCAAGCACAATTATTGCAACAGGAGCTTTTGCAACCATCCCTGCCCAAGGGCTCATTTTAGATAAAGCTTCTCTTTTATCTTGATCTGTTACAACGATAAATTCCCATCGTTGGTTATTATGGGCAGATGGAGCTTGCATCCCAGCTTGTAAAATTCTCTCCAATTTTTCTTGTTCTACCGGTTTATCAAGAAATGTTCTAATAGAACGTCTTTTGAAAATTACGTTTTCCATATATTTTCTCCTTACCAAACTACTTTTTCGATTAGTTCAATTTCATTTCCATCAGGATCTTTGATAAATGCTATTTTTGTACCTTTACCGTTAAGATCAAATGGTTCGTATAGGTATTCATAGCCAAGTTTATTCATTTTTTCAGTAAATTCAGTTAAAGATTTTACTGAAAATGCAAAGTGACCAAAGCAGTTTCCGTTTTCATAACCTTCAGATGGTGTTTCATCGTTATATGTTAATTCTATTTGGCCGCAACCTTCTTCATCGTTCAAAAAATATAGTTCACAATCTTCTAATCTTTTTTTGTGGTCCAGTTTCATATTTAATAATTCTGTGTAAAATCTTAAAGATTTGTCGATATCTTTAACACGTATCATTGAGTGTAAAAATTTCATAAATTCTCTCCTTCTTTATCTGTATGAGTAGTAATGCCATTTGAGGCTTCACTATCTATCATTATTGTATTACGAATTATTGTGTGTGCCATAAGTAGCATATATGGATTTATTTCTGACATAGATGACATAGTGACAGAGGCTTTTGTATAATCTGTTTTTTCAGAGATTGTTTTAACTGCCTGAAAAGATATTACAGATTGCATTGCGTAGTTTTTTTCTTCTGTTTCTATTCTGTTTAAAAGTTCATCTTTTGGAAATTTGTCTTCGCATTCTATGTTTACATGTACAGAATTGGAAGTTTCTAGAATCAAAGTTGCGACTATTTTTCCGAAATTAACCGTATTGATTGTAATAACAAGAATGCTGTCATTTTCATCATTTTCCGGATTTGGTTTTATTTCAATATCAAAATCGGTACCCTCTTGTAGTGGCAGCCAAGGTAGATACAATAGCAGTAAAGTTTTTAGTGTTTGCGATGAGTTATCCTGAGAAGCCATTGCAATACTTGCATTTATAAGTCTTGCCGTATCTTTTAGTTGCGATAAGTCTGTAATACCTTGTTTTGAGGCATTTGCCATTGTTAATATCAACTTTGCAATCGCATCTTTGCCGTTGTTTTGGAGCATTACTGCCCAGTCTGACAGGCTAATCATTCCGCCTGATAGTATAGGTAAGTTTTTGATAGATGGACTTAAACTTGATGTTAATAATTGAGTTTTAAGAGCAGCTTGAAGCTCCTCTGTTGATAGACCTTGAAGTTGAGCAAGGATTTGTGCTTGAGTAGGTGACATCATATTTGCTTTTTGCATTGCGTATTGTTGTGAAAGCAGCCTGTTCATTTGCATTTGATTGAATCCACGCTGAACCATGTATATGAATTCATTTAAGTTTTTTGGGAGTTTAAGTAAATCTTTTATGTATGCAGCTGTTTCATTTCCTGCAAGAGAAGACATTTGGTGGGGTGTTTCCGCTGCTGTGGCGGAACTTGAACTAACAGATGCCGAATTATTTGGTTGTGGTGTGAACGTTTCCGCAGCCGATTTTGGGGTATTAACATTCTGTTGCGTTCTATTTACTTGAATGTTTTTATACCCAAATTTCGCTATAAAATTGGTTAAATTAAAATCGTTCACGCATTTATATTAATGGATTTTTCACTAAAAGTCCAGATTATTTGTTTTTTCTGAATACAATATATCTGAATCCGTCATTAATATCGATGACTTCGTGATAATTATCGAATACATATTGGCAGAATAAATCTGCATAATCATCACAAATATGATTGTAGCCGTATTCTTTCATAGAAAGATTGTTAAACACAACATATTCGGTTTTAGAATTTTTTATATTGTCTATGTATTTGTTTTCACCAAAGCTTTCGGTGTATAAAGGAATTAATGAATTATAATAATCGTCAGCTTTAACATCTGTTAAAAAGTTTACAATTAAACCTTCCGGAAAAATAACTGCACTTTGTGCCTTATTTTGTGTTAACCCTTTAATTAAAATGTTAGTTGTCTTGGCATTTTTTGCATAAGTATAAATTGTTCCTTTAGAAGTTGAGATTTTTGAATTCATATAAGATCTGTCCATTGCTGAATTGAATAAGAAATTTAAGCTCACAGCCAGAAGTCCGATAGCAACAATTTTTTCATATTTTTTGTCAGCAAATGTCGATACTACCGCCAAAAACGCAGTGATAATTATAGAGATAAAATAATTCCCGTAATTCATAGGATGAAGAGCCCAGAAACATTTTGCACATACTGATAATGCACAAAAAACGAGAAGTAATATAGTTTTGTTATTTATAATTTTTTTAGCATCAGCAATGGTTGTAATTAACAGCAGTGGAACCAAAAACATAAATAGTAATGGTGTTGTAAAAATTGCAATTAATACCGTAAAAATTCCACAGATAGCGTATCCGAGGATTTTATTCTTTTCTATTAATTTATAACCACATATTAAGCCTGCAAATCCAAAACCTGTTTTCAAGAAATTTAAAAGCCACATTGATAACATCTTATTGCTGTAATAAATTCCTTGTACGGTATAAAAACGAGTCAATGTCTCAGTTGAAATTACATTTTTAATATCATTGATGGCAGTTAGGAGGTTGTCTAAACGAACACCTTGTAGAAATAAAATACCTGCACATAATACAGGTACTGCCATAAAGCAAGTTAAACAGCTAAGAATGGCTCTTTTATTTTTTGTAAGTATTACAATGAGCATTAACAATACAGCATATATATAAAAATCGTATTTGTTTGTAACACAAAATCCGCCAAGCAAACTTGCCAAATATAGATAAGGTAATTTTTTTTCTTGAGAGTATTTGATTAAAGCCCAAACGGAATAAATAAAACCAACAGTACCATACAACATAGCCCAGCTATAAGGTAGAGTAAAGTTAAACAGGTGAGTTGCACAAACCCCGGTTACAATTGTGAAAATTCCGATAGCGAGGCTTAAAATTTCTGACAAAAATCTTTTTGCAATCAAATAAATTCCGCTTACTATTCCAAATGAACACAAAATTCCTGAAAAATAGAGAGTTCCCAGATTTGGTGAGAATATTTTGTATAACAATGCATTGTATAAATATGCAAATGGTCCATAAATATTAAAAATATCCTTATAGAGAGCTTTTCCTGCCAAAATTCTTTCAGGATAATAAATTTCTCTTCCGATATCGGTTAAGATATTACCATAGTGTCCACAAAAAATAAAAAGCGCAATTCCGCACAAAACCCACAAAATAACTAGATTTTTGTTCTCAATAATAAAATTTTTCATACCTATAAAATTATCAAATATATACTTAAAAATCAATGTTTACAAACTTAACAATCCATTAAAGAAAAATAAAAAAGTGTCGTTAAGAAAAACAGTAGGATGTAAATAAAGTATTAAAGTGCAACAAAAAATGGATGTAAACAACAAGACAGCATTAATACAAGAAATATGTCAAAATAAGGGCTTAAGCGGGGTAGCTTTAGCAGAATACGAAAAACGCTTAGAAAAACTGAGCGAAAAAGAATTGCTTGCGCTATTAAGCGGGGGTGCTGTAAAGGATTTAGATAAAGGGTTAGTAGTAGAGAAAAATTCAAATAATCAAACAAATGCGGCAAATAATCAGGATTTTCAAATTTTAGAATATCCTGAAGAATACACACAAAAAGCAGCAATTGAAACAATCCGTTCAAACTTGGAGGAAGCATTTAATGTATATTCACAACAACATTTAGGTTCAATAACCGGATATTATGATGACAACAAAGATGCTTATGACAAATTAAAAAGTTCAAACGTAAAAAAAATAATAGATTATCAAAATATTGGAGTAACACTATTAGAACGTGCAAGTGACAAGCAATTAACTCGCCG
>CASELF010000089.1 GCA_949288725.1 uncultured bacterium
CCCTCAGACCAGCCCTCTCCCATAGGAGAGGGAGCAAGATATTGACCCTCACACCTGCCCTCTCCCATAGGAGAGGGCGCAAGTTATCAACCCTCACCCCAGCCCTCTCCCATAGGAGAGGGGCAAGACATCAACCCTCACCCCAGTCCTCTCCCATAGGCGAGGGAGCAATGTATCGACCCTCACCCCAGCCCTCTCCCATAGGAGAGGGAGCAAGATATCAACCCTCACCCCAGCCCTCTCCCATAGAAGAGGGAGCAAGACATTAACCCTCATCCCAACCCTCTCCCATCGGAGAGGGAGCAAAACATCAACCCACACCCCAGCCCTCTCCCATAGGAGAGGGAGCAAGATATCAACCCACACTCCAGCCCTCTCTCACAGGAGAGGGAGCAAGACATTAATCCCCCTGGGTTTTTATGTGATATAATCTGTTTTATGAAAGACCCTTATATTATAAATACTCATTCTCACGCTAATATGCTCAAAGAAACTAATATTGATGAAGCAATGGCAAATGCTTATAACAATAAAATTGTGACCATTGTTCCATCATGTAGCGGTGAAGATATTTTTGAAGTTGATAAATTTATTAACAAATACCCTGATACGTATGGATACTTAGGCGTTTTTCCTGAAGAGGTTAAGACTTTTACCGATAAGACTTTATCTGATATGGAAGGTATTATAAAACAAAACAAAAAAATCGTTGGTATTGGTGAAGTCGGTTTAGATTATTATTGGGACAAGACATATAAAGAACTTCAGAAAGAGATATTTATAAAACAAATAGATTTTGCAAATCAAATGAATCTTCCTTTAAATATTCATTCAAGGGAAGCACATTTTGATACGTTGGAAATATTAAAAAAATACAACAAAAATTCAGTTGCTATATTGCATTGTTTTTCAGGTAGTTTAGAGTTTGCCAAAGAATGTATAAAAGAAAATATTTTTATTGCTCTGGGTGGTGTTGTAACCTTTAAAAATGCGGTTAAAGCAAAGGAAGTTGCACAAAATATTCCGCTTGAATATTTGCTATTAGAAACCGATGATCCTTATTTGGCACCTGTACCTTTTAGGGGAAAAGAAAATCAGCCAATGTATGTGAAGTATGTTGCAGAAGAAATTGCAAGACTTCGTGGAATTTCCACTGATGAAGTCGCAAGAGTTACTACTGAAAATGCAGAAAGGATATTTAACTTTAATGCAGAATAAGGAACGACTTGACAAATATTTGACTGATTTAGGGTATTTTGAAACCAAGAGCAAGGCTGCTGCTGCAATTTTAGCGGGTAATGTCAAAATTAATGACGAATATATTACAAAAGCCGGTTTTCAGGTTAATTTGACTAAAGACTATGATATTGAAGTTAAGTCAATGCCTTATGTTTCACGTGGCGGATTTAAACTAAAAAAAGCAATAGACACATTTAATCCTATAATAAAAGATAGGGTTTGTTTTGATGCGGGGGCATCAACCGGAGGTTTTACTGATTGCTTGCTTCAGCAGGGGGCAAAATATGTTTATGCTGTTGATGTAGGTTACGGTCAATTAGATTGGAAAATACGCTCTGATAGCAGGGTTAAGACTATTGAAAAAACTAATTTAAAAATTTGTTCTTTTGATGAAATTTATTCTCCTGGGGATGAAATTGCTGATTTGTTGGTTAGTGATTTGTCGTTTATTTCGTTAACAAAAGTGCTTGAGAATTTGAAAAAACTTTTAAATCCTGAATTTCATGAAATGATTTGTCTTATAAAACCCCAATTTGAAGCTGGAAAAGATAAAGTTGAAAAGGGTGGCGTCGTTCGAAGTAAGAATACTCATGTTGAAGTTATTACAAATGTTATAGATTTTGCGATTAATCTTGGGTATTCGATTAAGGGTTTAACATATTCTTCTATCAAGGGGCCGGCAGGTAATATTGAATATTTAGTTTGGCTAACATCTCAAAATAATCCAGCAACTTATGATATTTCACAAATTGTTGATGAAGCCTTTGAAAATTTGAATTAAAAAATAACGGCTTGTTTTTTATTCAGGTTTAAATCGATATATTTAAAAATATTCAAACAAATTCCTGGTTGAAAATAGTATGAACCGTCAGCAGGGGTAATTTTTAGCATCCCTTGATTGGTGTTTACGTTTGAGATATTTGCTAAAAATTGTTTGTTAACTGCTGTAAACATAATATATCCTGATTCTGATTGAATTTCTGTAATATCAAACCTGTTTGCATTTATTGCTGCAATTGTCAGATAAAATAAGGATGTGTTATCTGTGTTAAAAACTTTTGTGCAATTTTCAAACGGCACATTTTGCGTTGTTATCAGAGTGCTTAAACTCATAATTTCGCCTGCTGAGTATGCCGGTAATATTAACCCGCATATTAGGCAAAATGTTACAACTAGGTATTTTAAGATTCTTTCCATGATTCACCTGTGTTAATATCTATCAGCAGCGGAACTCTAAGTGGTTGACCTAATTCCATTGCTTTTAGTACCAGTTTTTTTACTTGTTCCAATTCATCTTTTGCAACTTCTATTACAAGTTCGTCGTGTACCTGCAATATTAGTTTAGATTTACAATTATTATCTTTCAAACTCTTTGCAAAATCCACCATCGCAAGTTTGATTAAATCTGATGCAGATCCTTGCATTGGATGATTTATTGCCGCACGTTTCGCAAATTCTCTAATCATTCCGTTCGGACTATTGATTTCATTTTCAAGATATCTTTTTCGCCCTGAAATCGTTTCTACGTATCCTTTTTCTTCTACTAAGGTAATCATATTTTCCATATAGGCTTTTATTCCAGGGTAAGTTTCAAAATATTTGTTAATGAAAATTTCAGCTTCATCTGCGCTAATTTGAAGTGCTTTGGCAAGTCCGTATTTTGTTTGTCCGTAAACTATTCCAAAATTAACGGCTTTTGCTTTGTAGCGCATGTCTTTTGTAACTTCTTCTATCGGAACTTCAAAAACTTTTGATGCTGTTAGGGTATGAACATCAACTCCTGATTTGAAGGCTTCTATTAAATGTTCATCCCCTGATACGTGGGCGAGCAATCTTAATTCTATTTGTGAATAATCCGCTGACATTATAAGATAATTGTTTTTGTCACAAGGTACAAATGCACGTCTGATTTTGTTGCCTTCTTCTGTTCTAATTGGTATATTTTGCAAATTCGGATTAGAAGATGACAATCTGCCTGTTGTTGTTACTGTTTGATTAAATGAGGTGTGTATTCTGTTGTCTTTTAAATCTACAAGTTCAGGCAGAACTTCTGTGTAAGTGGATTTTAATTTAGAATATTTACGGTGCTCTAAAATATGTTTTGCAATATCATATTCTTCCGCAAGTTGATTTAAGACTTCTGCACTTGTTGAATTTTTAGATTTGCCTCTTTTCTTTTTGGATTTTAGTCCTAGTTTGTCAAAAAGTATATTTGCTACTTGTTTTGGAGATTTTATGTTAAATTCTTCTCCTGCCTCTTTATAGATTTCTGTTTCAAGAATTTTTAGTTTTGAATCAAAATCAGCAGTTAAAGAATTTAGGTATTCTTTATCTATTGAAACTCCTGCGATTTCCATATCTGCAAGAACTTTTGCCAGTGGAATTTCAATATCTGTCATTATTGAATATTCTTTTCTATCCAGACAATTAACCCAGTGTTTTGTCAGCATAAATAATGATGCTGTAAGATTGCCAACATAATCTTTGACTTCTTCTGATGAACTGTCTAAAAATTTTGAAGTTTTGTTGTCTGTAACCATTGTCGGCAGAACGTGGTTAATTTGTTCCATACATTGAATATCAAAATCTGAATTTGCATTTGAATCTTTAATGTAACATGCAAGCATTGTATCAAAGATTACCCCTTTTATGTCAATTCCGTAGTGTTTTAAAATGCAATCTTCAATTTTTAAATCGTGTGTAATCTTATAAATATTTTCGTTTTCTAAAATTTCTTTTAAGTTATTTAAGGTATCTTGCGCTGTTAAAGTTTGAGTAAAGTTTTTTCCTTCAAATGGAATATAATATGTTTTTGTTGAGATTTCATTTTCTTTGTCAATATTGATTATTCCATTTTCAACTTTAAATGATTTGTTTGTTCCTATAAGTAACCCGTGAATTTTAAAATTTACTGCGTTTTTAAATTCTGAAAGAAATTTTATAGAAATTATTTGTTCAGATTTTAGTTTTTCTATTAATGTTTTTAATTCTTGCTCAGTATTTACAAAAGTAGCATCGTAAGAATATTCAACTTTATTTACGTTTTCTTGGACGGCTTGTGCAAATAGTCCTAATTGTCCGTTTTCATTGGCTTTTATTTGTTGAGGTTTTTGTGTATTTTCGGCCGTTTCCATTTGTTTTGGAATTTCAACGGCTTCACCTTTATTGAAAAGTTTTAGTATAAATTCAATATTTTTCAAAAAACTATAAAATTGCATTGCTCGTAAAAATTCTGTAACTTGAGCAATATCAGGTAATTCTATTTTTGTATTATCAAAATTGAAATCAATATCAACATCTTGAACAATTGTTGCTAAAAATTTGCTTAATTTTGCAATTTCAACCCCTGATTCGATTTTTTCTTTTATTGATTTCCCGCTGATTTTGTCAACATTTGCAAGTACGTTATCTACTGTTCCAAATTCTTCCAATAATTTTACGGCTGTTTTTTCCCCGATTCCTTTTACTCCGGGAATGTTATCAGAAGTATCACCCCTTAATGCTTTATAATCAATGACTTGGTTTGGATAAACTCCTAATTTTTCGTGAACTTTTTCCCAGTCATATTCTACTAATTCCCCCTTTGATGGAATTATAACTTTTATGCATCCGTTTTGTCTTATTAGTTGAAATGAGTCTTGATCTCCTGTTAAAATGTAAACTTTATGCCCCAGTTCACAAGCCTTTTTAGAAATAGTTCCGATAACATCATCGGCCTCAAAACCTTCTTTTGTGTATATTGGAATGTTAAACGCCCTTAAACCTTCATATATTAATTCCATTTGTATTCGCATAGGATCAGGCATTGCTTCTCTGTTTGCTTTGTAATCTTCAAATTGTTCAGTTCTAAAAGTGTGATGCGAAACATCAAACGCTACTCCTATTGCATTTGGAGATAGATTGTTGTTTTTAAGCAAATCAAATAAGGCTTTAAAAAATCCATATACAGCCCAAGTAGGGGTCCCGTCTTTTGTTTTCATGCCGGTTCGCTCAAGTGCATAATACTGACGAAACGCAAGCGCATGACCATCTATCAATATTAATGTCTTTGACTCACCCATTATGTAACAACCCCCTGTGGTTTTATTATGCCATAAAATATTAACCCTTGCAATTTGTGCATTTTATTCTAATTACTTGTCGTTGTTTTCTTCTGTTTGTTCTTTTTCTTCATTCATTACTTGTTTAATGTGCCTATATGCGTATAATCCCGCTAAAATAAGACATACAACAATGATTACGATATCAAATTTTGACCATATAACTTTTAGTTTGTCTAAATTTTCACCAAGTTTCACTCCAACATATACAAGTAAATAACTCCAAACTAATGAACCTACAAATGTTAAAGTGAAAAATATTCTCTTTCGTGCTTTTAAAATTCCGGCAGGAAATGAAATGAATGTTCTTACAACAGGCAGCATCCTGCATAGGAAAAATGCCCAATCTCCGTATTTATCTACTAATTTGTCTGCTTCATCCAAATCTTTTTTTGTTACAAGCACATATTTGCCATATTTTTCAAAAAATTTTCTTCCCCCAAAATAACCTAAGTAATATGAAGGTACAGATCCTATTACACATCCTATTGCTCCTGCAAATGCAGCCACATGAAAATTCATTGCTCCTTTGGATACAAGATACCCTGCAAATGGTAGCACCGCTTCTGATGGTAATGGTATATTGCATGACTCGATTGCCATTAATGCCATTATTCCTGCAGGCCCTGTGGTGCTAATGACATGTTCTATCCATTTCGCTAATTCTCCAAGTATATTTTCCAACATAATTCTCTCCCTTATCTTTGATAAATTATATCAAAAACAGCACTATTTTTGCAGGTTTGTAAATTTTTACTAAAAAAAAGAACCCCTGCAATATGCAGAGGTTCCAATTCCTTTTATTTTCAAAAACTATTTGCCATTAACAGCAGTTTTGAATTTTTTACCAGCAGAAAATGCAGGAACTGTTTTTGCAGGGATTTTGATTTCCTTGCCAGTTTGAGGGTTTCTACCAGTTCTAGCAGCTCTTTTGCGTGGTTCAAAAGTTCCAAAGCCTACTAATGTAACTTTTTTACCTTTAGAAACTGTTTTTTGAATTGTATCGATTAATGAAGATAAAACTTCTGCAGCTTCTTTTTGTGTTACGTTTGCTTTCTTTGAAATCTCTTGTACTAATTCTTCTTTGTTCATAATTAAACTCCTTCTTCTTGTGTACCACTTCATTATATTAAAAATTTCAATATATGCAAGACTTTTAACGAATTTTTACATTTTTTATTATAAAAAACCTCTGTATAGTTGATCTTCCTATTATATCTTTTTCAATATACAGTAAGAAATCGCAATTATAATTGATGCTATAAAAGCGCTAAAACCGTTGTCTAATTCATATTGCGGGATTATTGCCGCTACACCGTATAAAATTCCGAAGTTTATTACTAAGTTAAATATCCCGAATGTAAATATATTTATCGGAAATGTCAGTAATTTTATTATCGGTTTGATAAACAAGTTTACCAAGGTTAATACAAATGCTATAAGCATTGCATACCCAAAATTCTCAACCTGAATACCTGGCAGATAACATGTTGCCATTATTACTCCGGCAAATATCAGCCATTTTATTATTAATTTTTTCATGAACTACCAGCCTATTGCGTATTTTTAATATGAATTTTACCGTTTTCATCTCTTACAAATTGCAAATTGTTAGAGCCTGGTCTAGGTTGACTTGGTTGGTATTGATTTTTTACAGACGGAGTTAAGTCAACTTTGCCTTCTTGGTAGTCAAGATATTTGTTCTTTTTATCTCTTTTTTGTTTGTATTGTTCAGGTTCTTTTACAAAATCCAAAGTTTCTTCTTTGTTAAATTGATATTGTTGGATTCCTGTAATTCCTCTTGTTCCTTCATCTGTTCCCATAGGTAAGCCCGGAACTGCCAATACAGAATTTGATGTTAGTAACCCTGCAACTATTACTGCAGATAATGCGATTAGTAACTTGTTCATAATACATACTCCTTCTATACCCTGTTATATTTTACATGTTTTTATAAAAAAAATCAATGATTCAAGACTTTTTGCTAATGTTTTCTTAAGAATTATTACTATTTCAGACAATGAAAGTTCGCTTAATCACGATTATTATATATTTGTAAATCCTCAACTCTTCTGATTGCTTTGTGCCTCTCTTTTGAGAGGCTTTTCTTTTCTTAACATACTGACTTAATCTTTAATTTATTGTATAATATATCATATTTAATTATGTTGAGAAAGGTTTGATATGAGAGAATTAGTTGTTGAAAATCAAGAAATATTAGTTATTCCAAATGACTTTAGAAAAGCATGCAAGGGTAAAGTTACCGCTGTCAGTGCCGGTGATTTTACTTTGGAATTGGATAAGGCGCCTGAAGGGATGCTTGTCAATGTGTTTTGTGAATTTTATACTCAAACCAGTCATGGCAAGTTGTATTTTGATTCTTATCCAAAATCAATAAATGGTAAAACTCTTGTTATTGCAAGTCCTGCCAAGCACAAGTTCTTGCAGCGCAGACAATATACTCGTATAAAATATTACAATGATTTGACTATTTATAAGGAGGATAAGGCTTATCCTGTTACTATTCTTGATATTTCAGCCGGCGGTATGAAGTTGAAAACAGTTGAAAATCTTGATATCAACTCATCTTATTCACTAACTTTGCCGCTTACGGATACTGTTTCTTTAGAATGTAAATTTGAACCGATAAGAATTGAACGTAGTAATGAAGGTTATACGGTTTCAGGACAATTTGTTTACAATTCTCCTCGTGATCGTATGGTTTTAGTTCAATATTGTGCTAAAAGAAGTGTTGAAATTAAGAATAAATAGGATTAAATTATGAGTCTTGTAGAGTTGCTTTCGCAAAAGCCTTCTAAAATACTTTATACAACCCCAAGTCATGGGCAGAAGTTTTTTATTTATGAACCTTTAAAAGAGATGTATAAAATTGATATTTCTGAAACAGAGTGTCAAGATCCTCAAGAGGCTCTTGCTCGTGCTGAAAAATATGCAAGCAGTATTTATCAGACATATTCAACTACTTTTTTAACAAATGGTTCATCCAGCGGTATTATTGCTGCTGTTCTTTCTTGTACTTCTGTTGGGGATAAAGTTTTAATTGCTTCTAACTCTCATCCTTGCCATTTCAATGCTGTTAAATTGGCAGGAGCAAGGGCTTTGACTTACAATTTGGATATAGATCCTGATTGGGGTGTTCCTTTAGAGGTTAAGCCGGAACAAATTGATTATTATTTGAGCCGTTACAATATCAGAACGGTTATTATTACATCCCCTACTTATGAAGGTATTATTTCGGATATCGAAGAAATTAAGTTGATTTGTGAAAAGCACGAGGCCTTTTTGATTGTGGATGAAGCGCATGGCGCTTTATATCCGTTTTGCAATTCTTTACCTTTGTCTGCTGTTAATGTGGCTGATTTTACTGTTCAATCTTTGCATAAAACAGCCGGCGGGCTTAATCCTACTGCTTTGTTGCATTGTAATTGTGAAGTTGATGTTAAACCTGCTTTAAATATGATTACTACAACATCTCCTTCTTATCCTTTACTTGCATCTATTGAGGCTAATATCAGTTATTTGAATTCTCGTGAAGGTAGGAAAGAAATTTATACGCTTGTAGAAAAACTTGATAAAATTCGTGATAAATGTCAAGGTTGTGAATTTTTTGGTGATGATCCTACAAAAGTTCTTATTAGAGTTCCCGGGGTTTCAGGGTATGAACTTTCTGAGATGTTATATAGCGATTTCGGTATTGAAGATGAAAGAACTAACGAAAAATCTACAATGTTGTTGTGTGGTATAGGTACAGATGCCAAAAAAATTGATAAACTTTACCATGTTCTTTCTAAATTATAGATAATTGGCAAGTATGTTTTTTACATAGTTTTGCGTTTCTTCGTATGGAGGAACGCCTGAATATTTGTCGACTGCGCCAGGACCTGCGTTATATGCTGCAAGTGCAAGTATTATATTGCCATTGTATTTGTTTAACATTGATTTTAAGTATTTTACTCCGCCTTCAACATTTTGAACAGGGTTATATGGGTCTTTTACCCCTAAGGCTTTTGCTGTTGATGGCATTAGTTGCATCAAGCCCATTGCTCCGACTTTTGATTTTGCGTTAACTTTAAATCTTGATTCTTGTTTTATTAAGGCTTGTACTAGTTTTTCATCTACTCCGTATTTTTGTGATACTTGATTTATAATACCAAGGATTTGCGCTTTATTTGGAGTTGTTGCTGTGTCCTCCATATCAGCATCAAAACCTTGCATTAATTGTTGCATTGAAATATTAGAAGCAGGGTTGTTTTTGTATATTCTGCTATTGTCATCAAAAGAAGTATTATTAATTAGTAATGAGCCAAAATTTGCGGCTATTGTATTTGATAATACTTTTTCAAAAGATTGTACTTTACTTGAATCCGGCGGATAAATAGTATTAAGTGCAGATATGTTTGCTCTATCTATATAATTGTTTAGTTTTGCTGCTCTTTGCATTGCCGCAGATTTACCTCCGGTATTTAATAAATTTTGAATCATTTCCGAAAACATGATTTCTACCTGCCTCCCATACATTCTTAGTTTACAATATTTTCTAAGTTTATGTATCCACCAAATGATTTAAGGTTTTTTCGCAAAATGTCAAATACTGAAGATAATATTTTTGATGAGAGTAATATTATTTTATTAACATGCAATCGCCGTAACTAAAAAATCTGTATTTTTCTTTTATTGCTTCTTTGTAGGCTTCAAAGATAAACTCTTTTCCTGCTAATGCACTTACCAACATTAGTAATGTTGATTTTGGCAAGTGAAAATTTGTTATAAGGTTATCTATAACTTTGAATTCGTATGGCGGGTATATGAAAAGTTCTGAATGATCTTTGCATGCCTGAATTTTGCCGTATTTTTGGAATGCGGTTTCCAGAGTTCTTACTGTTGTTGTTCCAACGGCTACAAGTTTTTTCCCTTTTGCTTTTGCATTATTTATTTTGTCCGCTGTTTCCTGTGTTATTTCAAATGTCTCGGAGTGCATTTTGTGGTCTAGAATATTTTCACATTTTACAGGTCTAAATGTTCCAAGTCCTACATTCAATGTTACGTAGGCAATTTCTACACCTTTATTTTGCAACTCTTGTAATATTTCTTGCGTAAAATGCAGACCTGCGGTTGGAGCGGCTACGGAACCTTCATCTTTAGCATAGACGGTTTGATATCTTTCTTTATCAAAGTCCTTTAGTTCTTCTTTATTTAATTTTCTTTCAATGTAAGGTGGTAGTGGTATATTTCCAACCTTGTGTAAAATATCAAAAATATCTCCGCTATGGATTAGTTCAACTAACCATTCGCCATCATCTTCCAATCTTTTTATTGCTCTTATTTTTAAGTCTTCCGATACTGTAATTATTGTGTCTGGTTTAATCTTTTTGGATGGTCTTATTAAGCATGTCCAATAATCTGCGGTTTGTATTTTTGTGTCTTTTTCTAATAGGAATACTTCAATTTTTGCACCTGTGTCTTTTGTTCCATATATTCTTGCAGGCATAACTTTTGTATTGTTTAGAACAAGAATAGTATTATCATCCAGATAGTCCGTAATATTATAAAAGTGTTTATGTTCTATTGTGTGTGTGGCTCTATCTAGGACCATCATTTTAGAGTTTTGTCTTTTATCTGCCGGCATTTGCGCGATTAAATTTTCCGGTAATTCATAATCAAATTCTGAAATGTTCATTTTCTATCCTTTAATAAAATAACTCCAAATGCACTTTGGAGTTATTTGTATATGTTATTATAATTTATTTCTTATTCGCATTCTTTGCATTTTTAAGTTCGGAATCTTCAACGGTTGCTTTTTTTGCTGCTTCCTCACTCTCCATTTGCTTGTTTATAAGAATTGTTTGTAATATCTGTATCAAGTTACTTGTTACAAGGTATAGCAATACCCCTGCAGGAATTGGGATTACTACAAATGTACCGATTATCATAAGCGGCATAAATGTTCCCATAGATTTTTGAAGAGCAAGTGAATTTGCATCCATGTTTTCAGTTTTGTTTATTGACATCATAACTCTTTGTGAAATTATCATTGTTACTGCAAATAGTGCTATTAACAATAATACATCCCAATGTAATGTCTTGTTAACAGGTACAGTCGGTATAGTTGCGATAAGTTCTCCGTCTTTTCTGTTAAATGTTATCGTTTCATTTTCTCTTATATTACTGTTTGTAATTGTTAATTTTGCTTTTTCAATCTTATCAAGTTCGCTGTATCTCATATCGATATGGTCAAGGCTTACTGATAATTCAACATCTTTACCCGGTTTTAGTTCTCCAACGATATCAACGGCTTTTGTAGGATCTTTAACTTTTACTTTAGATTCTGTGCCGTCATTAAAATATACTACCGCGTTGTTTGCAAGTATAAATTTGTCCCCGTCAGAAGCTCCGATTGCTCCGTTTTCAGAAATTCCTGCAGTTGCTCTCATTGTTGTTGCCAAACTCTTAATGAATAAGAAGTGTTGGTCTCCTGCAACTTGTATAAATTGAGGGCTTATCAATGCTGAGTATAATAAAATGAAAATAGGCATTTGTATTAGTAATGGTAAGCAGCCACCCATTGGGTTAAATTTGTGCTCTTTATAAAATTCCATTAACTTTTGTTGCATCATTTGAGGATTGTTTTGATATCTGTCCTGTATAGCCTTCATCTTTGGCTGTAATGATTGCATCATTTTCATAGAACGTTGTTGCTGTACGTTCAAATGCCACATTGCAAGTCTTACAATAATCGTTAGTATTATGATAGCCAACCCATAATTTCCAACAAGATTGGCAAGTTTAGTTAAAAACCAAATTGTCGCTGTAATAAAATCCACTTTTAATTCCTCATCTATATTTCCCAACTAGAAAACCTAAATCTCTTAGGTATGTAAATCGTAGCATGAGCATATATATTAAACAAGTTAATTGTTACCTTATACTAAAAATATTTACAATAGCCTTTTCTCTATAAATAACCTAGGTTTCCACTTCTGAAAATTTATTTATAAAGTTTCGCAAATATATCCTTTTATAGCAGAACAAGCAGCAACGTATGGAGAGGATAAATATATAAATCCTTTAGTGTTACCAAGTCTGCCTTGGAAGTTTCTGTTTTGTGTTGTTAAGCAAACTTCCCCATCTGCTAATATTCCGGCATGAATTCCTACGCAAGGTCCGCAACCTGGTGGTAGAATTACTGCATTTGCATCAATAAATATATCCAGCAAGCCTTCTTTTAATGCTTGTTTATATATTTCTCTTGATGCTGGACAAATTAGCATTCTTACACCTTCATGAACTTTTCTGCCTTTTAATATTTTGGCAACTGTTCGCATATCTTCTATTCTTCCGTTTGTACAAGTTCCTACATATACCTGATCAACTTTTACATCGTGTAAGTCTTTTGCTAATTTTGTGTTATCAACTGTATGCGGGCATGATACAGTATAATCTATTTCTGATGCGTCAATTTCTATAATACGTTCGTATATAGCATCTTCATCAGGTTTTATTGATTTGAATTTGTCGCCTCTTCCTCTTTCTTCTAAGTATTTATGAGTCTTTTCATCTGCTATAAATAATCCGCATTTTGCACCCGCTTCAACTGCCATATTTGCAAGTGTGAAACGTTCTGCCATTGACATATTATCTATTGTTTCTCCTGTGAACTCTAATGATTTATATGTTGCACCGTCTGCTCCTATCATTCCGATAAGATGTAGCATCAAGTCTTTTGAACAAATTCCAGGTCTGAATTTTCCGTTAACAACAATTTTAAATGTTTGCGGAACCTTTAGCCAAGTTTTGCCAAGTGCCATAGCAACAGCAACATCAGTTGACCCCATGCCTGTAGCAAAAGCGCCAAGTGCTCCTGAAGTACAAGTGTGTGAATCTGCTCCAACAAGAATTTCACAAGGGTTTACAAAGTTTTCAACAAGTCTTTGGTGACAAACTCCTGATCCAACTTCTGATAATACTGCACCGTATTCCTTTGCAAATTCTCGTAATGTTGTGTGCATGTTTGAAAGTTCTTTTTTAGGACTAGGGGAAGCGTGATCTATAAATAAAATTGTCCTTTTAGGGTTGTTTAATTTATCTTTCCCTAATTTTTTAAATTCTTGAACAGTTAATGGTCCTGTTCCGTCTTGTACTGCACATACATCAACATTGGTGATAACTAATTCCCCAGCCTTAACTTGTTTTCCGGCATGGCTGGATATTATTTTTTCTACTAAAGTTTGTCCCATACTATATCCCTCTTTTTCTTTTTATCCTAGCACAAACTATGCCAGTGGTAAACTAAGATGAATTATATTTTTCTTTTCTTTTTTATTTTTTGTTTTGTTTTATATTATATAAAACTTAATAAAAGCATTGACACAAGGCTTTCTTCGTGTTACCTTTATTTCTGTCAGAAGTAAAAGTTCGAATACGATTTCCAATAGGCTTTAACAGGCTTTGTTTTGGCGTATTTTAACGTAAGTACCCAAAGATTATTAGTATATGACTATAAGAAAGGTAAAATCAATGGAAAACAATGAAGAATTAAAAGTAACTGAATCTGTTGAAGTTGCAGAAGAAGTTAAACCTGAAGAAACTGTTGAAGTTGCTGAATCAGTTGAAGCAGTTTCTGAAGAAAGACCTTCAAGAAGAAGAGGTCGTGGTAGAAAACAAAAAATTGAAACAACTGAAGAAAAACCTCAATCTGAATGGACTGAAAGAGTTGTTCAAATCAGCCGTGTTACTAAAGTTGTTAAAGGTGGTAAAAAATTAAGTTTCCGTGCAATCGTTATTGTTGGTAACCAAAAAGGTCAAGTTGGTATCGGTTGTGCTAAAGCATCTGAAGTTATTATTGCTATTCAAAAAGCAATTGCTGATGGTAGAAAAAATGTTATTACAGTTCCTATCTTCAAAACAACAATTCCTCACCCTATTACTGGTAAATCAGGTGCAGGTGCTGTTATGTTAAGACCTGCTTCTGAAGGTACTGGAATTATTGCAGGTGGTGCTGTTCGTTCAGTTTTGGAACTTGCTGGTATAGAAAATATTCTTTCTAAATCTTTAGGTTCTAAATCTCCGCTTAACGCAGCTAATGCAACTATTGAAGCTTTAAAATCTTTGACTCCGTTCAATGAAGTTGCTAAAAAACGCGGTTTAACAATGGCTGAACTTTTAAACTAATTTAAGTAGCAATAGTATTTATAAAAAGGAAAATAATTATGACAGATAAAAAAACTAATACAATTAAAATTAAACTTGTTAAAAGTTTAATCGGCTCATCAGAAAAACAACGCAAAGTTGTTAGAGCATTAGGTCTTACTAAAAAAGATCAAGTTGTAGAACACAGTGATTCTGCAACAATTATGGGTATGGTTAACAAAGTTTCTCATTTGGTAGAAGTAGTTAAGTAGGTAATATCCATCAAGCGATTATATTATAAAATGCAAAGAAAGAGGAAAATAATATGTCAAATATAACATTAACAGATTTAAAACCTGCAGAAGGTTCTACATCTAAATCAAAAAGAGTTGGTCGCGGTCGTTCTTCAGGTCATGGTAAAACTTCTTGCCGTGGTCACAACGGAGAAGGTCAAAGATCAGGTAATGCAAGCAAAAGAGGTTTTGAAGGCGGTCAGATGCCGGCTTACAGAAGATTGCCGAAATTAAAAGGCTTCCAGGTATATTCAAAAGTTAACTACGCTCAAATCAATGTAGGTAGATTGGATGCTTTAGGTCTTAAAGAAGTTTCTTTAGATTCTTTAAAAGAAGTTTTGACAATCCACCCATCTTGTGTTGGTTTAAGAGTTTTAGGTAATGGCGAAATTAAATCTGCAGTTACTGTAAAAGCATCTTATGTTACACCATCTGCAAAAGAAAAAATTGAAGCTGCCGGCGGAAAGGTTGAGTTAGTATAATGGTACAAAAAGTAAAAGCACCTTCACCCGAAGATTTAATGTCATTGTGGAATGCTTCCGGTTTAA
>CASELF010000090.1 GCA_949288725.1 uncultured bacterium
CTATTTTAGCAATATTATTCATGCAATTACGTTTGCTGTGTAATTTGCTTGATGGAATGGTAGCTATAGAAGGCGGTAAAAACTCTGCAGTTGGGGATATATATAATGAATTTCCTGATAGATTATCCGATAGTTTTATTATTATTGGGGCAGGAATTGCAGGAGGTACAGAAATTTCATTAATATTATCACTTGTAGCAGCACTTTTGGCAATGTTTACGGCATATACAAGACTTTTGGGTGGGGCTGTCGGAGTTAAACAGTATTTTAGCGGTCCTATGGCAAAACAACATAGAATGGCACTTTTAACTGTTTTTACATTAATTTGTGTTATTTCTCCTATAAAGCCTGATATAAATATACAGGTTTATCCTATTGCACTTGCGGTGATTATTGCAGGATGTATTGTTACTGTATGGAGAAGGGTTAGTTATATTGCAAGAGATTTAAAAGAAAAAAATTCTGAACAGTAGTTTAATAAATTATTTTTATTATTTTAATATGGCAAAAAATTTTTTTATGCAAAAAAGAAGAAAATATCAGATGCAAAAGAAAATAAGATAATATGAATAGACTTTAAAAGTTGTTAGAGGAATAAATACAGTTGGAATTCTTGAAAATAAAAATACATTGATGTAGAATCGACATGTAATTACAGTAGAAAGAGGATGTTTGTATGAATAGTCTTGATAGTAAGAAAACATATTTGAACATAAAAAAGAGTAAAATAATGAAAAAAGAACTTATTTTCTTGGGACCGCCAGCATGCGGAAAAGGTACACAAACCACAAAATTGGCAGAGTATTTAGGGTTCCCGCATGTCGATACAGGTTCATTACTAAGAGCAGAAATTGCAAGTGGTTCTGAAAATGGTAAAATTGCAAAATCATTTATTGATAAGGGAAATTTAGTACCTGTAGAATTAGTTGCATCAATAATAAAAGATAGATTATCCCAAGAAGATTGTCACGAAGGTTACATACTTGACGGCTACCCAAGAAGTATGGAACAAGCTGAAATGTTGGAAAAGATCAATTCAGATATCAATGGTTCAATAGATACAGACTTTAGAGCAATATATTTTGATTTGAATCAAGATGTACTAATTTCAAGAATAGTAAATAGACGTTCATGTCCTATTTGTGGAGAGATATATAATTTAAAATATAAACCTCCAAAGAAAGATGGCGTATGCGACAAATGTGGTTCAGCGCTAACTCAAAGGAAAGATGATACTGAAGAAGTTGCCAAGGTTAGATTTGAAACATATTTTAAAGAAACAGCACCATTAATTGATTACTATAAGAATAAAGGAGTTTTAAGAACAATTAATGCAGAAGGTACAATAGAAGAAGTATGGGAAAGACTTTTGAAAGTAGTAAATGACTAGACTTGAACCGATTATTATAGATAAAAGAATTGAGGCGGAATTTATGAAATAAATTCCGCCTCAAAAATAGTAATAAAGTATAAATAAATAAATTTAAAAGAATACTTGATTTAAAAAAATGTTTATAGTAGAGTAAAGTTAAGCCAAATGAATAGCGAAAATGGGCTGCTAGCTCAGGTGGTTAGAGCGCACCCCTGATAAGGGTGAGGTCGGTGGTTCGAGTCCACTGCGGCCCACCATAAAGGACAGATGTTAAGTCTGTCCTTTATTTTATTAATAATAGGTTTCTGGGAGATTGAGATGGAGAAAATTTAATAAAAATCAAACAGACAGCACGATTGAGGCTGTTTTTTAGTATTGAGATGTATGGGTCTTTTTGTCTTGGATTATTCGGGGTGTCGGCGGAGTTACGTCCGACCGACACCTTACGGGCTTGCTCGGCTAGCCTCGCATCGCCCTACCGAAAATCCGCTGCACTCAACTACTCAATTCTTGCACTCTTTTGCACTA
>CASELF010000091.1 GCA_949288725.1 uncultured bacterium
TATATTTATTACTTAATGGCTTACTTTTATAAAAAAACTGATATACACTTACGATTTTCATATTCATTAGACACAACTTTAAGTTACATACGATAAAAAAACGCTGATAATATTTTTTTGCTAAGCAACATAAAAAACAAATAAACGAACACCTATTTTAAATAAAACAGGTGTTCAAAAAATATTATCTACACAAATTAATTTTCGTCATACCATTCTACATTTCTTGTTGCATACATTATCGCAGCTATAACTACAAATAATATAAAGCTACCTATTAATAAAGATAAATCTTGAATTACCAACAATGTGTACAAAAATGCATATAATAAAAACATCGCCACTGTAATCAATATGGTAAAATTTTTATTTTTCTTTTTAGTTAAAACAAAGTATGTATAACACGAAATTAAGCCAACAGTAAACAAAACAGAAATTATATATGCAAGCAAAAATGGCATAAACTCAGATATAGACGTTAGCAACAAATAGAATATTAATAATGCTCCACCAATAAGCATATATTGTATAGGGTGAATTGGCGACTTTTTAGACGAAGTTATCTCAAATACATAATATGCCACAAAGGTTAACAATAAAAACAAAAATGAATATTTTACAGCCCTGTCAGCCATACGGTAATTATCAACAGGGGTAAGTAAAGACACCGAAACTATCGCAACAGAGTTTCCTTGAGAAACATACATTTGTTCGGAAGTATTTTTATCACTTACTTCAACTGTTGCAATTTTAGGGATTGACCATTCAGCCGAAAAATCTTTATTGGTTACGGAACGCTTTGCAGGTAAAAAATCACCTTCAAAACTCGGATCTTTCCAATCTCCATTAATAGAAATCTCACTAACTGAACCGGATGGTCTTACAGACAATTTATTCAAGCCTCTCAACTGATATTTTATTTCAAATGGAATTCTATCTGAATTCATTGTCAAATTTTTAGCATAAGAATTAACCTCAACTGTTTGAAAATTTTCATTTCCTATTTTGATTTGAGGAGATGCAGTAAACCCTTTTGGGTCAGTCACGTCAAAGGATAACTCTGACTTAATATTCTTTAAATTTCCATAAGAATTTTTAAAATCACCCTTTAAAGCAACATCCGCAGTATATACAGGAACTTTAAAAATACCCTTTTTTCTAATTTCTGTTTTTATTTTTACATCTACATTGTAATTTCCAAGCTCAAGAGATTCTTTTGGATTTTTCTTATCTTTACCAATGCTCAAAGTCATTTCAGGAGGATACAAAACTTGCGCCTGAGCCCAAGCCTGTTCAATATTTCGAACAGCCTCTTCTTTATATAATTCCCTATCATTGATTATGCCAAATAAAAATGCAATTGGAATAAGCAAAATTATTAACGAAAACAATATAACATAGAATTTCTTTAACTTACTATTTAAAACCTTATTCTCAGCCATAGAACCTCCAATTAAGAACTTAAATTATATTACATAGGAATTAATGCAAAGGACACCTAACCCAAGGACTATTTTCATCATTCAATAATCCTTGCGCAATACTGATAATACCGTACAAAGAACCATCATTACCGCCCCACATACATCTTCCAATAATATACCCTTTCGCAAATTCACCCCAATTGTGATAGATTTCTCGGGCACATTCATAAGAAGTCATTATAAACTGCCAAGCCTGCTCTTCTGATATATAACCCAAATCACAACAGCAACGTGCAATCATAACCAAACGACCTAAATCCCAAGCCTTTGCTGATAGAGTCTTAAACTCACTTGCGCCCGTTATAACATGTTCATCAACAACAACCTCAAGTGATTCTTTAATATTTGACACATAAGACATTAAGGAACGATCTTTTTCCTCCTCTAGTAAAACGTCTACGTTAAATTCTTGAGAAGAATTTGAAATTATAGGCCTTATAGCTTCAAAATATACATTGTGTCCTCGATTAAAAAGCCAACTTAATGTTTCAAAAGCCGTTTCAGTATCAACAATACCGTAATAGTCTCTTAGTCTTCCGCCTACATCGACCTTATCCGGTTCAGTTTCCATGCAATTACAATAATATCCGTTTTGCTCAGAATTAATTGCACCGATATTAAGTGCAGCATATTGCTCTCTACCTAACATCGGTGCGTTTTCATTACAAACGTATTTTACATCTTTAAAACAGTTAATAATTCTTTTAATATTATTTTTTAGTCTTGTAAAATCCATAAGTGACTACCTATTTAGACAATTCTTCAAAAACAAATTTTTCTTGTTTTTTATCATATGAAATTGCATACTTCTTCTTTGGCTCAACATTTACTTCAATTTTTTGAGGATCATAGGTAGTTCTTACCCACTTATGCAAAATCCCCGGTCTTTGAGTTTCATATTGTAATTCCAAAACATTTGCCCCCGGCATCAGATAATGACCTCTTTGCCCATAACCTGTCATAATTTGCTCTTTTGCTTCACCATTAATTGACAAACAAGTTAACGTATTTATGAATCCCAAAGGATGCCACTGGCAATCTTTGATCACCATAATAGAAGCATCAGGATTTTCACTTTCAAATTTCTTCTTTGACATAGAGTGAATATATACAGCAACACCCTGATATACAAAGCTTAAAACAATAAGTCCGCCTACAATTAGAATATACTGAGTCATGTCCATCTTAATTCCTCCTTACTTTTTAACAGTTGCGACTTTTACAGGTGGCTCATTAGAATTTTTTGCCCCCAACCTTGTAAGCATCTCTTCATAATCTTCACCACTAAAGTTGGTTGCATCAATATAATCTTCTTTTCCAGTCTCCTTACTTACATAGTAAATATCTTGATCATCCTCACTTTTGGTATTTGAATCTTTTGAATATTCAGACCAATAATACTGATCAATAGAAAAACCTTTTATGATTTGACCAAACCTTTTGATAATTAATTGATTATCATCTGTGAATGCAATTGAAATATTATCTACGTAATAAACCTTATAAAGCATCCATACAACAACGACCACAGCCGCAATTGCAGAAATTAAAAAACTATGAGTAAACTTCCCTACAAGATTAAAAATGAACCATCCGGCACACACTCCACAAGCAGTCCAGAATAGCTTTGTAGTAAATTTCCCTTTATACTCTTTCATTATAACCTCCAAAATACAGACTAAAATTGACCCTACTAAATATTTTCATCAAAGTTATGTAGTTTAGCATACAATAAAAATTTTTAATGTAAACACTTTACTATCTAAATCATTAAGAACACACAGAGTAAGGTATTTATACTTCTTCTTTCCTTTTGCGAGTCTAAATAATATTTTTGAACTACAACTCTAAGGTTATAAAGAAATTTATCTATTTGTTACTCGCTAATTTTGTATTATACTATTTAATTAATATTAAATTTAAAAAGGGGGTTGAATGAAAATATACACAACTTACAACCAAAAAACAATACCATTTGGCGATAAAATTTTAAATAAAAAGAATAAAGCCTCAATTATTGAAATAAAACAAAATTTTGAAATATTGAGGAAAAATGGTATTC
>CASELF010000092.1 GCA_949288725.1 uncultured bacterium
TTTTCAATATATTTATTTAATTGATTCATATAGTCAGATCTAGTTAATTTTTTATCTGTAGCAAAAGCAATAGAATTTACGGTAAATAATAATAGTCCAAGTACAATTATTTTTTTATACATAAATCAATCCTTTCTTTAAGTTAACGCATATCTATTTTAAACAGGGATTATTTACATATAAATCCTTGTTATTTATTGTTAACCTATAACAAACAACGATTATTTTCAATCTGTATAACCTTAAAAAATGTTTATAGCTAAAGTTCATTCCATAACATGAAAGTAGGGGTTATTATGGAACTCAAAAAATTACTAGGAAAAAGAATACAAGAATTAAGAATAAAAAACGGCTTGAAACAATCTGAACTAGCTGAAAAAGTTGGTATTGCAACAAAACATCAAAGCTGCATTGAAACAGGCAAAAACTACCCGTCAGCAGAATTGGTTGAAAATTATGCAAAAGTTCTTGGTGTTGATGTAACAGAAATGCTTGATATAACTCACATCAAAACGACTGACGAACTATTATCTGACATCTACTCAATGCTCAAATCCGCAAACAAAGAAGAAATCTTAATGGCTCATAAGATTTTGAAGGGGTTGTTGCATTAGATACATTGAATAATTTATTTGCGCCAAAAATTTGACTTACGAGCCAATTCTTTGAAGTTTTCTTTTGCTTTATCTGTTATTTGCTCACAATCGAGTAATGCAAAATCTGCCAAAAGATATTTTTGATTGCCGAAACTATTTATTGCAATTCCAATAATTTTCTTCACATTTGTTTTAACACATAAAAATGTTTCACATAATATTGATAGTTCTTTTTTTACTTGTTCCCTTTTTTCTTTATTATCTTCATTTAATGGATGTTGCAATATTACATAATAAACATCTTTAGTATTTGATTGCATTGCAATTATAGAAAAATCTTTACCTTTATATTTTTGGTTTTCTTCTTTTTTAATTTTCTTAACAAGAATTTTTCGCATATTTCTTGGCTCTTTTGCCATATCGTATAATGCACTCTTTCCCTGAAAAATTAATCCACTTCCATCTATTTTACCATTCAATGCATATTCAGAAGCTAGTTGCAATAATTTATCCCATTCATATGAAACTTTTAAAGATTTTTTCCATGATTTATATCCAAAAGATTCTACAACTTTTTGCCATCCGCCTTCCTTTACAAAAATAGCTCCCACATTCTTAGGCAAAGAAACGTCTAAATTTGAAAACTCTTTATATTTTTGTAAATAGTTTCCTAATAAATCCTCTTCCCCACAATAAGCCAAAACAGAAAGTTTATCAATTAATTTTTCTTTTGTTTGAAAATATTGTGAAATATCAGAAATAGTATCTAATTCATTGAGGATTATGCTTAAATTATAACTATCTAAAACATGTATTTTTTCAGTTTTATCAAAAACTATACGAAATGGTTGATCTTCTGGTCTTACTGATTTCTCACAATAAGTCATTGCAAGAGCACCTGTGATATTATTTGGACTATCATTTTTGCAAGCTTTTTCTGCTCCTAAGGCAACAATAATTTTATAAATTTCAATATTGTTTGTTGGTATTTTTAATGGAAACTTCTGAGTACATTTCATGTCAAGATAAATCTTATCTGGGTGTTCTTTTATCCACCTTTCGGCTCCATTTACTTGTTTAATAGATTCGTCTATTGCTCTTTTCTTCCATCGTTTCCAAGCGATATTTTTTTCTATTGTAGAATTATATTCAATATCCTTCACTGAAAAAATAAATACTTTATTCTCAAAAACGACTAACAAATCACATAATTCTTGTTTCTTGCTGTTATAAAGATTAGGATATGACCAAAGTTTAAAAAAAGTATTATCACATAATTTAGCAACCAGTTTCTCTGCTGTATTTTCACCTTTTGATTTTTCAATTATTGTCATTAATGTGTAAACTCCTTGTTTTATGCTAATATAATAATACAAAAGGAGTAAAAATGCCTAAAACATCGCCAAGACAAATAATGAAAATCATCGAGAAAATTGATAAAGCTATTTGGAGTGAATATAAAACATATCAAATGGTAAAAACTTATATTTTAAAATGGCAAGAACCTATATGGGATGCTGGGAATACGGGTTGGAATGGTTATAATGGTGTAAATTTTGAAATTGTTTATAAGGATGAAAAAGAGGAAAATATAAATTTATTTGCAACATTGCATAATATGGATGATGAATTACTATTTAAAATTGCAGTTGATTTTGGCGTAGAAATTCCAAATATTATATATGCTGTACCTGAAATAATCAGTTATAAATCTACTGATTATAAAGATGTTAATTTAATATTTGACGAAGCATTCAAAAAAGTATATGAAGATCCATCACATTCTATTGCTCTGGCAAATTCCGCATTGGAAACTGTCATTAAAAAGATATGTCAGGATGAACGCATTGAACATATAAAAGGTAAAAAATCACTATATAGGTTAACTCAACATATCCTAAAAGTTTTCAAGTATTTCCCAAATCAAACAGAAGATGACTATATAAAAAATATTGGTAGTAGTATATTAAATATTGCTAAAAACATCGAAGATTTGAGAAGTAATTGCACAAAAGAAGCACATGGGAGATTACAGGAAGATTATATAATTGACGATCCACTTTATGCTCAATTATTTATTAATACTTCTGCAACTTTAGGGTTATTTTTGCTTAATTTTTATGAGAAGAAATTTCCACAACAAATAAAAGAAACTTCTTATAATGAGCTTCCATTTTAAACTTAAATAATCCATAGTCCCCACTTAGTCCCCAAGGGGGATATGGGACGTATATTTACGGAAATGTTTAT
>CASELF010000093.1 GCA_949288725.1 uncultured bacterium
TGAACCTATAACTCTTTTTATAAGTTTCAACATTTTGTCTTCGTCAACTGCACCTTCATATATATTTATAGGATAATCTGCACTATAACAAGTTCTGCAAGCCGTATATATAGTTTTTAGCATATTTTCAGGCTTGGATATTAAATTTACAACAGGTTTATTATTTCCTTCCACAACAAAACCCCTCCTCTTGTTAGAATAATAACGGAAATATAAATTTAAGTCAAAATTATGTATAATAATACACAATCTTGACTTAAATTGTAATCAAATATAATTATTTAAAGGAAACACCAAGTATTCTTAAATGTTCCAAAAATTCGATGTAGGAAATTTTATTAGAACAAAGCATTTCTAACTCATTCAATACAACGCTATCATCTGAATTGACTTTATCTAATGAAGCAAATCTTTTCATCTCAGGTGCAATTGCAGATTTTATAAAATTCATATGAGAAGCAAAAACTTCATTACCTTCGGTTGCGGCATTAAATCTTTTCATATATTTTGCAAATTCATCCAAATTTGTATCAGCAACTTTAATTATACAATTTTTGGGTAATGAATTAAGGGTTATCAACGTTTTCAATGCACTTATATAATTATCATCACCTTTTTTGACATGATTACAAATATTTTCGATTACTTCTGCCTCATTTTTGCCAAAATCACCTGTTGCTTGATACAAGCGACAGCATAAGTTTGCTAATTCTCTTGTATTATCTTTGCCTCTAACCTTAGATACCATACATTGATTTATAGCATCAGAAAAATATGATACATCTTTTTGTAGAGATTGAGATAGAGAATCCATTATTTTTAGAATTCTATAGGAATCTGTCATAGGTACAAAATTTTTCTGAAGAACTTTTGCCATATCAATTAGTTGACAACCAGTTGCTAAACTTTCGGGTTTTCGTCTATTTTTAGCAAGGTCTGACTTCAACATCTTTAAAATTTCAGACTTTTGGGTTTCTAAATTTTCAGGGCAGACATATTTTTGCTCGATTTTATTAATCTCTTTCACTTTATCAGCAACAGCATCAATATTTTTCAATACACAATCTACAGTTTCTTTATCTTCAACCAACATACTTTTTGCTGCGGTATAGTAATCTTCATCAAGAGTACCTTGAGGCTTTAATTTCTTCAACAATTCAGATTCTGCCTTGCCCCAAGGGGTATTTATTGAGCATTTTTCAGGCGGTTTTGGCATCATATAAGAATATGTTTTTACTTGTTTTTCTGCAATACCTAACGCACTTTTTCGTCTTAAAAGGGTTACTATTTCACACATTTTATTATTAACTTTAGGAAATCCTGATTCAACAGTCTTACATTCGTCTAAAATACTACGAACAACTTCAGAATCTGCAAAGTATTTCTTTGTAAAAATGTCATAATACAAAGCCGCTGATTTATCAAACAATTCTTTACCGTTTGATGATGCTAAAACGGCTACAGATCTTTGATTTGGATACTTAATCAAAAAGTTAAACAAATCAACATCCGCAATACCGACTTTGCCTTCTCCGCTTTTCAATATTGATTTATTTATCAATTTTGGGATTTCACTTGTCGGAACTCCGTTTTCCCAAGCATTAACTGCTGATCTTGAATATGAGCGAATTGTATCATAATTTACATTCATATTTCTCGGGAATGAAGAAGGAACTATATTTTCAGTAAAATCTAAAAGTTTTAGACCAACCTTGCAATCATAACTCATATCGGTATCAGGATAATAACTACTTGGAACACGGCAATTATGGTGAGAATATATTTTATTAGAAATATTTTCAGCTAATTCAACGTCATCTGAACTATATGGCTCATTTATATATGCCCTTGATTCATGACCTACTCTATATAATTCATTATCTCGCCAAATATCAACCTCATCAGCCGGTCTTTCAAAAGACATTCTTTCAAAACAATCTTCATA
Source organism: uncultured bacterium (assembly GCA_949288725.1). Taxonomy (GTDB): domain Bacteria; phylum Cyanobacteriota; class Vampirovibrionia; order Gastranaerophilales; family Gastranaerophilaceae; genus Zag111. The sequence goes on from CASELF010000093.1 coordinate 1,946, forward strand.
TTCTGACGGTTGGGTATATTTTACATTTTTATTAAATGGGGAAAAAGAGATTATTCTATCATCCAAATCTCTAAGGGGTTCTAATTTACTATCTTTTGCCAATGAGACACGAGAATGAGGAACTTCTAATAAAAATTTTTTATTGGCTGAGTCCAAAAAAGCCTTTATAAAAGGGGATTGTACTAATTTCATATAATCTACCTATCTTCATTATTACTACATTTGTATGTAAAAACAATAAAATGAGATTGTTGCTATTTTGGTAAACAATATTTTACATATATTAATATACTAATCAGAATTCACAAAGTATTCTTTGCCACCTTCAATAACAAGTGCTGTTAAAGGTGCATTTTTATATTTCCCGCAACCTGTATCTATACAAATTTTGTCATCCCAAACCTGCGGCTCATCAAATTCGGTATGTCCAAATATAATTTTATAATCTAAATTATGTTTATAATCAAAAAATGCATGCCTGATATATACCATATCAACTTCATCTTGGTCTTCTAATGGAACTCCTATACGTATTCCGGCATGAATAAACAAATATTTTCCTATTATATGGTAATACTTCAAACTATTAAAAAAATCACCGTGAATACGCATTATATTCTCAAATGAGCCATAACTTTCTACAGTACTATCTCCACCATAATTCCAAAATAAATAATGATAATAACTATCTGTGGTTGCATGCATCATTGCATATTCATGAGAACCTTTCAAATAAACACAATTACAATAATTTTGCATATCGATAATTCTATCAACAACTTCTTTCGATTTTTTGCCTCTGTCTATGTAATCCCCGCAAAAAACAATTGTATCATCTTTTGTCGGAGAAAGTTTATCTAATACAGAGTTTAACTTATCCAGTTCACCATGAATATCCGAAATTGCAATTATTCTGCCCATATAATTTATTTTACAACCTTATTTAAACCATGTGGCTTATCCACGTTACGATGAAGTCTTAATGCGGTTTCCAATGCCAATAATTGAATAATAACCGCAATTCCAAAAGTTTTTACTAAAGGCTTGTCACATTCAATATTTATATTAAATGTTGATCGAACCTGACTTGTTCTGTTACCTATTACACAAATTGGCGGATTATAATTTGTCTTTATATTGTCAAGATTTTTAATCGCTGTGTAACTTATATTGTCATTTAATATATAAATTAGCATAGTCTTTCTGTTGTTCAATACTGCCAAATGTCCATGCATATATTCACCCAAAATTGCAGATGAAGCGTTTACATAAGAAGTTTCTTTGATTTTTAAAGAGGCTTCTTTTGCTAATGAATAAGATTGTCCATCTGCGGTGACAATAACGTTGTTTATTTTTGAAATAAATCTTGCCAACTGCTTTATCTGTGGTTGCTTTTTGTATGCTAATTCAATACAACCAGGAATATTTTTGATATCAGATACATAGTTATAAATATCAATACCCTTATCTTGAGCAAATTTTAAGGCTAAAAGAGTTGAACACAAAAGTTGTGAGGTGAAAGACTTTGTTGCAGCTATACTTCTTTCCTCTCCGGCTAAACATGCAACTTGATAATCTGAAGCATTCCAAATTGTTGAATTTTCTTTGTTTGTTATACAAAGCGTATTAACTCCAAATTCCTTGGCTTTTTCTAATGCACTGTTTGTATCTGTAGTTTCACCTGACTGAGTTATAAAGATATACAAAATACCTTCTTCATGTCCTATAGTTTCTTTTAGCAAAAATTCACTGGAATATATAGTTGATGCTTCGATTTTCGCAATAGAGGCAAACAACTCCGCAGCATATCTTGCACAATTATAAGATGAACCGCTTGCTACAATGATTATTCTGTGAATTCCTGTAGGAGTTTCAATATTTATCTTGTAATCCTTTGTAATATATGTATCTAATATGCCCTGAAGAATTTTTGATTGCTCAAATATTTCAGTTTCCATATACGTTTTTTTTCTTTTTGCAAATAATCCAAACATCTTATTTCCTTATTCAAACAAAAGAGGTCATAGATAACCTACGACCCCTATTAGTGTCTATCCGATAATTTCTTTAATTAAATCATTTACAGTCTTAGGATTTGCTCTGCCTTTTGTTTCTTTCATTACTTGACCTACAAAGAATCCTAACAGATTTGTTTTACCGTTTTTATATGCTTCAACTTGATTTGGATTTGCATCAATAACTTTTTGTACAATTGCTTTTATTGCACCTTCATCAGTAATTTGACTTAATCCTTTTTTCTCAACAATTACAGATGCCTTTGTTCCGTCTTGAAGCATTTCTATAAGTATTTGTTTACCTATATTGTTAGAAATAGTTCCTTTTTCTATTAAGGAAATTAATTCTGCAAGATTTTCAGGTGTTAATTTTGTTTCTGTAATTTCTATATGTCCGTCTTTTAAATATGCAGCAATTTCACCCATCATGAAGTTTACGGCAATTTTTGGATTAGCACCCAATTCCAAAACTTTATCAAAGAACAATGCAAGTCCCATTTGTTCAACAATTACACTTGAATCATATTCACTCAAGCCTATGCTTTGATATCTTTCTCTCTTTTGAGAAGGTAATTCTGGCATTTTATCCTTGATTGATTGTACCCATTCTCTTGAAATTTCTAAAGGCATTAAATCAGGTTCCGGGAAATATCTGTAATCGTGAGCATCTTCTTTTCCTCTCATAGAACGAGTTTCTTTTGAATTATCATCCCACAATCTTGTTTCCTGAACAACTTGTCCACCTTCTTCAACAATTTCAATTTGTCTGTCAATTTCATATTCTATCGCTCTTTGAAGTGCTGAAAATGAGTTTACATTCTTAATTTCTGCTCTTGTTCCAAATTCTTTTGAGCCCTTTGGCATAATTGAGATATTAGCATCACATCTCATTGAGCCTTCTTCTAAGTTACCATCACAAACTCCGATATATCTTACGATATTTCTAAGTTCTTCCATATAGTTTCTTGCTTCTTCAGAACTTCTCATATCAGGCTCTGATACGATTTCAAGAAGCGGTGTTCCTGCTCTGTTCAAATCAACTAATGAATAACTTGAACCTGCTAAACCATCTGCTCCGGCATGAACTAATTTTCCGGCATCTTCTTCTAAGTGTGCTCTTGTTATACCAATTCTTTTTCCTTTTACATCCAAATAACCGTTTACGCAAATAGGTTCATCATATTGCGAAATTTGATACCCTTTTGGAAGATCAGGATAAAAATATTGTTTTCTATCAAATTTGCATCTGGCAGGAATTTCACAGTTAAGTGCTAATCCTGTCAATATACCCATATTTACAACTTCTTTATTTAATACAGGCAAAACTCCAGGCATTCCAAGTGTAATTTCGCTTGTTAAACTATTTGGTTCTTGCCCGAATTCGTTTTTATCAGGGGCAAATATTTTTGACTTTGTTTTTAATTGCGCATGAACTTCAAGCCCGATTACAACTTCGTACTTGTCTCTTAATTCTTGATCCATAACTTTTATATCTCCTTATTTGTCTTAATTTTATCACAAATATATAAAATTTATTTGTTAAAAATTTCGATAAGTTAATACAATTAAAACAGGTAAATTTTTGTAACAATTTTAGAGTTTTGTAACAAAAAGTTAATAAAAATTACGTTTATATATATAAGGGAAAATATAAGGAATTGGAACAATGAGTTTCGATGCAAACATAGGCAGACCGCAGCCGGTAATAAAACCGACAGCCAGCATGAACAATGATGGTGGCAGCGGAGGCAATACCGGTTATATGATGCGTGGTCGGAAGAAAAAAAAGGAAAATGAAAACAGAAGCGTTTTTGATGCTCCGATAGGGGTTGATTATTTCGATTCTATCAATGGAATTTCAAAGAGCAAAACTAATGCTGATGTTTATGTAGGTTCTTGGTTTGATAAATTAGTTGATAGATTCATCAAATAGAAAATTTTTAAACTAATAACGGGTACCTATAGTTATAGGTATCCGTTTTTTATTTTTAACTTATTTTAGAAATTTATGCTATGAATTCGCAAAGGTTAACCTCTTGCGGGTGTTTTTCCTCTTTATAGGTTATTAACTCTTCTAATTTTTTGACTTGTTCTTTCAATTTGAATTTATTCATTTCCATTGGCTGGTAATTATCAGTAGTATTATTGAATACTTTTTTAAATCCCAATTTTTCATATAGAGAAATTACATCTATCGGACCATCTTTAACCGCATCAAGTTTGACTGTTTTAGAATTTTCCTCCAGCGCAGATTTAAAAAATTTCAAAATTAAAGATTGTCCTGCAAGATACACTTTTTTATCTGGAGTAGGAATCTTGCAAACTCCGTCAAGATAAGATGACGTACTATCTGCGTAATAAGTTACAATACCGCAAGGTCTATTACCTGATAAGGCAACATAACTTTGATTGAAACCATCTTTCACTTCTTCTACACAATAATGAAAAATTTTTTGCCACCTATTTTGCATATCTTCACGCATATTAGGAGCAAGTTTTTTATAATTTGTATTTTCCTCTAACAAATCAAGGAAATGCTCATCTTTTTTAGTTAATTTATAAATATCAATTTTAGATTCTACTCCATTAAAAAAATTCTTTGCGGTTGCAACTTTTAAGGCTCCAAACTTTGGATTATAAAATTGATTTGAAAAACTTTGGGGTTGTATCTGCATCTTAAAAATCTTTCTAAAAATAAATCTGATATTATCACAATAATTATTACATAAAACAAAAACACAAAAAAATTTGCTATTTGAAATAAAAAAAAGCGGTAAGTTCATACCGCCTTTTAACATCAAAGTAAAGCGTAATTTACCAAGATAAATATTTTATGGTAGAGGCAACATTTGCTGCAGTATTGATAACATTAGCAGCAGTGTTGACACCGGCATAATCATCCTTTACCACAACCGAACTGACTTCAGCAGCAACAGGAGTAACACCTGCCTCTTGAGTCATATAATTAGTATATGGGTAGTAATAATATGTGGTATATGTTGTAGGACGATAAAGCGTCGGATAATACAACGAATAGTAGAATGGCGAATAATAATAAGGTCTTATTATAGGTCTATATGGTCTTCTATAAACAGGTGGAGGTGGCGGCAATGGTCTGACATGACCAATGTGGCGCGGAGGCATCCCTACAGGACGAGCAACCATACTTGGTCTTGCTGGCCTTGCCATAGGAGGTCTGCCCATAGGTCGCATTCCAGGGCCGGCATGTCTATACATTCCGCCCATAGGTCTTCCCATTGAAGGTCCTCCATGAAATCCTCGTCCTGACGGACCGCCATGCCCGCCTGGTGCTGCAATAACAGGACTTGTAAGCATTAGACAAACAAATCCAACTATACAAATAAACTTTTTCATACGCATTCTCCTAAACTACACGTCTTTATCTTTTTGATTTTTGGTATTTTTAGAAATGCTTTTTGTATTTTTCTTTATTGAAGATTTATTTGTAACTTTTATCCTTGTTGCTGCTGCAGATTTACAAGGCATAACATTGTTACCAATAACAGCATAAGAACCTGTTCCTAAACAACTAATAGGTGTTGCAGGAACTGTATTGTGTCTGGTCATTGCAGGAGTTACCGGCATTACTGGTCGATAATAGAATTGTGTATTAGGACGCATCCCTCCACCGTAATAACCTCCACCATAACCCATTCCCATTGGTCTTGCCATACAACAAGGTGCTGATAAAATAATACTTAATCCTAACAAAATCACTACTAATTTTCTCATATTTTTCTCCAATTTACTACCATCACTTTTATAACGATTGATATAATTTAAATGTTCATAATTCGCTACGAAATATTAATTTATGTTACAACTATAGTAATTTACGTGTCATTGTAAAGATTTATTGAATTCTTTAAAATATAAATAAAACTTGTTATATTAAGAAAAAAGGAGAATATACCATGCCTAAAAAAATATACAAAAGCATAGCTGTAGTAGATGTTAATAAAGTGGTTCTTCAATCAAAGAAAGTGCAAGAACTTAAAAATGAGCAAGAAGCAAGAATTAGAGAACTTAATCAATGGCTTGCAAATGTAAAAACTGACGTAGAGAGCAAATCTAATAACGAAGAAAAACAAGCGTTAGTTAATGAGTATAATAAACAATTTGCACAAAAACAAAATGATATAAAAGCGCAATACACAGCAAAATTACAAACAATTGAAAAAAGTATTTCTGAATTGATTGCAAAAATTGCAGAAGAAAAAGGTTATGATATTGTACTTTCAAAATACATAACGCTTTATGGCGGTGACGATATCACTGATGATGTTATTGAAATCGTTGAATAACAAATTTATAGACTTGAATTTTTGACAAGATAATAGTTTTATTTTGGAATAAGTGTCGAAGTGGCGGAATTGGTAGACGCGCACGATTCAGGTTCGTGTGGTTAACGCCTTGAGGGTTCGAGTCCCTTCTTCGACATTTTTAGGAAGGAGAATAGTTTGAAAAAGATTGCTTGCATTAGTTTTAGCATTATTACCACTATGCTACTTATCTCATCTTTTGTATTTGCTAATGATAATAATGATATCGTTGATAAGCAAATGCAATTTTATAAAAACTTGAAAGATTGTACTAAAGGTGAATATCACCTTGGAGGAACGACATTTAGTTATGCTGGAAATAATTATAATGTAAAAATGTTTTACACTATATATGGTATCGAAAACAACAAATGCCATTTTAGAGAAGTTTTAGGTAATATTGATACTAATTGTTATCTGCCTATGGATATGACTAAAAAATATTCAAATGAAGGAGCAAGGGTTCTCAAAGACTCTTTATCTAAAGGGGTAGGTTACAGCAAATATATTAACCAAATATTGAATGACAGCAATTATTGCAAATCAACTAAATAAAAATTTTAGTTATTATTTTATTTTACATAAACATCAAAAGGAGTCTTATTTATAATAGATTCCTTTTTTAGTGTATTTAGTTCATAAATTCGCTTCAACCCTTCTAATGTAAGAATAGGATTAACAACATCAAAAGGTCTTTTCATATAATTTGCAATAAGTCCGCAATATCCGCCTGTTGCAATAATAACAGCCTTCCCGCCCAATTCCTTTTCGCATTGAGAAACAAGCCCGTCTACCATACATGCAGAACCTCTTATTACCCCTGATAAAATAGCCTCAGTCGTATTATGCCCAATCGCATTTGGAGATAGCGAAACATCAATCTTTGGAAGTTTTGAAGTAGCATTTTTCAAACATTTTACCTGAGTGTTAATTCCAGGGGCTATAACACCACCAATAAATTCTTTTTTACTATTGATAATATCAAATGTTGTTGCTGTTCCAAAATCAATAACTATTACATTTTGTGACTCATATTTTTCAGCAACCGCAACAGCATTAGCAATTCTGTCAGCACCAACCTCTTTTGGGTTATCAGTTTTTAAGGTTATACTCAAATTGATATCATAAGTCACAAATATAGAATTAAGATTAAGCGCATTATCTACAGCACGCTTAAACTTATTATTGAGTTCTTCTACTACAGACCCAATGACACAACCCTCAATATCATAATCTTTTAACAATGAACGCAAAAGTGTTTCATACTCAAAAGTTGTTAAATCTTTATCAGTTGCAAGTCTTATTTCATTTATATACTGATCATTTTCAAAAATACCAAGTGTAATATTTGTATTTCCAATATCAACAATTAATAACATAATAGAATAGTCCTTATAATTTCAGGACTATTCTATTACAAACATAGTTTTTAGGCAAAATTATTATTTACCATCCATACCAACAGAAGTTGCACCGGTTGCATTGCTATTTGATGCAGCAAAGCCAAAGCCACCTCCAAATATAGCAGGGCCACCTGAGCCTGCGCCACCTTTGCCGGTTGAAGATACATTTGTTGAAACGTCAGGGAAATACTGTTTTAATCTGTTTAATGGTGAATTTCGTCTGGTTCCATCAAAACTTATAGCAGATATTGAACCTGATCCATCAGTGTAGTACATGGTCATTCCTCCATATATATACTCTATATATCTATATAAAGTATTTTTTAATGGGGAAATTGCAAAAAGTCATAAAAATCGTTACAAAACTTTACAGTAAACTTAAAATATACTACTTCTTGAAATTACAGTTAGAAAGTTGTATAATAAGTAAGTCATTTTTATGAAGAGAACATTTAAAGAGGATAGTAAATATGAAGTTACACATGCAGATACTCATTGCATTAGGGTTAGGTCTTAAACGAAATTGGCATATATTTTTCGGTATAATCGCCGGTATTTTTGTAGGAGTATTTCTGCATAACCATCCTAACATGCTTGTTGATAACGTTTTAACATTCATCGGACAAGTGTTTATCAGATTAATTCAAATGGTTGTTATTCCTCTTGTTGTATCAGCAATAATTATTGGTATTACAAGTATTGGGGACAATAAACAACTTAGCAAGTTCGGTTCTAAAATGATTTTGTATTACGGAATTTTGACAACAATTGCAGTAACAATAGGAACAGTATTAGCACTTGTTGTTAAACCAGGAGCAGATGCTGCTCAATATATAGCATCAAATGTTGCAACGGATGTTCAATCTACAGTTGCGGCAGCAATGAATGATCAAGAAGGTAATATTTTAAACTTATTTTTAAGTTTCATTCCTAGCAATCCGTTTGAAGCGGTAGCAACAGGAAATATGGTTCCAATAATATTATTTGTTGTACTTTTTGCTTTAGCACTTGCAAAAGTAGGAGATGTAAACAGACCGATTGTTTCATTTTTTGAATCTGTATTTGCTGCAACAATGAAAATTACGGATTGGATTATGCTTTTTGCAGCACCTGGTGTTTTTGCACTTACTGCCAGTGCTTGTGCTAGTTTTGGTGGTGGAATACTTGCTATGATTTCAAAATATTTATTAGTTTTATTAGCAGGTTTTGCAATTCAAATGTTTATGATATACCCGTTATTTTTAAGATGTTTTTCTAAGGTTTCTGCTGTTATATTATTCTCTGCTATTGCTGAAGCCATGATGGTTGCATTCGGAACGGCTAGTTCTTCTGCTACATTACCTTTAACGATTGCTTGTTGTGAAAAAAGAGGGATTTCTCATAAAATTTCAAGTTTTGTATTACCGCTTGGCGCAACTTTGAACTTTGACGGTACGGCATTATTACAAGTTGTTGCAGTATTATTTCTTGTTCAAGCATACCAAGTACCTTTGACACCATTCCTTGTTATTGAAATTGCAGTGCTTGCTATTGTAGCATCAAGCACTTGTGCTGGAATTCCGGGTGGTGGTTTAATTACGATTGCATTAATTCTTAACGGAATGGGATTAAGCCCTGAACAATTGGTTGCAGGTTTTGCGTTCCTATTCACAATAGAAAGAATTACAGATATGTTTAGAACAATGCTTAACGTTACATCAGATGCCGTTGTTGCTGCTACTATTGCTGATAACGAAAATGAAATCAACTATGATTTACTAAATAACCCTCAATCTTATGAAGATATTGCGTAAGGCATTTTAAATATTTTTAAAAAATTATTAAAATTCGGATTAAAACATTAGTAGAATTTTCGTGCTAAAATTATGCTATGAATTCAATCACAGATGAAATAGCTTCAAAATTTTTAGGCAAAAAAACAGAAGGGGCAAATGAATATAACCCTGAACTACTTGTTGCCGTTCCAAGAGAAGAAAACCGCAAGCAATACAATATTGATTGCGACAATTTGCCATTCTACGGGAATGATATTTGGCACGCCTTTGAATTTTCAGCAATGACACAAAATTCAATTCCGGTAACAAAAGTTCTTAAAATAAAATACAACTGCAACAGCAAATTTATCGTAGAATCTAAATCTCTAAAATTATACTTAAACTCTTATAATATGAGAAGAGTTGGCTCATCAATTAAGCAATGTTTAGAGTTATGCAAAGCAGATATTATAAAAGACTTGAGCCAAAAACTTCAAACTGAAGTTGAGGTTGAATTTCTTGACAATAGAAATAAAACTGAAATTTTTAACAATTTTCAAAACATTATGGAATTAATCGATGAAAAAAATTTAAAAGTTTCAAAATTTAAAGAAGCACCTGAAGTTTTAAAAGTAGAAAATACAGACAAATTAACCCCGTATTATCTTATGTTTGATTCTTTGCGCTCAAATTGTAGAGTAACACACCAGCCTGACTTTGGGAATGCCTTTATTTATTACAAATCAAAAAAGCACATTGAAGAAAGCAGTTTGGTAGAATATTTGGTATCTTTTCGTGCAGAATATCATTTTCATGAAGAATGCTGCGAAATGATTTTCAAAAGACTTTCTGATTTACTTGATAAAGATGATGAACTTATGGTCTGTGCGCTATACACAAGACGTGGAGGTATAAACATTTGTCCAGCAAGATTAAGCAATAACTTAAAAGCAGATGACAATATAAATAAGTTAATGAATTTATCAGAATACGCTTCTTACGGCATAAACCTTTAAAACTGAGGATAAATAATGAACAAAAGGAATTTTGGCTCACAGGGTGAAGATATTGCCTGTGAATATCTTATTAAAAACGGATATAAAATACTAGAAAGAAACAAACATTTCTCAAAATTTTGCGAAATAGACATAATTGCACAGTACAAAACAAAAACAGTTTTTGTAGAAGTTAAAACCCGTAAAACCAACGATTTTGGAAACCCATTAGAATCAATAACAAAAACAAAATTCAACAACATAAAAACAGGCGTAATGTCATATTTGCAAGACAATAAAATCAAAGATTATCAAATTGATGCAATAGGAATAACATTAGAACCGGAATTAAAAATAGAACACTTGAAAAACATATCAATTTAAATATTTTTATTGTAAAATTAATGAACCGGATATGGATATATTTAAGGAGAAAAAGAATGTTAAGCGGACCTTTTTTAGATAGAAACTGGATGGCACAAAATCCTAATTATGAAACATCAGATATAGTAATGCTGGGATTACCGTTTGATGGAACAGTATCATATCGTTCCGGCTCAAGATTTGCACCTGAGCAGATACGACTTGCCAGTTGGGGTTTGGAAGAATATTCACCATTATTCGATAAAGAACTTGCTGATGTAAATTTTCACGATGCAGGAGATCTTGAATTTCCGCTTGGCAACACTTATAAAACACTTGATCAAATTGAACAAAATGTTCGTGAAATATATAAAGATGGGAAAAGAGTATTTGGAATAGGTGGAGAACATCTTGTAACTTTACCTGAAGTAAAAGCCGCTTTTGAATTTTACAAAGATTTGGCAATTGTTCACTTTGACGCTCATACAGATTTAAGAGAAGAATATATGGGCGAAAAAATGTCACATAGTGCTGTTATCAGACATATTTCAAAGTTTGTTAATCCGAAAAACATCAAACAAATAGGTATTCGTTCAGGAATGAAAGAAGAATGGGAATTTATGAAGGAACATAATACACTTTGTCATAAATACTCTGATATTGACGAATTGAAAGGAAAACCTATATTTGTAACTGTAGATTTAGATTGTCTTGATACATCAATTATGCCTGGCACAGGAACTCCTGAAGCCGGCGGAATGACATTTAATGAACTTGCCGGATGGTTTAAGTATCTAAAAGATTTCAATATCATTGGGGCAGATGTTGTAGAATTAGCACCAGATTATGATGCAAGCGGAGCGTCTACTGCAGTTGCAACAAAAGTTATCCGAGAATTACTTATGGCTATGTAATATAAAATATATTGGAAAATATAAATTTTTGAAAGTATTATGTAATAAATTTAGTGTATCAAAACTAATTAGTCTTACAAAAAAGAGGGTTATATGGAAATTCAAGAAAGAATTGAATACTTAAAAGATGAAATTAACAAAAGCAATTATAAGTACTATGTTGAAGAAAATCCATATTTAAGCGATTTTGAATATGATAAAATGTTTGCGGAATTAAAAGAACTTGAAACAAAATTCCCAATGTTCAAAACCCCTGATAGCCCAACATTAAGAGTAGGCTCGATTAGTGAAAAATTTTTACCGCACAAACACAAATATAGACTCTACAGTTTAGACAACACCTATAATGAAGAAGAATTAAAACTTTGGTACGAAAGAGTATGCAAAGAATACGAGCAAGAACTTGAATTGGTTTGTGAATTAAAAATTGATGGTCTTGCAATAGCACTAACCTATGAAAACGGACTGTTTAAATTGGGTGTAACAAGAGGCGACGGGGTAACAGGAGAAGATATAACTCCTAATTTAAAAACAATAAAGGCTGTACCTCTAAAACTTTTTGCGCCTAAAAACCTCGAAGTCAGAGGTGAAATTTATATGCCTAAAACCTCATTTGAAAAACTTAATCAAAAAGCACTGGAAACAGGCGAAAAAGTTTTTGCAAACCCCAGAAATGCAGCAAGCGGCTCATTAAGACAATTAGACAGCACAATAACAGCCCAAAGAGATTTATCTATGTTTACCTACACTGGAATTTTTGAAGACCCAATTGACAATAAAGAAATAAAAACACATTATGAGGGGATGCAAAAATTAACAAAATTAGGGTTTAAAGTTAATCCGAATATAAGACTTGTAAAAAATATTCAAGGTGCAATAGATTACTGCAAAGAATGGGAAACAAAACGATTTGATTTGGACTACGCAACAGACGGAGTTGTAATCAAAGTAAATAATATTGCAATTCAAAAAGACCTTGGCTACACAGCAAGAGCACCAAAGTGGGCAACAGCCTTCAAATTTCCGCCAGAAGAAGCAGCCACAAAACTTCTTGATATTGAATTAAACACAGGAAAAACCGGAATTGTAACTCCCGTTGCTGTCCTAGAACCTGTTCATCTTGCAGGCAGTGTTGTTTCAAGAGCAAGTCTACATAATTTTGACGAAATTAAAAGACTTGATGTAAGAATAGGCGATACAGTTTTAATAAAAAAAGCCGCCGAAATTATTCCAAAAGTTATTAAAGTCATAAGAAATGCTCAAAATCACCAAGATCTTCCGATATATCAAGCGCCGACAAGATGTCCCGCTTGTAATTCAGAACTTATTGAACGAGAAAACGAAGTTGGTTTATATTGTTCAAATCCTAAATGCCCGCAAGTTGTTTGTGCAAAAATTGAATACTGGGCTTCAAAAGAAGCAATGGATATAGATTACGTTGGTCCTGCTTTGATTAAGCAACTTTATGACAAAAAATTCATTTCCAACCCTATAGATCTTTACAAATTAACTATTGAAGATTTAATGCAATTGGATTTAGTAAAAGAAAAATCTGCTTCAAATATTTATAATTCAATTCAAAATAGTAAACAACGACCGCTAAACCGAATTATAACAGCTTTAGGAATACGACATGTAGGAAAAGAAACCGCAGATATTTTAGTTGGGGAATTTCCATCATTTGATGCTCTAAAAAGCGCAACATTAGAAGATTTATGCAATATAGAAGGTATTGGCGATATTATTGCAAAATCAGTTTATGAGTTTTTCAGAGATGAAGAAAATCTAAAACTTATTGATGAATTAATTGCCCTTGGCATAAACCCGCAAGCAGAAGAACGAACAAAAACAAACAAATTGGAAGGTAAAACCTTTGTATTAACAGGAACACTTTCTTCAATGACAAGAGATGAAGCAAGCGATTTAATAAAATCACACGGAGGAAAAACTTCATCTTCTGTTTCTAAAAAAACATCTTACGTTGTTGCAGGAGAAAATCCCGGTTCAAAATTGGACAAAGCACAAAATTTAGGTGTTATAATATTGACAGAAAATGATTTTCTTGAAATGATAAAGTAGAATAGTGAGGAATATAAATATATGAAAATAGTTCAAATAGATGGTATAAAAGGTATAATTACAGCAATTTTTGTATGTGCCTGCGCCTTTGCAGGATTTGTAATTTCACCTGGATATGCTGCAATGTCTTTATGGAACAAATATTTGGCTCAACCATATATGTTTCCGACATTATCACTATTTCAAGGGATTTTATTATGGGGCATTATTGTAATTACCTATTTTATAATTACCAAAAACGGGTTTGCATTATCATTTAAGAACACTCCCGAAATGAGTGATGAAGAATTGAATTCTATTATCAAAAGCGCCAAAATCAATGCCCAAATGAGAATGATGAATCGCTTAATCTCAAAATCTGATAAAATTGATTTAAAAAATCATAAAAAAGAAGAGCAAACAAATAACCAAAAAGAAGAAGCATCTCTTGTTTCTAAACCGCTAAGTTTCAGAAACAATCAAACAGACAAATCAGAAGAGGACTCTATAACAAAAATAAAGTAAATAAAAACAAGGAGGTATTATGAAAAAATTTTTAGTAGCCACAATTTTATGCTCAACATTATTTATTACCCCCGCAACAACCGCTGTTCAAGCTGGGACTGTAAATAATGACACGCAAAAGGGTTATATTTCAGTTTCTTATACAACTGAAAAGAAAGTTTCTCCGGATACTGTAGAAATTTCAATTGCAGTCAGAACAGAAAGCAAAAATTCTATAAAAGATGCTGCAACAAAAAATAAAGAAATTTCAAACAAAATATATGAATATTTAAAGACAATGATTAATCCTGCAAATGATGATTATGTAAGAACTTCAAACTATTCTGCAAATTCATCATATAATTATATCAATGGAAAAAGAGTTTTTGACAAATATGAAGTTGCAAATAACGTAATTGTCCATACAAAGAATATTGATAAAATATCTCAAATGATAGAAAAATCAATTTCTTTAGGCGCAACAAACATTGACAGTTTGAACTTTAGTTTAGCAGAGAAAGATGTATATTGTGCTGACTTGCTGGCAAATGCTACAAAAAATGCAAAACAAAGAGCAGAAGTTGTTGCCACTGCCGCAAACACTTCAATAACAGGAATAAAAAATATTAGCACATCTTGTACTGTAAATAATATTCCACCTGCAAGATATCTATATTCAAATGCCAAAATGCTAGCAACAGACGCAGTTGCTGAAGGTTCTGGCGTTGGAAATATTGAATCAGGACTTGTTACTATTTATTCAAATGTTAGTGCTGATTTTTATGTAAAATAAATATTTAACTATAATGTTTAAAGAAAAATCCCATACAGTTGCTTGTATGGGATTTTCCTTATTCTTAAATTAAAATTTGAATTACTTTTTATCGTTGTTATAAATTCTTTTACCACCGTTTAACCAAGGCGCAGCCTCTAAATCATCTACATTATATTTAAGTAGAAAATCATCACCTGAAGTTGGATACGCTTTGTTGTTATTAGTTCTAACAGCAGTAGAACTATTTGTGGTAGTTGTTTTTTTAGCAGGTTGTTTTGTAACGGCAGCAATAGTTTGAACTTGTGTCATAAGCATTGCTAATGTAATTAATAATGCAAACTTTTTCATTTTATATCTCCTGATAGTTTAGTTCATATATTAGTATTTTAACATAGAAACTACTTTTCCGCAATCATTCAATTTATCTATACCTTTCAAATCTACAAGTTCGATTAGAAAAGCAACACCAGCCACATTACCACCTACACGCTTTACCAATTTACAAGCAGCTTCTGCAGTCCCACCTGTTGCCAATAAATCATCCACTACTAAAACATTTGCACCTTCAGGTATAGCATCTGCGTGAATTTCAATAGAATTTGAGCCATATTCCAAATCATAAGTTTCTTTGATTGTTTTAGCCGGTAATTTATTTGGTTTTCTAACAGGGACAAAACCGCAATTCAATTTGTAAGCCATTGGCATTCCAAAAATAAACCCTCTACTTTCAATGCCTGCAATATAATCTATTTTCAAATCTTTATACTGGTCGCACAAATAATCAACCATAAATTTTAAAGTTTGAGCATCTTTTAATGCGGTAGTAATATCTCTAAAAATAATACCTTCTTTTGGAAAATCCTTTACTGCTCTTATTTTATTTCTAACATCTTCTACTGTAATTACGCTCATTTATATTTCTCCTATTCTATCTTGTTATTAATAACTTTTTCAATTCTTCTTTTGCTTGTTTTAATTTTGCTTTTGCTTTTTGAATTGCGTGCTCATGTAAAATTAATCCGTGAGTAGTTTTACCCCAATTCATATCCTTTTTCATAAACAATATTTTAGTTCCTATAAATAGCACCAATGGAAACCATATTATTAAAAGATAAACTGAAGTATATATGGATTGAATTAATGCATCCATTCTTGGGGTATTGTCATACATTCTCAAACTGTACCTGCAAGCCATAACAAAGCCAAGCCCAATTATGCAGCCCATTATTATAGATGACATAAGTATATGTGGCTGAGCACCTTTCAATATAATTTTAGACAATAAAATTCCAATTTCTATAATAAACCAAGCAGGCATTATAAATTCTGAAATATAAGCAATCATATCAACACGTACACGCATTGACATTTTTTTTGACGTTAAAATATCCCAAAAATATTCCAAATACCTACGTATTGAACCCTCTAACCAACGTCTTCTTTGCTTATACAGCGGGAACAAATACATAATACCTTCTTCATAAACAGCAGTATCAGAACAAAATCTTATATCCCAACCTTTAATATGCAATCTTGTTGACATGTCAAGGTCATCAGTGATTGTATAATTATTCCAACCTCCAATATCTTCAAGAGCAACTCTTTTAATAAGTTCACCATTACCTCTTAATTCAACAGCACCCTTAACAGAGTCTCTACCTACCTGAAAATGAGTGTCCATTGTCATCTCATTATTTTGACATTGGGTTAGCAAATTTATATCTTTATTTCTTATAATTTTTCTTGCCTGAACCGCACCAACATCTTTTGGCTCTAATTCATAAACTAAATTTGTTAAAAAATCAGGCTCCATAGTAGCATCCGCATCAAAAACAAGAATTGCTTCACCTTTAGCAAATTTTAGAGCATCATTTAGAACTGCAGATTTGCCAGGAAAAGCATCTTTGGGGCGAATAAATGCTTTAATTTTGCCGGGATTTTGTTCTTCTAAGCGTTTTAACACAAGCGCGGTATTATCTGTGCTTCTATCATCTATTGCTATTATCTCAAAATTTGGATAATCCAATTTTAACACTGTATTAACAGTATTCTCAATAACAGATTCCTCATTATGTGAAGGTATCATAATACTTACAAAGGGTTTATAATTTTCATTTTTAACATGAGGTTGCTTCAACTCATTTCTCTGCTTGATTTTATATGCAATATTTGTTGCCAGAGCATACGCAGCCATCAAACATACAAGTATTGCCAAGCCCCATTCTGTATAATTTTGGAATATGTAAATAAAAAGTGTTAAACCAGTAACAATTAAGAATAATAATATACGCTCTTTCATACCCTTTTAAATCCCAATATAAAAACTATAAATATATTTTAGCAAAAAAGTATTAAATAACGCATATTTTTAAACATATTGATACAATAATTCATTTTTTTGAGTAAACACAAAAAAGGTATAACTTGTACAAGTTATACCTTTAATAAATTATTTATTTTTTTAATTCCGGTTTTTGAGGAGGTATCGGCGCTCTATCAGCATTAACCTCATGTCTTACCTCCGGCCGAACATCAAAATCTCTGTGTGCTCTTGGATGGTGTCCTCTTCTGTCTAATTGCTCATGGTGCCTCTGAACATCAAAATGATGTGGTGGCATTGGCGGCGGTGGTAAACGTCTTTCTATCCCCATAGGAACAGGTCCATACATTGGTTGATGTTTTGGTCTTAATATTGATGCACTAAGTAATATTGCAAGAGTAACTCCAACAAATATTGCACCTGTAAAGAATACAAATTTGCCTGCCAATTTAACTAATTTTTTTTGCTTAAATTCATCACTCATTTATGCCTCCTATATATCACATCATCATAACGAATCAACATTGCATAAAGTTCATTTTATACTATGCGTTTTCGATTTTACAAACATAATCAGGGTTTTTCTTCATTGCATCTAGTATTTGATCAAAGGTCAACAAACCATCTGTTGCACTAAATTCAGAAACAACACCTGTTGCATTTATAGATGCTGCAATTAGCGATTTTTCAATATTTCTGTCAAAACGGCTTAATGCGGCACAAAAAGTCGAAGCAAAAGCATCTCCTGCACCTAATGTTGAGCGAACAGGGCCATCAAATGACGGACAAAAATAATATTTTTTACCATCAAAAGCATATGCTCCTGCACCACCATCTGTGATAACTATTAATTGATAATCATTATATCTTAATGACTTAAACATTGATTTTAAGTCTGGATGAATAAGCATGTGTGAGAATTTTTCATCTTTTGTATCAGATCTTAAAAGAATACCTGTTGCCATCGAAGCTTCTTCCTTATTCATCACGACAATATGTGCATATTTAAGAATTTTTTTCAAATAATTCAGTCCTTTTTTAATTCCAGTAGAACCTGCATTAAAACATACATCTACACCGTTATCCTCTGCAAATTTAACAATATCATCCAAAACTTTGTTACTATCGCCGTTTAAGGGAGCAATATAAAGTAATTTTGCATTCCTTATTGCATCATAATTTATTTCACTTTCTTTAATATGTCCATTAGCACCTCTATGTGCAAGAACAGTTCTATCGCCTTCAAAACTTGTAAGTATTATTGAAAAACCAGTAGATTCACTTGGGTCTTGAATTACTGATGTTAAATCAACATTTCTTGTCTTGAAAAAATTAAATATACCCTGGGAATAAATATCATCTCCAACTTTGAATATAGCACTTGTTGAAAGCCCTAAATTAGCGAAATTAGTAGCAGTATTAACTCCGCCTCCGCCTACGTTTGAAGAAAATTCATTTATTTCTATTTTTGCACCATATTCATAACTCATAAATTCTCTTTTTTTAGATTTCTGTCTGACTGAAACAATACTGGCATCATCACACTCGACAAAAACATCCATTGTGGCACTTCCAATTGTTATTACGTCACTCATTCTTATATCCTCCTGTCTTGATTTTACCATAAATGTAAATTTATGTTAATCTCTAGCAAAATTTAATATTTACAAATTATTATACATTATAATTAATCGAAGGTATTAGATATGAAAGTTCAAAAAATTCAATTTTACACTAGAAACACAGGTAATTCCGGGCAAAAGGCCACCGCTTGGATTAACAGTTATATAAACACCCCTATCCCAACAACTCAAAACCTAAAAAGTTTTGCTTATCTAGATTTTAATATAAATTTTACGGGAAGAACTCCTGAGAATTTCTACCAACAAGAATTTAACAAAAAAAACATGCCGGATTCAATGAAAGAATACCTTAATGTTGATTACAATACCAGAAAACACATTCCGCCAGAACAAATGATGAATGAGGTTTTCAAATACATAGAACTTGCTGATAAATTAGAAGATGTTAAAGAAATTTACCCAAATGAAAAACTTTTTAAATCACTACATGAAAATCATCAACAAAACAGAACCTCAATACTTGGAGAAATTAAACTTGCAAAAGAAATGTCAGATGAACCCCTTTTAAAAGATGGGAGTGACGATTTGGGATTGTATATTCTTAAAAAAATATACCTCAATGGGAAAACAATAAAAGAAATCAACAAAGATTTTTACGAAAAAGACCTAAATGAAGCATACAAAGGGATTCTCACACAACCCATAGACACTCATACAACAGCAGCCTACGGAATTCAATTTCCTAAAACACCTTTTTGGAATTCATTTATTGCAACAAGAGAAGAATACAAAAAGTTCTTTGTAACACTTCCAAAAAATTCTATAAACCCTGCCACAAGAATAAAACATGAAGAAAATAAAACTCAATCAACTATTTCTAAAAAACCAAACGAAAAAAACATTCAAAATACAAAACCAAGACAAAGAAAATACCAAATTAAAGATTATCAGAAAAGGCAAATAACCAACGATATAAAAGATGCAAAAGGTGATATTCAAGAAGTTGAGAAGAAAATTCGCAAAAGGTTTGCAAAAGATGATCCGGAAGCCTCCTTCATTGTTAAATATTTAAGTCCGATTATGGCTATAGCAGCCGATAGAGTTCATCTGTCAGAAGAAATGAAAGCCTTCTGTGAAAATGAAAAAATTAATGGTCAAAATAATGATGATCCATATATGTTCTCACGTTTTTGGAAGAAAAACCCACACCTTTTAAACTACTACGCACAAAGTATAACTGACACTATTGATATGTTTGAAGATATTTATGGTGAAGGCGGGCTTATCCCAATTAACAAAGATTTAGAAGTTGTAAACAGTGATTCTGAAAATCAAAAAGTTATAGATAACGTATCAACTGAATTTCTTGATTTGCTTAATTACACTCAAAAAATATCCGCAGAACGTGAAAGAAAAT
Source organism: uncultured bacterium (assembly GCA_949288725.1). Lineage (GTDB taxonomy): Bacteria > Cyanobacteriota > Vampirovibrionia > Gastranaerophilales > Gastranaerophilaceae > Zag111. The sequence continues at coordinate 22,390 of CASELF010000093.1, forward strand.
ATCAGGAGCACAATGAACAACAAAAACTTTGGGACGAATACTTTATAAATAAATATGGAACTCCAACAGAAGAAAAAGAAATTACTAATGAACCAACAACAAATAAAACTGAAACTATCAATACTACAGAAAAAGAACTAACTCCAAGTGTTGAAGAAACTAAACAAGTCGAAAATAAACCACTTAAACCTGCAGAAATTCAAAAACAATTTTTTAATACAGTTCGAAAAAAAGCAGAAATTTACCCCGACATATATGCAGAAAAATATCTAACCTATATTCAAACAAATAAAGAAATCGACAATGAATACAAACTTGCATACTTATATTATATTGGTAATAGAAAAACTAATGACTCACTTCTTACAGAAAAAGAATTCTATGACAAATTTTATAATATAGAAGAAAAATTCATTGGAGAAAATGAAATAGATAGTATAATCGCAAAATGTGCAATTGTTGATATGCTTTCTAAACTAAATTATAAAGATGCTCGATTATACAGTCTAAACACCTATGATTTACCAAACATAGACAAAGGTGACAAAGTCTTTTTGCCTGTAATAAAACAGCACAAAAACGAACTCAACCGCCTATATAGATCTTACCAAAAGCCTATAAAACCTACAGACATTGCTCAGGGAATTGATGAGATGATGCACCAAATCGAAATATACAAAAAACCTCAAGAAACTGTTGAAGATAACAGTTCTACAGTTTTGCAAATGATGCATGATGCTTATAAAAATCCTCTTAGACAAAGATATATTAAAGAATTTCTAAAAACTGCAACCCAAAACAATATTCCTCAACTAAGACTTCTGCTAAAAAAAGATAATTTCACAGAAGAAGAACAAAGAGGAAGATTTGAAAATGTAATTTTGCCTATCAATGCTGATTTGATAATCAATTCAGGTCTTCTTTTACTAATTATGGTAGGTAAAGAGAATTTCCAAAATTACGTTAATGCTCTAAGTGATGATATTAAAATGCACCTTATTAAACAAGAACTAAGAATGACATCACAACAAAAAGAATTTTATGAAATAACTCTAAATGATGTAAAAAATAACCCTAAATTAATAGACAAGTTTTCTTTTATAGATATTGATAAAAAGACAAAACACTAATAAAAATGCTTCTCTAATAAAGAGAAGCATTTTTTATATCAATTATTATTAACAAATTAACTTACTTGCATTTCTTTTTCAAAACCGAACAATGAACTTACTGATTCATCATCATGTATTCTTGAAATTGCCTGAGCCAACAATGGAGCTACAGATATTTGTTTGATATTAGAAGGCATTTTACTCATATCAAGCGGAATAGTATTTGTAACAATACATTCTGTTATTGGAGCAGAACCTAATCTTTCAACTGCAGGACCTGAAAATACAGGGTGAGTTGCACATACATAAATTTCTTTTGCACCTTTAGATTTCAAAAGTTTTGATGCTTCACAAATTGTGCCCGCAGTATCAATAATATCATCAAACATCAAGCAAACTTTGCCTTCAACATCTCCAATAACATTTGTTGCAATTGCTTCATTGTGTTTATCACGTCTTTTATCAATAATTGCAATAGGGCAATCCAGTCTTTTAGCAAAATATCTTGTTCTGTTTGCACCACCCATATCAGGAGATACAGCAACCATATTGTCTGGATCGATACCTAAATCTTTAATATAATTTACTAAGATTGGAGTTGCAAAAATATGGTCAACTAAGATATTGAAAAATCCTTGAATTTGACCGGTATGCAAATCCATCGCAAGAACTCTGTCTGCACCTGCTGTTGTAAGCAAATCTGCAACAAGTTTTGCCGTAATAGCCTCACGACCGGAAGTTTTTCTATCCTGTCTTGCATATCCGTAATAAGGAATAACTGCGGTAATAGTTTTTGCACTCGCACGCTTAAATGCGTCAATTATAATAAGCAATTCCATAAGATTTTCGTTTACAGGGTTGCAAACCGGTTGAATGATAAATACATCATCACCTCTGACACTTTCTTTTACCTGAACATAAATCTCGCCATCTGCAAAATTCTTAACAACCATAGGACCAACCGTTGTGCCTAAGTAATCAGCAATTTCTTGTGCCAATTTTGGGTTTGAGCGTCCGGCAAATAATTTAATGTCATGTGTTGGATTTATTGCTCTTTCTAACTGGGGGTACACCATTTCTTCTACTGCAGTCATAATTACATAATCCTTTCTTTATACATTGACCTGTCATATCATTATAAAACCGTTGTTAAATATCTACAAGATTTTTTTAAGTTTTGTAATACTAAAAACGCCTGAATTTTTAATTTTGCTACCATATTAGCCTCAAAAAAAAAAGAAGTACCGAAAATTTTCATTCCGATACTTCTTTACTATATATTTTAAATAAATTAGCCTTCGTTATTTGAGTTTTCTTTATTTTCAACAGCAACTTCTTTTACAGGAATTCTCATTCCATAGAAAGAACGCACTACGAAGAATAATCCAATGATAAGAAGGACTACACCAATATAAGGTGCAATATTTCTAAAGTGTTCATTGATAGAAATTTCCATTGCCAATAAACCGAACAATGTTGTAAATTTGATAATCGGATTCATCGCAACAGAAGATGTATCCTTAAACGGATCACCCACAGTATCACCAACAACAGTTGCCTCGTGAAGGGTTGTACCTTTTTCTTGCAAATCAACTTCAACAATCTTTTTAGCATTATCCCAACAACCGCCGGCATTTGCCATAAATACCGCTTGGAACAAGCCAAATACTGCAATTGCTATCAAATAACTAACAAAGAATGACACTGCATGATTTGATACAGCAGGAGCTGATAAACAAGCAAATGCTAAAGCAAATGCAAATAAAGATATGAAGATATTAACCATACCTTTTTGAGCATATTGAGTACAGATTTTTACAACTTCTTTTGAATTTGCAAGATTTGCACTCTTTTCATCAGCCTCACCAAGTTTAATATTTTCTTTAATATATTCAACCGCTCTATAAGCACCGGTCGTAACTGCCTGCATTGAAGCACCACTGAACCAATAAATTACAGCACCACCTGTCAACAATCCTAACAATGTATATGGATTTAACAAGTTCAAGATTAATTGAGGGTCAATACCTAATGTTTCTTTAATTACAAGAATCAAAGAGAAAATCATCGTAGTTGCACCAACAACAGCAGTACCGATTAACACTGGTTTTGAAGTTGCCTTAAATGTATTTCCTGCTCCATCATTTTCTTCAAGATAATACTTAGCATTATCAAAATCAGCATCAAAACCGAATTCATTTTTAATTTCATCTTTAATATTCGGGATTTCTTCGATTAAAGACAACTCATAAACTGATTGAGCATTATCAGTAACAGGGCCGTAAGAGTCAACCGCAATGGTAACAGGTCCCATTCCCAAGAAACCGAAAGCAACAAGACCAAATGCAAATACTGATGAATATTCCATCATATCTTCAGGAATAAATGTACTTGCAAAATAAGCAAAGCCCATTAATAAAACAATTACCATACCAATCCAGAAACCTGAGAAGTTTCCTGAAACAATACCTGATAAAATTGTCAATGAAGCGCCGCCTTCTCTTGAAGCTCTAACAACTTCTTCAGTATGCTTTGCCTTAGGTGATGTAAATATTTTGGTAAATTCCGGAATTAATGCAGCACCCAAAGTTCCGCAAGAAATTATACAAGATAAAATTAGCCAAATATTATTACCAAGACCCTTTAATAGCCAATAACTTACACCAAAAGTCATACAGATAGATAAAATTGATGTAATCCAAACAAGTCTTGTTAACGGCAATTCAAAATCGAATTTTTTAGCCCTTGGCGCATACACAAATTTGTCCCACAAACTGTTAATCACATAAGAAACAACTGATGTAACAATCATTAAAAATCTCATTACAAAGATCCAAGCCAACAATTGAACTTGATTTTCTTGCCCTAAAACAGCAAGCAAAATGAAACTAACTAAAGCAACACCGGTTACACCATAAGTTTCAAACCCATCAGCAGTAGGTCCAATAGAATCACCTGCATTATCACCGGTACAATCAGCAATAACACCAGGATTTCTAGGGTCGTCTTCCTTAATACCGAATTGTATTTTCATCAAATCTGAACCGATATCAGCAATCTTTGTGAAAATACCACCTGCAACACGAAGTGCGGAAGCACCTAAAGATTCACCTATCGCAAAACCAATAAAACAACTGCCTGCAATATTTTCAGGAACAAACAACAAAATCACAAGCATCATAATTAATTCAACGGAAACTAACAAAACACCAATGCTCATGCCGGCTTTTAGCGGAATATTCATAGTATCTAAAGGATTACCCTTTAACGCTGCAAAAGAGGTTCTTGAATTTGCCAAAGTATTCATTCTTATACCAAACCAAGCAACCGCATAAGAACCTAAAATACCAATTACAGACCATCCTAAAATTGTCAATACAGATTCCAAACCCATTTGGCGTAAATATCCAAAATAAAATGCAATACACAAAGCAATTAACAACTCCAACACAGCCAAAAATTTGCCTTGCTGAACAAGATATGTCTTACAAGTTTCAAAAATAGTATTTCCAACATCATCCATAACTTTGTGAACATCTAATTTTTTAATTTTTAGAAATTCAAAAAGTCCAAAAATAAGTCCCAAAACAGAAATTCCGATACCAACCAACAATAAAAGATAACTGTCAGGCGCAATTTCCTTAATTCTTGGAACAATCAAGTCTGCTTCACTTGCAAAAGCCGGCGAAGCACTAAATAGCACTATAGACATAAAAAATAATGCCATAGGTGCAATCAACTTTTTAAACATGCTCTCTCTCCTTTATTACAAAAGTTTCCTTTATCATTTTCTTATTATAAGAAATATTACAACTTTGTACAACAACTTTACATTTGAATATATGATTTACAATTAATTTCACTCCTGATACACTAAAAACATGAACGACACACTAAAAATTATATGGGGATGCCTGATTCTTTTTTGTGTAATCAGCATAGTAGTTTCTGTCCCTGTCGAAAATACGCAATCACAAATAAAACGAGCGATTCTAAAAAAAAGACTTGCACCAATTGCAAGACTTGATGCCACTCAAAAATACCTTGATGAATACGAAAAAGATTCTTTTGATGATGTTTATATGTTTGGAGATTCACCCAGATTAAAATCATTATATTCCATTGAACTCGAAAAAAAAATGTCAGACTCTGAATCCAAGCAAGAAAATTCAAATATCAGAAAACCACTTTACATTAGAGATAAAAATAACCCAAACATCCTGCACAAATATCCCTACTATGAAAAACCTCAAACTTCTACTCGTTTAGGTTTCAGCGATATAATTAAACGTTTTCAAAAACCTCCGCAATTCACAACAAAACCTCCATACCCTCAAGATAAAAAAACTCCGCAAAGTTATCGGCCTATATATCCGTAAAATCAATTAACATAAGCACTATCAAGAAGTTTTATTGAAAATGTGCTGCCTGCAGGAATTGATAAATTACCGCCTTTTACTGCCAATGCCGTAATTGGAGAAACAATAGTTGTTCCTGCATAACCAACTACACCAACAACAGTTGGAATAGGAGATAAAAATACTAAAATCGGATTATCCGCCATCTTTGAAGATATTTGTCTTGTCTTTTTATAAAAACTTTCGCCCTTATCTATATGTTTACCAACACCTGCTATATATTGACGTTTACCCTTTATACGATTGAAAAATATTTTTTTAGATACAGCCTTTGTAATCTTACCATTAAATGAATATGTCTGACCATTATAAGAAATAGCAGTGATTTCTATAATAATAAGTCCGCCATTTCCAGTTATTTGAGGTGGGTGGGAATTTACAATTTTGCCATAAAATTTTGTTCCTGCAGGAATGACAACATTCTTTTTATATACAGGAGCAGTTGAAGTAAATGTTACATTTGTACCTTTTGCAGTGTAATTTGAAATGGTTTTATCAGATTTTACAGAAAAAGTTGTCCACTTCGGAATTTTACGATAAAACTTTTTCTCTGCTTTAGTTACTTCAGGCAAAGCCGCTGAATAATCCAACTGCAAGTTCTGATTTACCTTTGATATATCATTTTTAGAAGAATTACTTTTTATACTTCCATTCAACGTATTATTCAATATATCTTGCTCTAATTTATCAGTATCATATTTTTTTCGAATTTCTTCGTCCACTGAAATATCCAATTCGTAACCTAACACCGGTAAATACAAATTAAACATACAAGCAAGACAAAATAATATACTGAGATTTTTTATAAACTTCGCCATTACTATATTCCGTAAAAATAAGACAAAAACGCCCCAAAATTATACTTTGAGGCGTTTTTTATAATAACTATTTCAACAATTCATTAATTGCTTTAGCAGCTTTTTTCCCTGCGCCCATTGCATTGATAGCATTTGAAGCACCGACAGGAGCAACATCACCACCGGCAAATACGCAAGGAATATTTGTTGAACGTTTTTCAGGATCAACTTGAATATATCCTTTAGCATCTGTAATAATGTCTAAACCTTCTGCCTGTGCTGAGCGTTGAATAATAGGATTTGGACCTGTACCAAGTGCCACAATTACGGTATCGACATCTTCTACGACATACTCTCCAGTTCCGATAGGCTTGCATCTGCCTGAAGCATCAGGTTCACCAAGTTTCATAAGTTCAAACTTCATACCATCAACATAACCATCTTTACCAAAAATTTCGACAGGTGCATGTAAAAATTTGAATTGAACTCCTTCTTCTTTTGCGTGTCTAATTTCTTCAAGTCTTGCCGGCAATTCTTTTTCAGTTCTTCTATATAGAATTGAAACATCTTCAAAACCGACTCTGACAGCAGTTCTTGCAGCATCCATTGCAACGTTTCCGCCACCAATAACGGCAACTTTTTTACCTATTCTTAATGGTGTAACACTGTCGCCTCTACCTGCTCCCATTAAATTAACTCTTGTTAAAAATTCATTTGCAGAATATACTCCATTCAAGTTTTCTCCAGGAATATGCATCATTTTCGGAAGTCCTGCACCTGAACAAATAAATATAGCATCAAATCCATCTTCTTTTAACTGCTTTAAAGTAATAGATTTTCCAACGATTACGTTTGTATGGAATTCAACACCCATTGCTTTTAAGTTTGTAATTTCTCTGTCCAATATAGTTCTTGGAAGTCTGAATGGCGGAATACCATATCGCAACACACCGCCTAATTTGTGAAGTGCTTCAAATACAACAACTTCATGACCTGCTTTTCTCAAATCAGCAGCAGCAGTTATACCTGCACAACCTGAACCAACAACGGCTACTTTTTTACCTGAAGGCTTAATTTCAGGCATGTCTGCTTCTGTATTATCTCCGACATATCTTTCTAATGCGCCGATTGCAACAGGTTGTCCTTTTATACCAAGAACACAATTGCCTTCACACTGTCTTTCTTGAGGGCATACACGACCGCATACAGACGGTAACATACTTGTTTCTCTGATTATTTGACCTGCTTTTTCTAAATCATCATGTTTTAGTGCATCTATAAATTCAGGTATTTGAATATTTACAGGGCAACCTTGAACACAACGAGGATTTTTGCAATGCAAACATCTTGATGCTTCAAGTTTTACCTGCTCCGGAGTTAAATTACTTTCTACCGGATCAAAATTTGAACGTCTTTCTATTTTATCCTGTTCTTTTACTTTTTGTCTTTCAACAGCCATACTATTTATCCCCTCTTCTTTTACGACTTTTCTTTTATTTTAATCAAAAAACATCCTTTATGCAAGTTTGTTACTTTTGCCTTTTAATATTTTAAAAATTGTGATAATATTATTCTCAAAATGAATTGAGGTTATTGTGATTGAATTTACGATTTTAATTCTATCTGTTTTATTAACAGGGGTGTTGGTTTGGGTGATTACTTCCAAGTTGTACGAAAAAGAAATCTCTGAACTTAAAAACGAGAATTTTCAACTGAAAAATCAAAACGAATCTAATAATAATTTAATCAATGAATTAAAACTGGAATTTTCTCAAATTGCAAAAGATGCACTAAGTTCTCAACAAGAAACTTTACTGCAACAGCATTCAACTGATTTAAAAACAAAAATTGAACTGTTCAAAGCAGAAGAAATTACGCCAATCAATAATTTGTTAAAAGAATTTAAAGGTGCAATAGATGAATACAAAAAAGCACATTCAACAGATACACTTGAAATAAAAAACGCTATTGCAACTGCAGAAAAATATGCAAAAGCACTAACTACAGACCAAAATTCAAAAGGTGATTTTGGTGAAGATTTGTTAGAAAAAGTCTTGAATTTTGCAAACCTCAAAGAAAATATTCATTACACAAAACAACTTAAGACCGAAAACGGCAAACCTGATTTTGTCATTTATTTAGATAACAATAAACACGTGATTATAGATTCAAAAGTTATCTTAAAAAAATATATTGAATACAGACAATCAGATGAAGATAACAATTTAAAACAAGAATTTATCAACGATCTCAGCCATTGCATAAACGATCTCGGGAAAAGACATTATGAAGATATTGGACAACTTAATCAACCGGGATTTATTTTACTTTATATACCAATAGAACCTTGTGTTAATTTGATATATTCTGATATTGACTTTAGAAAAGTATTGGAGTTGGCAAATTCGAAAAATATTATAATTATTGGAACTGCATCTTTAATAGTTGTTTTAAGATTAATCAATCAACTTTGGGCTTCAAGAATTCAAGAAAAAAATGTTAATAATATTATTCTCTGCGGTGAAAAATTGTATAATAATATAGCACTTCACGCTCAAAGTCTGATAAATATTAAAGATTCAATAGATAAAACTGCTAAAATTATTCAAAAAGAACTAAACAGATTTACAGAAAAAAATAATGGCAGTATATTTAAAGAAGCAGAAAAACTAAAAAGTTATGGGATATTAGACAAAGGCAACACAGGAAAAAATCCAGCCTCTATTCCGGAAACATTTTTAGAAGAAAATTTAACAACAACAGGAGAGTTTAATGAGTAATAATTTTGAAGAAAATAACAACTTTTTCAGTCCGGAAGGAACAATTAACAGACGTACATATATAACAAATTTCCTTATTGTCGAAACTTTAGAAGCAATATTTTATACTACACCATTAATTTTAATATTAATATTTAACCCAGATATTATGAGCGAAATTTTGAGAACTCAAGTTGGGGCACTTCCTCGCTGGATAAATATATGGGGATTGTTAACAGTATTAGCAGAAGTTGCTTTTTTATATCCAAGTATTGTAAAAAGAATTAGAGATATTTCAGGTAATCAAGATAATCCTAATTGGGTGCTTATTGCCGTAATTACACCATTACTTGTATATTTACCTGTACCTGCTCTTATTAAGCAATTACTTTCAGGAATGTCATTTTTCATAGTGATTTGCCTAATGAGTATGAAAGGTAAAATCTCAGGCGAAAGACCTAAAAGCGAAGTTGCTAAATTCAACTGGGGAGCATTCTTCGGAACTTGGATTTGGGGTTTGATAAACAAAAGTTATCTTACCTTATTTGCTATTCCGCTATTTTTCACAACAGGTTTTATACCTTTCATGATTCTTTGCGGAATAAAAGGAAATGAGTGGGCTTATAAAAACAACGAAAAACCTCTTGAAGATTTCCACAAATCTCAATCTTTACAAGCAGGAATTTTTTCAACCGTAATACCTATATTTTTCGTTTGTATATCAATAATTGGAACGCTTTCAGGAACAATTGCATTTGCTAAATATCTGAAAAAACATCCTGATACAACAAAAAGAGTTGAAAATTATGCTCAAAAAATGGTAAAAACAACCACCGAAGCAAGGTTTAAACAAATAGAATTTACTGATAATGAATATAAATTTTACCTTGATCCAGTTGAATGGGATAAATTACCAAAGCAAAGTAAATTAAATCTTTTCCAAGTAACAGAATCTTACGTTGTAATGTCAATAGATAAAGATTTCGACAAAGAAAAAGACATTGCTCCATATATAAAAGAATACAATAAGACTAAAATCTACAGTACTTTTAATAATGAAATTCTTGCAGAATATTATTTGGATGAGCAAAAATATAATGAGTTAACTGAAAAGTATAACAAAAAGGAAATTTCAGCAAAAGAATATTTAAAAGCACTAACTCAAGGTTATAAATTAAATGAAAACCCAACCTTACCATAGCAATCATGTTTGTTGAATTATTATTTGAGTGGTAAACTTGAATTATGAAAAATTTAGGTTTAATTAAAGAATACTGGTTTAAAATCCCTGATAAAATAAGATTTTTATTTATAGGAGGAACTAATGCTGCAATTTCTTACGCTATTTTTGCACTTGCAGTTTATATATTAGGCCCGAAAAACTATCAGGCATGCGTAATCTTACAATGGTCATTATCTTCAGTATTCTCGTACTTTAACCAGAAAATTTTTGTATTTGCAACAAAAGGAAATTACATCAAAGAATACCTAAAATGCTGCTCAACGTGGGCGGTAAGTTATGTTTTAAACGTTATTATACTTGAACTTCTTGTCCGTTTTGCAATAAAAAATGTATATCTTTCACAGTTTGTCTCAATATTTTTAGTATCTGTCGTAACTTATGTTTTATTTAAGTATTTCGCATTCAAAACAAAAAACAATGTTAAGAACTAAGATACTGTATAAAAATTATCTTATGGCATTCCAAAACAACCTTCTAACTTTCTTCACAATTGAAAGGTTATCAACATCCTTGTCGCCTTTAACTGTTGTAATATCAACCTCTTCTGGCTGAACCGTTCTTGGATATGTTGTATCTGTAGGTCCTAAAAGCATGGTGTAAACAGGTTTGTAACCGTCAGGAATCTCCAAAAATTCACATAACTCAGGGAATAATTTTATACAAATCTGAGCAAACCCACACCAACAAGTGCCGATTCCGAGAGATTTAGCATATAATTCCAAATAACTTAATGCAATAATTCCATCTTCGTTAACACACGGTGCACTGAGCGGAGATGAAACAACAATCAAATGAGGTGCATTTCTATAAATAACGTCCTCTCCATTTATTATGGCATCCTTGTACCTTTTAAATTTGTTTGTAATAAAACTGTTTCCGGAATTCATAAAAATCTTTTTTAACTTGTTATTTGTACGATTTCGGAACCTGTCCATAACTTCTATATCATCAATAATTGAAAAATGCATACTATGATTGTTACAACCTGTAGGACAATACTTTAGCATATTTTTAAGTTTTTGCATGACATCAGCAGGTAAATTTTCTTGCTTATAATTTCTGATACTTCTTCGAGATTGAATAAGATTGAGTAATTGACTATCAGTAGGTAAATTATCACAAGTTGAAGAATTTTGAGGTTCTTTTCCAAGAATAGAAATAGCACCAACAGGACAAATAGCAAGACAATGCTGACATTTTAAACAAAAATTTTCATCCTCAGGCGCAATTTCGGGAATTCTATCAGTATTCAAATTGATAATCTTTGAAATACAATCCCTTTCACACATACCACAATGAATACACTTATCTTTATCAACAATAAAATTAATATTCCCCATAAATCCTCCTTTACAGTCTAATAATACCACGACAAAATAAAAAAAGAAATAGCCATACATAATAAATAAGTTCTTGACAATAAATTTTGACTTGATAGAATAATAATACATTCAAGGCAATTGCTTGGAGGAGTGCCAGAGCGGTTGATTGGAGCGGTCTTGAAAACCGTCGTACGTGCGAGCGTACCGTGGGTTCGAATCCCACCTCCTCCTAATTTAAAAGCCACCAGCAAAGGTGGCTTTTTTAGTGCGTTTGGGACATATAAACATTTCCGTAAATATACGTCCCATATCCCCCTTGGGGACTAAGTGGGGACTATGGATTATTTAAGTTTAAAATGGAAGCTCATTATAAGAAGTTTCTTTTATTTGTTGTGGAAATTTCTTCTCATAAAAATTAAGC
>CASELF010000094.1 GCA_949288725.1 uncultured bacterium
TACCATATGCCGCACCATTAAAGACTCTACCCAACTGCAAGACAAACCAAATAAAAAAAACGCCACCAAAAACCATCCAAAACATAAATTGTTTCTTTGCCGCAATTTTTCTATTTCTTTCATATGCTGGAAGAACTTTCAAAACTTTATTGTGGTAAAAATACGTAAACTCTCTTTTTATATCTTGATAACTCTTTTCGCTCATTTATCTCTCCTATAAAAAAGCCCCATATATTATGGGGCTTTTACAAATATATAATTTTAAAAGCAACCACTATTTGCCAATATTAGCGGTACTTTTAATATGCAACTCTCTTAACTGCTGCGGTGAAGCATACCCTGGAGCATCACTCATAAGGTCTTTTGCACCTGCATTTTTAGGGAATGCAATAACATCACGAATAGAATCAGTTCTTGCAAGCAATGCAACAAGTCTGTCTAGCCCGATTGCCAAACCAGCATGAGGAGGTGTTCCATATTGCAAAGCATTCACCATAAATCCGAATTTTTCAGTTGCTTCTTCTTCAGTTAAACCTAATGCCTTAAAGATTTTCTTTTGAACTTCAGAAGAGTGAATTCTAACAGATCCACCGCCTAATTCTGTTCCGTTATAAACAATATCATAAGCAATTGATTTAACATTACCTAAATCACCGGAATCAAGTTTATCCAAATCTTCCAAATTAGGAGAAGTGAACGGATGGTGCATTGCCATAAATCTGCCTTCTTCATCAGACCATTCAAACATAGGGAAATCAACTACCCATAACAAATTATGTTTGCTTTCGTCAATCAAGTTAAGAGATTTACCGAAATGTAATCTCAATCTGCCCATAACATCATAAACCAATTTAGGCTTATCAGCCACAAAGAATATAATATCACCAGGCTGAGCACCTGCTCTGTCTTGAATTTGTTTTGCTTGTTCTTCTGTCACAAATTTCAAAACAGGAGATTTTGCACTACCGTCTTCGTTATAAATGATATTAGCAAGTGCTTTAGCACCAAATGAAACTGCCAATTTTGTAATATCATCAATTTCTTTTCTTGAATATTTAGCACCGCCAGGAATTCTTATACCACGAACGATACCACCGTTTTCCAAAGTATTTTTAACGATCTGGAACTCAGATTGAAGAATAATATCACCTATATCAAACAATTCAAGACCAAATCTTGTATCAGGCTTATCTGAACCGTATCTGTCCATTGCTTCCTGCCAAGGCATTTGAATAAACGGAGGTTTAACTTCTACACCTGCAGCCTTAAATGCTTCCACAATAAGACCTTCAACAACTCTTATAACATCTTGCTGTTCAACAAAAGACATTTCTAAATCCACTTGTGTAAATTCAGGTTGTCTGTCTGCTCTCAAATCTTCATCTCTAAAGCATTTTGCAATTTGATAATATCTTTCAATACCGCCAACCATCAATAATTGTTTGAAAATTTGCGGAGATTGAGGAAGTGCATAGAATTTTCCCTCTTGAACTCTTGATGGTACCAAATAATCCCTTGCACCTTCCGGAGTTGTTTTGATTAATATTGGAGTTTCTACTTCCAAAAAGTCCAAACCATTCATATATTTTCTTATTGCTTGAACTATATTATGACGCATAACAAGTTTTGATAACATTGGTTCACGTCTTAAATCAAGATATCTGTACTTTAATCTGACATCTTCTGATACATTATCATCATCTAATACAAAAGGTAAAACCTTTGATTCAGAAAGTACTTCAATTTTATCAGGATACATTTCAACTTGACCGGTAGGATATTTTTCGTTATATGTTTCTTCCGGACGTTTTGAAACTTTTCCTGTAACCATGATAACATATTCTGATCTTACACGTTCTAATACTTTATGAATTTGAGGGTTAATTTGAGGGTTCGCAACAATTTGAAAGAATCCGCTTCTGTCTCTTAACTCAACAAATAAAATACCACCTAAATCACGAATACATGAAACCCAACCGGACAAAGTAACTTCTTCGCCAACATTTTGCAGGTTTAGTTTTCCACATTCATGATCTTTAAATCTGCTTTTAATCATTTTCTGTTTCCTTTATTTCTATTTATAATTTCAACATTATATTAGCAAAAACATTTTAAAAAATCACAAAATATTAACTAAAATCAACGATCTTCATCTTCAATAATTCGGCAAGATTCAACAATATTAAGGTTTATATTGTAACAATCTACTCTTTCCGGAATATATTCAATTGTATCTTTTGTTGTAATAATACAATTTCTTAGAGTAATAAACATATTACCGCAATTTAAAACATAGAATAACAAATTTTCCGGTGTCGGATTAGCTGCACCTGTATTCACTGGTAAACAAAGACTTCCTTTTACGACATAATCTCTGGTTGTAATCATTACATACACGGAGTTTCCAAGAATTAATCTTCCGTTTTCCACTATTTGTTGTTCGTTATTTTCTTCCATCTCTTAATCATTCTCCTCTTTTTCTACAAGGATAACATAGAAATCAAAAATAGACAATACACCAATTTTAGAGTAATATTGAAGAGTAATGATTACATTTGATGCATTGACACTAGAAGCCTTAAATTTCGAAATAAAAGATTTTATTGAAGGTGCAAGAATATCTAAAATTCAACAACCCACAAGACGTGAGTTTATATTTTACTTACGGAATAACGGAGAAACAAGACAATTCTACGTAAATATAAACCCGCAATTTTACCATGCCTGTTTTATGAGCAAAGAAAATTATAAAACACGACAACTGGAAATTCCGCAAAAACCTCCAATGTTTTGTATGCTGTTAAGAAAATATTTAGAAAATTCAAGAATAGCCAAAGTTAATCAACCTGAGAACGAAAGAATTTTTGAATTTTATATTGATGCCTATAATGAACTTGGTGAAAATATTTATTTATGTCTTGCCTTTGAATTTATGGGAAAACATTCAAACGTTATTTTATACAACTACGACACAAATATAATAATAGGTTGTGCGCATAATGTCGGAGCCGAAAAAAGTCGAGAACGCGAAATATATGGTTCTCTGCCATATATTTATCCTCCCAAACAACAAAAGTCGAACATTTTAACATATAACGGGGAGTTAGATTATTCAAAATTAGCAGATGATTTTTATATGATTTCAAAAAATTTTGAAAACCTATGCCAATCAAAAACCTTGGAACAAATAAAAAATTATATTCAACTTAAAAACCTATCCCCTTGTATCACAAAAGATTTTAAAACATATTCATTATTTGAAGATCTTTTACCCAAAAACAATACCATCAAATACGCTACAGTTAATGGAATGATTGATGATTATTATGCCTATTACATTGGGAAAAACAAATATGAAACACTAAAAACACACTATAATTCTATAATTTCAAAGAAATTAAAAAAAGTTATTAAAACTCTAAAACAAATGGAATACAAATTACTTTCCGATTCTGATTCTGATAAATACAGATTATACGGTGATTTGCTAATGGCAAACCTATACCAGTTAAAAGACTATAGTGAAAATGTTTCAGTATATGACTACGAAAACAATAAACAAATTCAAATTTCACTGGATAAACTTAAAACAATAAAAGATAATGCAAATGAATTTTATAAACTCTACAACAAATCCAAAGCCTCAAAAACAAAACTAACAGAACTTATAGATGAATATAATTCAAATAAAACATACTTTGAACAAATACTATACTCAATAAATTCAGCACAAAATATTGATGACTTGCTGGAGATAAAAGACGAAATAACAGAAGATGAAACACAACACAAAAAGAAATCCAAAATTCAAATATCAGAAATTCTAAAACTTACGCCTAACGACACAACAACTATCTATATAGGAAAAAACAACAAACAAAACGATTATATTATATCAAAATTAGCAGATGAAGACGATTTATGGTTCCACGTACATAACTGCGCAGGATCACATGTACTTTTAAAAACTCAAGAAATAACAGATGAACTAATTTTAAAATGTGCAAAGTTAGCAAAAGAATATTCAAGTGCAAAAAATTCATCCAAAATAGGAGTAATTTATACCAAAAGAAAATATCTGAGAAAACCCCCTGGCGCAAACTTAGGCTATGTAACATACAGGAATGAAAAAGAAATAATATTGGATTAAATAAGAAATTTAATTTGTGGTAAAATCAACAACGAAAGAGGAAAATTTATGCCACATTTTTTCATAAATTCAAAACAAGTAAACAATAAAACAATAGAAATAACAGACAAAGAGAATTATCAACATATAGCGCGCTCTCTGCGCTCGCGCGCCGGTGAAAAATTACTGCTCATAGATGAAAACCAAATTCAATACGAAACAGTAATCTCTGAAATCACAGGGAATAAAATACAAGCAAAAATCGAGAAATCCTATCCTTCAAAAAGGTATTTAGAATTTGAACTCTATTTAGCACAAAGCCCACTAAGATCAGATGCCCAAAACTTATTGATAGAAAAAGCAACAGAACTTGGAGTAACAGGAGTATATCCAGTTATAACTGACAATTGCGCATTAAACCGCTCTATTGTAGATAAGAAAATTCCAAAGTGGCAAAAGATTATGTACGAATCATCTAAACAATGCGAACGTTCAAACATTCCTCAATGCTATGAAGCAACAACCATTCAAAAATTGCTGGAAAATGAAAATTTTGACAAAATTATTGTATTTTGCGAGAGAATTGCAGATAAAACAATAAGAGATATATTCAAGAAATCTCCAATAAAAAAGAATGACAAAGTTCTTGTTATCATAGGACCGGAAGGCGGATTTTCACAAGAGGAATTTGATTATTTTAAATTAAAAAATCTTGAAATGCTAACACTTGGAAATCTTATACTAAGAGCAGAAAGTGCAACTATTGTCGGGTTAGGTAATATAATTTATGAATATTCAAACTTTAACAAATAACATAAAAAATGATGCCATTTTAAATAATATCGCAAGTTTTTTTGATAATGAAATCTATCTTGTCGGTGGAAGCACTCGTGATTATTTACTTGGGAAAAACTCCTATGATAGAGATTTGATAGTCACAGATGAAGATGCCGGAAATTTCGCCAAGAAAGTTGCCCAATTTTTTGACGGAAAATTCATCCCCCTTGATGAAGAAAATAAAATATATAGAGTCGTTTTACCCGATAAAATAAATTATTTAGACATTACAAACCCTGTCGAAAACTCTCTTGAAAACGACATTAAAAGACGTGATTTAACAATAAATGCTATTGCAATAAATATAAAAACAGGAGAAATCCCCACAATTTGCCAAGAATTTATAAAAGATTTGAACAACAAAGTCCTGCGTGAAATTACGGAAGAAAACTTTACAGATGATCCGCTAAGACTTCTTCGCGTATATAGATTTTACTCTCTACTTGGGTTTGAACCGACTGAAAGCCTTTTTAAAATCGTCTTGAAACACGCACCCCTCATAAATAAACCCGCAAAAGAACGTATCGAATATGAATTAATGAAACTTTTTAGCGGTAAATATTGTGCCGAAAGTCTTTTGCTTATGGATAAAGCAGGATTGTTAGAAAAAATATTTCCAATAGTGAAAGAATTAAAACAAGTTCCCCAAAATCAACATCACCACCTGGATCTGTTTCACCATAGTATTGAAACAGTAAAACAGGTTCAAATTATATATGAAAACTCCTCTCTCGAAGTTAAAACCCACATGGATAAAGTAGATTTTGGCGGATTTTCAAGAATTGCACACCTAAAACTAGCCTGCTTTCTACACGATATAGGGAAGCCTTCAACTTGGACAATAGAAGAAGATACTAAACGCCATAGATTTATCAAACACGATTCTGAAGGCGCAAAAATCGCTATTCCTATGCTTAAAAAACTATGTTTTTCTAATAAACAAATAGAATATATCTCATATATTATAAAAAAACATATGTACCCGACAGCAGTAGTATCAGCCCCTGATAGAAACGACAAAACCCTTATGAGATACCTAAGAAAGTCAGAAGATAATGCTATTGATAATATCCTAATTGCTCAAGCAGATAGATTATCAGCCTTAGGACCAGATATTACCGAAGAAATCGTTTCTGAAAATATAAATTCACTAAATAACTTGATGAAATTCTGTATCGAAACCCAAAAGACACTAAAACCACTACCCAAACTCCTTGATGGAAACGATATTATAAAAATCTTAAATATAAAACCATCACCCAAATTGGGTCAAATACTGAATTCATTAAAAGAAGCCCAAATATCAGGTGATATAACAACAAAAGAAGAAGCCATAGAATTTGTAAAAAAGGTAAATTAGTTATCTTTTTTATATAAAATTACCATATTCTTAAACCCTCAGTTCGTTTTCGCCCGAACACAATTTAGCGTTCTCATCGCTGCCTTAATATTTATTGAATAATTATTACAATACAAAAATGGCCCCGGCGCGATTCGAACGCGCGATCTTTGGTTTAGGAAACCACTGCTCTATCCTGCTGAGCTACGAAGCCATCTGTCTTTATTTTCAATATTTTTTTATATTGCTAGTCTAACACACGGCAAAATTTAAGTCCAGCAGCAAATATAAAATTATTCCACTATATCACCATTATTCAAAAATTTTCTAACAAATGGAGAAGTTACACCTTGTCTAATATACTGTTCTGTTGGTTCTCCATCTAAAAACCCCGAAAACCAACTTTCATGTTCTGTTTTTTCATGCAATATTGCCAACGCCAAATCATAGGTCCTAAAATCTTTGCTATATGTCATTTTACAAATTTCATTGTAACCTTCCATAGCACAAGCCTCTGTCTGTCTTAAAATTTTCAATATATCAATCGGATTAACAACCCCATCAACCCAATTACCTTCTGTTAAATATCCGCACTCAGTTAATTCTTTAGGAAGTTCTCCCCCCAATTCATAAATTCTTGTCATCAAAGCCTCATAATGATTTTTATCTTCCAATTTGGCAATTTCGACAATTGCATACAAATCTTCACCCTCACAATCTGAAAGATTTCTACATAACAAATCATAATGATAATAAGTAGAAATTTCAGAAGTTGCACCCGATATAAGAAGTTCTAATAACTTATCAACATCCACACCTGACTCTTTAACAATTTGTATTGCAAACTTTGACATCTATCCCCCTTTGACTGACAAACACAGATAGGATAAATTATCTACACAACTTCAGCAATACTTCAATGCCTTAAACATTTTTAACTAATTTCTAAATAAAATCGTGGTTAATCGGGTAGTTGAAAGGCTTGTAATCAAACGCCTTAATTGATGCAATAACAGCAACAATCAAATTAAACAAAAATATAAAAGGGAAAGCAACAGCACAAATCAATGTCCCCAAAATTGGCAATAGATTTAACAAAAAGAAAAATGAAAATATGCAAAGCATTAATATTTGAAAATTTAACATTGCCCGAATATGAAAAAGCGCACCTTGAGATAATTTATCTTTATAAAGTAAATATATAACAAGAGGTGGAATAAATCCGATAATTGCGCCCAAAACAGCAATAATCACATAAACTTTTTCACTCTCGTCAAATTTATAATCCAAATTATCAACAACTTCGCTCATAGAACCCCCTTTATGTGATAGACATTTTAAAAAGAGAACAATAAAAAGTCAAGAAATACAAATATTACAATAGAATAAAAAAAATATAAATATATTTACAACAAGAAAATCTTTTAGTAGAATGGAATAAGATAGAACTAAAGAGAGGTGTCCGAGTGGCTTAAGGTGCAATCTTGGAAAGGTTGTGTGAGGGTAACTTCACCGTGGGTTCGAATCCCATCCTCTCTGTTTTTTAATTAGTAAATAAAACAATCTGAAATAATCACCCCATTATCTTTATATTAACTAATGTAAACATTATTTTACTATTTATTAAAGTTTTTTACTCATATTTCCGTTACTCGCACTATCGACTATTGAATATTAGTGTGTAATTAGAGAAAGGCGGTAAAAATGGTTGATTCAACAAATGGAATTGGACCGATAAAAGGTCAACAATTCAGCAACAAAGGAATTAAATTATCTGAATTAAAGAAGCAAAATGTACAATTATTTAATTTCTTTAAAGACGCAGGATTAAACGAAAATTCCTATGTCTATTCTACTGACATTGACAAATTAAAAGAAAAATATGACACAAATGATAACGGACTTTCTGTCAAAGAGGCCAGAACAATGGGCCTTGAAGGTTCTAAACGTGAAATTAAAGACGCAATCAAAACGCTTGAAGATATTTCCAATAAAGAATTATCAGGAGAGCAATATTTCCCTACCACTGTTGATGAAAATACCCAAAATTTCTATACAAAAGACGGAGCTCTTGTATTAGAGAAAAAGACTTCTGATGACGGAAAGACTACAGTTACAAAAGCATTTAAAGACGGGAATCCTGATAAAGTTGAAGGCAGATATGAAACAAGAGAAAAAGATAATTACAGCAGTGTAACAATCTATCACGAAGGTGATCAATCAAAACCTTCAAAATTTGTTGAATCCCAAAACGGTAAAGTATATGAAAAAAATTACCATTATACACAAGAAGGTCTGCTGAATTATACAACAGAAGAAAAAAATGGGATTAAGACAACAACAATTTATAATTATCAAGAAAAACCTGAAAGAGTCGTAGAAGAATACGGCAATGAATTGATTAAAACTACAAATTACACCTATAATAATGGCAAAGTTCAAACCGAAGAAATCGAAGGCGATCCTAAATTATTAAAAGAATCAGGCATCGTAAAACAAACTAAAAATTATGCTGATGACGGAGTTACAGTAAATGAAATTATAAACGAAAAAAACGACAAGACTAAAGAAAGAATTACATATGAAGGAGGCGTTGAAAAACGTGAAGTAATACCTCCGGAAGATAAAACACCTGTAGAGAAAAAATCCGTTACTGAAGAAAAAGAAGTTAGAACCCCGCATAAAAAATCTAACAAGGTTAGCGTACCTGATGATTGGGGTAGAGTTCCAAGAAGTTTCAGACGATCTTCAGGAATTATGGAATCTAAAGATGCCAATGGCGTACTGAAAACAATCTTAGACACTTCAGGAACTAAAGAAACAGAAATCCAAAAAGATAAAGTTCTTAATGATATAGTCAAATACAATCCAAGTCTATTCGATAAAGATGGCAAAATAAAAAGTGATGCAAAATGGGATAAATTAGATTTACCTAGAGATTTGAAAGACAGTTATGGTATATCTAAAGAAAAAGAAGACGAAGTTCCGGAATACTTAAAACGTCGTGAACCTAAAACTTTCAAACCAAAAGAATTTGAAAAGCCAAATACAGATTGGATGAAACCTATTTCACCTAAAGAAACTCCAAAAGCAGAACAACCTAAAACAGAAGAACCTGCAAAGAAAGAAAAGGCTAAAGAAGCACCTAAAACAGACGACATTCCGGAATATTTAAAACGCCGTGAACCTGAAACATTTAAACCAATAGAAT
>CASELF010000095.1 GCA_949288725.1 uncultured bacterium
TATAAATTGGAGAAAAACGAAGCAGTGCTTGAAGAACAAATAAATGTTGCTAATCATAGGATAAAAGATTTAGAAAAGGAAGAACATCATGAAAAAAGTTGTAATTCATTGGACTGCAGGTGCAAACCAGCCCAATAATACAGATTATGAACATTATCATTATTTAGTCAATAAAGATGGCATTGTAATTGCAGGAAAATATACTCCTGAAGATAACGAAAATTGCAATGATGGAAAATATGCTCAACATTGTGGGGGTGGTAATACTGGTGCAATTGGTGTATCAATGTGCGGCATGTATGGGTTCAAAGATAAAAACAATGTTGGCGAATATCCTTTAACAAAAAAACAGTGTGAAGCTACTTTCAAGTTAGTTGCAGAACTTTGTAAAAAATATAATATTGCAATTACAAACAAAACAGTATTAACCCATTATGAATTTGGACAATCGCATCGGAATACATCAAGTTATGGGAAAATTGATATTGTTTACATGCCGCCATATCCGGAAATTGAAAAAAATAAAGTTGGTGATTTTATCAGAAATAAGGTGAGATGGTATTTTGAAAGATTATAAATAAGTTTCTTCTTTTACTCCTTTTTGTTGTCAGGTTTAAGCTCTCGTGTTTACGAGGGCTTTTTTATTGTTTCAAATTATGCAGCAATTAATCTTTGTATCTTTTGTATCAAAACTTGACTTATTTCCATATCTATGCTAATAATAATATCAGTGCGGTTGGGTTCGGAAATCAACCCATTTACCGCCCCATAAAGTCGGTTATAGTTTAATGTTATGACCGATTTTATTTTGCACGATTTCTCTTCCTAACTTTTAAGGCAAGCAAAATAAATCTACAAATTATTATGCCATTGGCAATTAATGGTAATAATATTGCTCGGAACACCTATAAATTGAATATCAAATTTAAGAGACGGTTCTACAATGGTAGAAGCATTATGTATCCTAAAGGACAATGACCAACCATTGTTCAAAAACATTTCTACAGTATTAGTTGAGTTAGGCTTTAGTCTGAGTGATATTATTTCATCTGGTAAATCTGCAATTGGGATAATAATCTTTGCTTTGTTATTCCTTCCATTCTTGTTTAATTCTCCTCTCAGATTGAAGCTTTGAACTTCTGTAAGTTGTTTTTTATCTATAGATACAACTTTATAGAAATCCTTAATCCCAAGTAAATACGAAATTAGACGTTGAGGTATTTTATTATCAATTTTATTAACTTTTTTAATTTCTTCCATAAAAGCATTCAACAAAGGCAAATATACAGAAGTTTCTTTATCATTCATATCATGCCAGGCACGCCTAGTTTGTTTTAATTTGTGTAGCGACTCAAATATTGGAGAAATCTTTTCCCAGTAATCTTGACTGCAAGGTAACCCATACCATTTATTGCCAAAATCGATTTTTGCAGATAATCTTGAATGCTTTGCTGCAAAATGATTATGCTTCATAGAGAGACCAACGTCCCAAGATATTTCATTTCTTTTGATTATAATATCCCTAACGTCTCCTGCTTCGGCGTCACTATCTTTGTTGATTGATAATTCAACAATATCAGAGTTTGACTCATACTCTAATATAAGAGGTTCCGCATCAAAAAGAAGATTTATAAAAGCCTTTGAAGCAAGAATCAATTTTTCTTTTTGCTCATTGTCTATTGAGAGCCAGGCTCTTTCTGATGCTTCAATAGATTTTTGATTTATGACTACAGGTCTATATTTCAATATACTTTTTTCTAGTTCTTTTATACAAGCATATTCAAAAGCTCTGCCATTATCGTTAGATTTA
The DNA here is from genome assembly GCA_949288725.1 of uncultured bacterium. Classification (GTDB taxonomy): domain Bacteria; phylum Cyanobacteriota; class Vampirovibrionia; order Gastranaerophilales; family Gastranaerophilaceae; genus Zag111. Next base: position 1,811 of record CASELF010000095.1, read on the forward strand.
TTACTCATAAGGATTACCCTCTAATTGTTTTTTGATGGCTAATGCTACTTCATATGCTAAATGTACTGGTACGGCATTACCAATCATTTTATATGCGTCATTTACATTGTTATATACAAATTTAAAATCATCAGGAAAGCCTTGTATTCTTGCAACTTCTCTAATTGTCATTCTGCGATAAAGGTTTTCCTTTCCAGTTTCAAACTTACAAACATTTGTAGCAACCTTAATCATTTTAGGAGCTTGTGGGTGTAATTGACATTGTCTACCAGATGCTTGAACAGTAAAAGCTTGTTCATCCCAGCTTTTAACACGATTTCTACTCATGAAAATAGGACTATATGCCCCTGTAAAGTATTCATTATTATTAGCCGCCTCATTATTATGATGATTTTTTTCTGATGACGGAACAGCAGAATCCTTTAAATCCCATATAATATCTTTCAATGTAATTTTTTTACAGTTTTCAGCGGTAGAACCTTTAGGAAATACAAATTTTATATTTAAGTCTTTTCTGAATCCAATATAAAAAACCCTTTTTCTTTCTTGAGCTACGCCATAGTCTTTAGCATTGACCAAATTAACAGTTACATCATAACCAGCTTCATCAAACATTGAAATAATATTGTTTACTGCGTCATTGTGTCTATTAGAGAGCATTCCTGATACGTTTTCTGCTAAAAAGAATTTAGGCTTTACAACTTTTAAAATCCTTATATATTCAAAAAATAACTTACCTCTTTCATCATTAATACCACGCAAAGCACCAGCTTCGCTCCAAGATTGACAAGGTGGTCCCCCAATAATTCCGTCTATTTCTCCAACTCCCTCAAATACGGTATTATCTATTTTCCGAATGTCGCCTTCTATAAGTTTAGTTTTAGGATGATTTATTTTAAATGTTTCATAGATTGTTTTATCAAATTCATTGGCTATAGGTATTTCAAATCCTGCCATTTCAAAGCCTAAATCAAGCCCTCCACATCCACTAAATAAACTTATAAGTTTCTTTTTCAATACTTTGCACCCCTTAATTTGTTTAAACAAATATCATGTTACATATATTATAGCAAAAACATAACAGGTGCTTTATTTTTTATACATAAATAATTTAATTATACATAGCAACGAATTTCCTCTATAGATAGGTTCTTCATTTCTTGTGCAAAAATTTGTGCAAGAGGTTGCAACATGTTCCAATTCCCCGCCCCATTTGAAAATAAAGGACCCGATTGGGTCTTTTTGTTGCTACGACTGGTTTTTAAGAGTTCGAACAGTTTTTTGTATTTTAGTTAGAAAAAAATCCTTAAAAAATAGAACCCTTGTGGCTTTGGGTGTTTTTAGTTGTTTTGGTGCGGTTGATAGGTTCATGTTCGAACTTTTTGTGTATTTTAAACCATAATTATTTATTTAATTTATAAAAATTTTTAAAACAGGAATTATTCTTAAGATTATATTTTGAATATATTGTAAAATAATTATATTAAGATAGTCTGGAGGATTTATGTTAACAAATAGAGAAAAAGAAGTTTTGAAATTAGTAAAGGAAGGATATACAAATAAAGAGATTGCCGAACATCTTTGTATTAGTTTACACACATCAAAAGCGCATGTAGCAGCGATTTTGCACAAAATGCATGTTAAAAATCGTTTGCAGGCGGCTGTTTTAGCTTCTAATTATTTGTAATTTTTTCATCACGCTTACTCCGCAACTGCAGGTGTTGTTGTACTTTCTTCTATTGTTTCTGTAGTTGTTGTAGGTGTGGTTGTTGCGGGTTTGGATAATGAATTTTTAATCGCATTATTCAATATATTTTTTATATTCTCGGATGTTTGTTTCAAGTTCTCTTTAGAATTTTGTAAATTCTCTTTTGTTTGTGAAACATTTTCCTTTATTGTTTGAACTGTTGTATTAACATTAGTTTTTACTGTTTCTACTTTTGTTTTGGTATTTTCAACTCTATTGGTAATATTTTCTTTTACAGCATCTTTTGCGTTTTGCAGGTCTTGTTTGATATTTATATCTGTAGGTGTTTCGATTGTTGAAGTTAGCCATTTGAAATATCTTACAGAAGATGCTGCACCAACTGTTCCATTGTATGAAACTTTGAAATCTTTATATGATGTGCTGCCGCCTGTTAAGGCCGGAATTTGTGAAACATCTTCACTTGCCGGATCAAGGGTTAACTGTTTCCATATTGCAGATGTCATTGAGCCTAGTTTTGGAATTGATGAGAGCAATTTTTCAACTGATAAATCTCCAACAACTCCCAATACAGAGACTACACTTTCCTCTAATCGACCCAGAATAATCATATTTGCTGTATTTGGTAATATGTTGTATGTTCCTGTTACATAATATGACATTAGTGGGCCTGCAACTAATATTTTGTTTAAATTAGTGCTTCCATTGGCAAGTTTTAAATCTCCATTGATTGATTTGAATTTATCTGCTTCTTGGATTACTGATGCGGTTGATAGTGATGAGATTGCTGATTTTAAGATAGAATTAGATGAAATATTTTGTGCGGTTACAAGATTTTCTAATTTACCTATACTTACAAATCTTCCGTTTTGAATATCAAATGTTACATCTCCTGTTAGTGAATTGATAATATCTTCATAATCAATTCCTTGCATATTAAGTATTGCATTAAACCCTAATGTGCCTGTTAGTGCATCTTTTATTCCAACGGCACCATATATTGCATTAGAAGCATTCAAATCTTCTCCTGTTAGGTCTATGCCTATTTGGGTTGAATTTATATCATAAGATATTTTTCCATTAACATTTCCATCAAAGGCTTTGCCGGATATGTCGGTTATATTTACTTTGCTATAGTCTTTTAATGATAATTTGCCTTCAATATCATTTGCAACAAGTCCGCCGGATTTAATTTCTTTTGCTGTGGCTGTTCCGTTTAAGATTTCGCCTGCCAAATCTACTGTTAAATCTTTTATTGCAAAATCTAAATCTTTTATTGATACATCAGACATCATAACATTTCCCTTTAATATCGGGTTTGAAGGTTTGCCTGTAATGTCTGCAGAACCCAGAACTGAAATATTTGAGGATGGAACTCCCCATATTGGGAATGATATTTGGTTTGGAACTATTACATTAATATTCATTTTAGGATTTGAATATAGTTTACTAATTCCTCCTGATATTTCTGCTAATATGTTGTCGCCTTCATATAAGCCTGTATTTAATATTGTTAAAGAATCTCCGATTAGTTCAATATTAGATTTGATTTTTGCTGATTTATTCTGTAATTTATCAATATCAATAAGTGAAACATAATTATCTTTATCAGCATCAATATTTAATGAAATATTTTGAATTTTTGAATTTCCGTTTACTTTAATATCAAGTGGTAAACTTCCTTTGTATGAAATCAACGGTACAAAATCGCTTGGTAAGAAAGAAACAATATCTGAACTTTGAAGTTTTCCTTTAGCAGATAAATTTATTGCCATCTTGTCGTTTACATAATCTTTTATTCCGCCAGTTATGTCAATTTTTGAATTGTTTAACATAACATAGGAATGTTTGACGCTTACATCTTTACTATCAAGTAAAATGTTTGTATCCGGAATTTTTATTGTAGAATTTCCGCTTTGTGCAGTTAAATTTTTGATGTCCAAATCTCCTGCTAGAATTTTTCCATCATAATTCGCATTTAGTTCAAGTTTGTTTAGTATAAGATTTATGGCAGATGGTTTGTTATAAACTTTTAAATTTTCCAGTGTGGATATTATTTCAGGTTCTAATGAACTTAATTTGCCTTTTATGAGTGCTTTAATTGAGATATCACCATCTTTTATTTCATTGTCTTTTAGCAGGTTAACTTGTCCGAGCGCTGCTAATAAACCTTTTATTGAAAGTCTGTCTGCAATTAGGGTTAAATCTGTTGTAGCATCATGATCTATTGTACCTGTCAATGTTAGCGGATGTGAAAAGATAGAAAATCCTGATTTGTTTATTGTAATTCCGTTATCAAGTGCAATATCTGCTGTAATATTATCTATTACTACATTGTATAATCCATAAGAAATTTTTGACGGAAGAATTTTTAGGTAGCCGTTTGAAGAAACCTTTTTCAAATCTGAATTAATATTGAAATCAGCATCAATTCCTCCTGTTGCGGTTAGTGTTTCAAAGTCGTTTATATTGAAGGATTTTGCTACACTGTTAATGAGTTTGATAATATTATTAAATTTAGCATTAGAACGTAGAGTTAAATCAATAGATGGTTTTTTCCCTGAATGCACACTCCCGATTACTTGTGTTGTTTCTTTTTTATCAGTCGAGGTGAATAGCATAGAATCAATACTGGTTTTTGAATTTTTGAAAACTAAATCAATATAACTTTCAGGAAGTTTTTTTCCGTTAACTGCTACTGATAATGCTTCTAAATCTATATCTCCATTAATATTTGGAGATTTTAGTGTTCCTGATGTTTTTATCTTTGCTTTTATATCTCCACATAGTTGATTTTTAACAATTGCATCTAATATATTGATTATATTATATATTTGTTTGTCGGTATTAGTTTTTTGCGTAGTTTTTTCTTGTTCTGTAATTACTTCATCAGGAAATATAAGTTGTTGTAATCCAATGTCCGGCATTATTTTGTTATCTATATTGATATCGTAGTTAGATACAGTATTTCCTGCTAGGACGATTTTTCCATTTGTTTTAAGTTTTATTCTTTTGTTTAGTGTAAATTTTGAAATCGCAAAATTATTTCCTTGTGCATAGTAAGTGTTTTCTGAATTCATATCAGCAACTGTTAAGTTATACTGATGGATTTTTACATCCGGTAACTTGTTTGATAGTTTTAGCCCAAAAGGTAATTTAAAAGGTTCAGAAGTCGCTTCACTTTGAGGAAGGTAATCTATTATAAGTAATGAACCGTCTTTTTTTATGTCAATTGTAGTATCAAGTTTTTGTGCTGAGATATTTCCTAACTGTATTCTTTTATACAAAAGCGGTATTAACGATAAATTTGCACCTAACTTTTCAGCATAGAAAAATGGTTTGTCTTGTGTAGGAATTGATAAGGTAAATTTATCCGTTTTAATTCCGGCTCTTAAATTCCAACCGGCAGAAAATGACAATTTGTCTATCTCAGCATCAAATCCTGTTGAAGTTTTTATGCTTTCGATAATTTGTTGTTGGTTTTTTCTCAGAATTGGGGTCACAACAAGCGGTGATGCCAAAAATATTACATAAACACTTCCTAAAACAACTGATGCAATACATAACGCTTTTTTAAAATTTTTATTCATATACCTAACCTCAAAATTTATTTTCATTATTTTAGCACAAAAGTAAAAAGGTTATTAGTAATCTTTTTAAACATAAATATTTATATATAAAAACAGAACAAGTTTATCTTGTTCTGTTTTGGTTTGTAATATAAATATTAAATTTATTTGATCATATTAAAGCAAGGAATTTTAAGGTCAGTATTTTTTGTACCGGCTTGGAATGCTTTTATCGCAAATACGATATTTGCAATCCACAAAATTAAAATAAGTAATTGCCCAAGAAGCGGTATCCATCCTAGTACAATGGCTAAGATAAGATAAGTCAATTCAAAATTAAACATTTGTCTTATTGCTTCTCTTGCAGAACCCTCCAATTTTTGACCACCGGCAAACCAAGCAATAAGTGATGCCAGTACTCCAAGAATTATTGTTAAAATAGTTCCAATAATCACTAAAGTCTTTTGATCCATAAATTTAACCCTCTTTCTTTTCTCTATTCAAACTCCAAGATAAATATTAACATTTTTTAATATATTATGCAAGAATTATGTAATAAAAATCCTCTAAATTTTTATTTAGAGGATTTAGTAATAATAATTATGTTTTTTTATAAGTTTACCATTTGATTAACAATGCACCGTCAACACCAGGGCTGGCTGGGATGTTGTCATATTCATTACGACATCCTGCTGGTACATATTTACCGTTTGCAACTGCATATGCAGAAGTTGCTGCTGCAGTGGCCTGATCTACAAATACGCTGGCATCCAATGTTACTTTTTCAAAGATAACATCGTGTCTTCCTGCCCAGCATCTGTGTTCAACACCGCCACCGGTTCCGCCTCTTCCGAACTTAATAAATCTGTTAAATAAGTCAGAACTGCTAGATGTACTGAACGCAACATTCATAAATGTTGAGAATACACCAACTGGTGTTGGGTATGCCCCTGTTTTGTTTCCTGCAATTTTATAGAATTTGTATGCTCCTTGGTTATTTACTAGCCCATCGCAGTAAGTACTATCAGTACTTAATTTATTTCTAAGTTTTTGTGCTTCAGTTGTATTGTATCGATAAGACCCATCCGGGTTTTTCTCGGTATATTTGGTGTAGTAATAGCATAAACTTTCTTTTTCGTGACGATCTTTGTTATATACCGGTAGTCTTTCAGATGTTTGTTCCATTTTACCTTGACCACCTTCACCGCCTTCGGCAACAATGATATCACCCATAGAGGTTGCTGAACCTTTTATGCCTTTAAGTCCTGAATCTTTGGCTGCAGCAGAGCCACCTCTACCAATTTTAATTGTTAAGTCCAAATCAGATAAAGATCTAACAATTGTTGTTTTGAATTGTCCAGGAGAACCGGCTGAACCGTATCCAAGATAGTTTTCATCATAACCATACTGGAATTGATATTTCCCATTTTCTTCTGGGCTATTTGGTGCGTAGTGGTGTGCTAAGCAATATCCATAATTATTTGAGCCTGTGCATGTGCTAGCTGTTTTACCAATTGCACAATATCCGTTAGTGCCAGCAGAAATCCCGGCACTTGGAATATCTATACAATTGCCATTAACATCTGTGGTTGTTGCAGTAATTCTGCCACCATCACCTCCAGAGGCTGCGCTAATAGCTTTAACACTTTGGCTAACTCCACCTTTAGTTATTGTGTATTCAGAATAAGATGGATTGGCACAAGTTGTCTTATATGTTCCATCATCGCAGGCTGCCATACCTTTACCCGCAGAACCTACGCCATAACATGAACCTAGAATGACATCAACATTCTCATTTGTTCCATCTGCTGGAGTTCCATAGTATGTGGCATTGGCCGCATTTGTTACATTTAAGCCGCCAGGAACACCAGTTTGGGTTTGACAATTTGCTCCTGAGCCTCCAGAACGGCCTGATTGAGTGTTATGGTGGTATGAACAATCCCATATTGGAGATATGCAATTATCAAAATCTGTTACTGTTCTTGTTCCATATTCGGTATCTGTGTATGTTGTTTTACATTCTTCTGCAGATGCTGCTTCTTCTGAATATGTATCGCATGAATCCTCTTCTTTATGGCAATCTTGACTTGTAACATCACGTGTTCCGGTATGCCATATTGTATTTGCATTCTTTGCACATCTTGTACAAGTTTTTGGAACTGTTACTGTTTTGTATGTACAGGTTTCTTTTCCCGGTATTGTACAAGAACTGTAGCAGCAACCTTTAGAACCACTTTGGTCACAACCTGATTTCTTCCCAGGTGAACATCCGCCACCACAAGTAGAGGTATAGCCCTGTTTGCTTTTCCCAGGTTCACATTTATCTACTACTTCTTCTGTTGTTGAACAGTCATAGGATTCTTCTTGAATACATTCTCCACATGGTTGGCAATATTGATATTCTTCTGTTTTTGTAATTACTTCACATACATCTTTGTATGTACAGTTTTTATAATGACATTTACCATCCTCATATCCATCATAGGTGTATGTCTTTTCGCTTATGATATACTTTTCTTCTTTAGTGCCATATTCAGTGCATTTTTCAGTACAGTCTGTTGTCATATAGCCAATAGAACCACCATCACCTGAACCTATACTATTTGCATAGCCATATAATTTACCTGCTAAAGAAACTACTTGGTTAACATAATGGTCAACTTCAGTAGCCGGTATATCTTCTTCAATTTCCATTAAGTGTTTCAATTGATCTTTTGTTATCCCAAAAGGGCTTATTGTATCTGTTGATGTGATGGTACTTACCCAGTTTCCGCCTGTATATCCGGCATCACCGCCACCGCCACCACCGCCGATAGCACTAATTTGAAAATATGCCGCTTTTTTAGGCGGTGTGAATACGCAGTTATCTGTTGCTCTATTGAATAATTCCTGTTGTTGAAATTTTCCTGCCCATTTTGCTTCTCTCAGTTGACCATTTTCGTAATAGCACATATATGCCCCATGGTTAACTAATGATGGTAATCGGAAGTGTTTTTTGGTAACGACAGGTGCAATCGCTGCAATAATTAATGATGCTACAAGTAGTATCATCATTAATTCCACTAGTGAAAACGCTTTCAATTTCCTAATCATACTTTTATTCTATTCCTTTCATAATTATTATTACCATAAAATAAGAACTCCACCGGCAGAGCCGTTTCTGTTTTTGGCTCCTCCTTCTCCGACTTTGGCATCTTTAATTTTGGAAGTATATTGCATACTTTCAATAAGTCTGTGCAAGTTTGATGGATTTGCTTCGTCGCCGTCAGCAGAACTATTCATCAATAGTTCCAATGTGTACATAGATGGTACCCATTCATCATTTACGCTTGGTTTCCAATTTGGTTCACCGCCAGCAATTCTAGATTCCCTATAAGTTTTAGTTGGGTCAGTATCAATATCATTGTAATCACTCCATTGACTTATATCATGGTATACCCAAGTATTTGAATTTTTTTGTTCTGTATATACTTCATTAACAATATATCGTGGATTGTCTAAAACAACTTCATCATCATCGTTTAAATGCTTATATTCTAATTGGGTTGTTATATAAGAACCTTTTGAACGACAAAAACTAACTTCAACTTTTCCGTCAACGATTTGACATGTTGGTGTGATGTGGCAATTATATTGATCATCTGTTGGCCATTCTGTTACAGAACATGCTAATACATCATTTATTGTGGTGTTTTCAAGGCTTGAAACAGCTTTACCACCTTCTGCCGTTATCATTACTTCCTTATCTTGGTTTTTTACAATGGTTGTTCCACCGTTTTCCGCAGCATTTACTCCTGTTTCTTTTTTGCCGCCGTTGCCAGGTAAAATATAATATTTACGTTCGATAGATGCATAGAATGTGGATACAAATTGACCTTCACTTGCTCCACCTTTACTACTGCCACCGGCACCTCCACCAACAGCATCTATAATTAAGTATTTTGCGTATGAAGGTGGTACAAATTCACATACTTTTTTCATTTCTGTGGTGTCATCATCTTTTTTAAATTCAATTTCTTTTGTCGCTAGTTTGCGACCTGTTGTACTGCCTTCTGTATATAATTGCTGATAGAGTTTGTTATTTGATGGATCATAATAACATTCGAATCTGCCGTGTGCTTCTGAAGCCACTTTTTCTTTTGGTCTGTGTGCAACAGTATTTGCCATAAGGGCAACAAATATAGATACTATAAGCATTACGACAAATGCTTCAAATAAAGAAAAACCTTTTTTAAATTTTTTATTATTTATTCCTGTTATTACCATAAGATTACAACCGCTCCATCTCTGCCGCCACTTGCCGGACATTTCATTGTGTTATTTGTTACTGCGTTAGAATATGTTAGGGAATTCTTTGATCTTGATTTTGGACTATTTCCATTTGAGCATTTCCCTGCTTTAGTATAGGTACAATTATGTATTGTTACATTAAATAGTTTTGTCTTGCATGTAAATGTTCCATCAAACTTACAGTTATAGAATGGTTTTGCATTTGTATAAGCAGTAGGGTTGTCTAATACTTCATATTTCTCATCGTCATAAGTATATCTAACGGTAAATTTTTCCCAGCCACTACTGCTGCTTGGAGAGCCAGCTTTTGATATATCTGCAAGCACAGCTGCCGGAACTTTTCCTATTGCACATCTGTAGTAATCAATAGTATCTGATGAAGCATTCGTATCAAAATCACAATAACCCTCTCGCTCAACTTCTACTGATGCTAATGTAGAGTTTGAACATTCCGGAATTGTTGTGAAATATGGTTTTTTATAATATGAACTCTTTATTTTATCTGTAATATTTATCCAATCGGACATTGCTCTTCGGGTAACATTTGTTAATCCTTCATTGTTGTCATACTCATAAAATATTTGTCCGTTTGTATCTGTAACAAATTGGGTTTCTCCATCACCAGAGTCACCTGCATTATCAGGAACTTTAGTTTGCATTTGATCATATTTTTCGACACCTTCAATAATATCTTTGAAGCCAGATTCTTTTTTTACGATTGATGCCATTGAGGATAATTCAAAATCTGTTGATGGACCTCCTACCAATGAATATGTAATTTTGCTATCAACAGTTCCGTTACCGCCTTTGCCTCCTCTTGCTAATAAGCCTTCTATAGGTGCTTTACCTTCATATATGTACATAATGCGTGTATCTTCACCATCTTCGCCTGTACCTTTATCTGTTTTTTGCAAACTTCCGCCTTTCCCAGGGTAGAGTCTTAATGTTACGTTACCAGGTAGTTGCGGAAGAAATGTAGATACAACACTGCCGGCATTGCCGCTAGTTCTGTATCTTAATAGTTGTTTGGTGTCAAATGTCTCAACATCAAATGCATCTTTCATCCCTGTTTCTGTTGTTGCGTCATACCAAGGCAATTCAGGAGTGTTTTTATATACTTGATATACCCAATCTACCCATTTTGTCCAGGCAACTGGATTTGATGCTGTAAGATATGAGGTTGTTTGGACTTGGTTTTGTTTTGATTCTAATTCAGATACATTTGCTGTGGTTATAGTTCCATCACCATTATCAATATCAATTTCATGTATTATTGCGCCTGCTCCACCTCCACCTACTGCATGCATTATGAAGTAGATAGAGTTTGATGTTGGTTGAAACTCACAGTATGTCGCATCTTCACCAAGATTTGTTTCAACTTCTCTTCCATTTTCTTCTGCGGTATATGACCAGAGTTCTTTTTTTCCGTTTGCTTCGTTTACTTTCCAATAGCATTCATATCTGCCGTGGGCTTTTCTTGTGTCTTTTATTTTAAATACCTTTTTTGTTACAGGTGGTAATGCCAGTATAATTAACATTATTATTGACATAACAACTAATACTTCTGCTAAAGTATATGCGGTATTTTTTTTGTTCGTGTATTTACAGAAACTTCCAAACATCCATTATCCTCATCATCTCATATAAACCGCGTCCGGTTTTTAATCTATATTATTGTTCTTATATTCATATTATATATTATCTATAATAACATATATCACCCCCTTTTTCAAGTGTGTTAAGTGCTACTTCTGCTATGCTATTTAAATTATTGAATTACTACAGCGTTTATAGGGTTGAATTTGTCCTTATCATGATTTATAATAGTTTACATAAACGTAATCGAGGAGATTTTACATATGTTGAATAGCAGAAGTAACAAATGGGCAATGACCCTTGCTGAAATGTTATTGTGTATCGGTATTATTGGGGTTATTGCTGCAATCACTCTTCCTTTGTTAAGAAATGTACTACCCTCTAGAGAGGATTCTTTCCGTAAAAAAACTAATTACCTTATTGAGCAGGTAGTTACTCAATTATATAATGATGAAACTATGTATCCTAAAATAAGTGACTTCTATTCTCAAGGTTTTCAAAACACTGAAAAAGTTACTATCAATGGTGTTGAATATGAGGGTGATGATAAATTTTGTCAACTTTTCGCTAGTAAATTTGACAAATCTTCTGAATCAGGAAAACTTGTTTGTGAAAATCAAATTGCCGAAACCGGAACTACCCTTGCCAGAGGAAAACGTTCTTTTAGGGCGAAAGATGGTGTTGATTGGTATTTGCCTGTAACTGATTTTCAAAAAGGTGCTGCTGAGATTATGGTTGATGTTAATGGTGATGAGTTGCCTAACTGTATTGATGGCAGTGCAGGTTGTCATAATGCTGATAGATTTTTGTATTATGTAAAAGCTGATGGTGGTATTACTCTTACTAAGCCTGAAAATGTTGTTAAAAGTAAATTTAAAATTATTGTCAATGTCTCTACTGTCGGTTGTGGCGGTACGGAGGGTGTTTGTTCTGATGTAGGCGGAACTTATAATCTTGCAACATTGTCCAGTTCCGGTGATATTGGGTCTTGGTCTGGGGCTAAGAATGGAACTTCAAGTATAGATAATTTGGATAGTAATACTCGTTATATTATTAAAGCTAACCCTAGACCCGATTATTATGTTGACTGGTCGACTGACCCTGTTGTAAAGGCTCCTACTAAAAGAGTTAAGGTTTATAACTCTGATCTTAAACTTGATTTGAAATTCCGTAAAAAGGCAAATCATTGTGTAATTGTTGATTTTACAAATTGTGATAAATCTAGTGTTACTGGATGTGCAATCACTACTATAACTTCTGGGTGCGGTTACAAAGAAGTATCTAATATGAGTGGGGAATATAAACTCAATGATGACGGTGCTTATGAGTATGTTGGTATAGGTGTTGACGGCGGTAAATATACTTATACTTGTGGTGGATTGACAGATGTTTATGGTAATTCAATTCCTTCTGCAACTTATGAATTGACTAAAAAAGGTCACCCTGTGAGAAATGATGATGGTACTATATCTTCTGATACTTCTTATAATGCTGTGTATAAATGTGATGGTTTGTATACAGGAGATTATAAACTTGTGGTTACACCTAAGGCAGGTTATAAGGTTAATCCTATAACTACTGCTCATCCAAATGGACAATATGAGCAGGATGTAAGACTTGGTACTGAAGATTTATCTTTTGAAGTTACTTTATCAAGATAATTTATTTTAAATTTGTTAATATATAAAAACCATAGAATTTATTTTCTATGGTTTTTAAAAATATTAAGTAAGAAATTATATAAAAATATTTATATTTGAATTAAAATATACATATGAAGTTTTTTGGCTATTTTTTAATATTTGTTGCTTTAGGTTGTATGGTTGTGAAGGCAGATGGGTTTGTGCCGGATTTTAATAATATGCAAGTTCTTCGTTGTGATTATGAAGAAACTATTTATGAAGACGATGGAAGCGTTGTATCAACAAGCCAACAGTACAAAATCTTTAGAATAGATGATGCTAATAGTAAAATTTATGTTCAAAAAGAACCGGTATATAGGGTTTTGAAATTTGATAACAATGTTATAGAATATAATTCTCAATATATGAGCGATTATTATATATCCGCAGAACATTCGGTAATAGATAGACTTTCAGGAACCTTTACTTCAAACGCAAGAATAACCTATGATAATTCGATATATGGAACTCGAACTTCAAAATCAACAGGTACTTGCCAGATTATTAATTAAAAAGTTAAATAAAGCCTATTTTAGAATTTGTTTTTTGGAAGTATTCAAGGATTTGTTTAGGTGTGTCTGCGACTAAAATAGGATGATAATTAGTAACTTCGTTTTCGCTTTTAAATCCAAAACCATAAGTTACACCAATAAAATCAATACCTAATTTTTGTGCAGCTTCTGCATCATGGTAACTGTCTCCTATCAATAGGCTTGTTGGTTTGTTAGCATTAAGTTCATTCATACAATTTACTAAAATATCAAATTTTTTAAGTTTATTTTCATTATCAGCCCCGCATATAGAATCAAAATACTTATCAAATCCAAAATGTTTCATTAAATTGACTGCATAATCTTGTCTTTTGTATGTTGCAACTCCAAGTTTACAGCCTCCATCTTTCAAAAATGTTAATAAATCAAATATTCCATTATAAACATTTGCCCTAAATACATCTCCTGAAGCATATTCTTTTCTAAAATAATTAGCAAATTTTTGTGCTTGTTCATTATTTAATCCAAAGATTTTTTTACAAGAGTTTTGAATCGGTGGGCCTACAAATTGAAGCATTTCTTTATCTTGTAACTTTTGTAAATGAAAATGGTTTACAGTTTTTTTTACTGATGTTAAAATTCCTTCTGTTCCATCTAGTAATGTTCCGTCTACATCATATATTATTGTTTTATACACTTACTTGCTCCCTTATTTCATATGTGGATTCTGTTAAAAATTGAATATTAATTGATTTTTTAAATTTATTTAATTGTTCAATTATAGCAGTAGTCACTTCATTTACATCTTGGTGTTGCTGGTAAAATTGTTCGTTTTTATCATAATAATTTTTTGCATATTTTGAAAATCCATCAAATCCAGCAAGAATTACTTTATTTATATTTAACTTTAGCAATGCTTTAAGTAATATATAAAGAGATGATTCGCCAACTATTGTTTCTGTTGATTTAAGATTATTCCAATTTAAAATGAAATCTGCTTTAGTTGTTGCATCTTTAATATTACTTGTAACTATAAGTTTTCCCCTGTTTTTGTATAAAATTTCTCCATCTTGATATTTATCAAATCTTTTGGGATTACTTATAAATATATAATCAGTAGGATAAATTGAATTTATATGATTAACTGATATAACAATAGGTTTAGTGTTTTCTATAAATTTTTCAATTTTTGATTTTTGGGTTTTTACTGATACTCCAGGACCTAACAATAGTATTTGACGGTTTTGAATTCGTTTTATTAGTTCCTTATATGTGTTTTGGTCATCTATATTGTTTTGTAAATAATTTTGGTATAAAGTTTCAATGTGGGCTTCATTATAAGTAAGTTTTTTATTATTATCAATTTTTTGCAAAATAGCATGAATATCTTTTACTGGAAGCATATTTTTCTTTTCCAAATATTTAACATAATTTGGGTGACAATCATTTAAGGCGGATAGATAATATGTAAATTGATATCCCCAAGAGTATTCCTTTGTATATTTTAAAATATCAAGTTCTATTGCGTTTAATATTTCTGAAATATCGTAGTTTTTGTTTAAATTTTCATTTAAGTACATTGCTAAAAGTTCTGTATTACAATTTCCTGCAGATTTCCCCATTCCGTATAATGAACTGTCTAAAATAATATTTCTATTAGTTTTTATGTTCAATAATTCTATAGAATTTGAATATGCTAATTGAAAATTGTTATGCGAATGATATCCAATGCTAATCTCATTGTTTAAATTATTATCTAAAAGGTAAAAATATTTAAATAAACGATCTTTATGTAAAAGTCCATATGTATCGACTAAAGACATTGCATTAGGTTTTAGATTATTAATCAGATCAATCAAATCTAACATTTCTCTATCTGAATATGTTGTAATTGAAACAGGGTTTGTATATACGTGATATCCTTTTTCTTTTATTCTATGACAAAATTCAATTGCTTTGTGCATGTCTTTTTTCTTGAAAATAACTCTAATACCATCAATTAGACTTTCGTTTTTAGGTGCAATATTTTCAATGTCGCAAGTGCCAAAATCAATCATTGCAACAATTTCTGCTTTTGGGTGAGATTGGTTTTCAAGTATTTTGTCAAAACATTTAGTAGAGGGATTGATGGTTCTGTTTTCATCAAAATCCCTTCTGTCATCTATAAAGCCTATTTCTATTATGTCAATATGAGATTTTACTAAACGTCTGAAAATACTATTTATGGCAGGATATGTGAAATTCCAATCATTTAGGAACCCTCCATCTCGAAGTGTACAATCTAGTAATTTAACTTCTTTCATTTTATTCTCCCATTCTTAATTTTTTATACATAAATTCTGCAAATTCAAAATCAACCATATCATCAATATCAATAGCTTCAACTTTATCTATAGGATATAAATATGGATTTTTCCCCACGTAATGAGAAATTTCAATTAACCTTTTTCTTTCTATTAAATTAATCGCAAAATTAAGAGCCATAATATTAGGCAAATCTTGGCTTTTCGGAGTTTTATCAAGTTTATAGTTAATAGGTTTTCCATTCAACCATAGAAATTCTTTGATATAATGAGATGTGTTTACAGAATCGTATTCAGGGCTGTTATCGTAATAGCATTGGATTAGTTTGGATATTGTTGAATCTTCTATCATTGGACTTGTTACATTTGTGTACATTATAATATCTGCATTACAGTTTTCTGCTATATTTTTATACATTTCATTAGTGACATTGTCTCCTGCATAATATTCATCCCTTTTTACAACTTCTACGCCGTGTTGTTTGGCAATGTCTAACATTGTATCATCATTTGAGTTTACTACTATACCATCTAACTCTTTTATCCTTTTAAGTTGTTCGATTTTTATAGCAAGGAGATTGCTATTTGCAAATGGTCTTATATTTTTGTTTGTGACTCTTTTAGACCCTGATCTTACGGGTATTAGTGCTTTCAATGTTTTTGTCATTTTTTAAAATCCTTTCATAATTTCTTCTATAATTTTTGTTTCATTCATTTCGTCCGTGTTATATTCAAATAAATTTTCTTTTGTTACTCCGGGATAATGAATTAAGGAGCTTGTTCTTAACATTTCTGTTGCATTTACGGGATTATATTTATGTGGAGTGTATATAACATGTTTTGGGATATTATTAGTACTTATAATTTCTAAAAATCCACATCTGATAGCAATAATCCCTTTTGCTATTGAGGCAAGATATGATGCTTGACCGATATTTAGGTAGGCTGATAATGGTGCAATCTCAGAATATCCTGTTTTAGTGTTTATGAAAAGGTCATATCCTTTTTCTTTTAAATTTGAACAAATATTTTTCCAAAAACTTAAACTTACTGGCAGTACAGATTTAGGTTCAGGAACTAGAAATATAAAATTGTCTTTATTTAAGTTAGGACAAAGTGTATTCACTTCTGCAATAATTTGGGAGTTGTATTTTGGGGAAATTAGTTTGTAACTAGTAGCTCCAGACATTTTTCTGATTTCAGTTGGATAATCCTCTCCTTTACCTTTAGAAAATTTATTATTAAATAAATTCATGGATTCTTGATATGTGCAGTGATATACAATAATAGTTTTTCCTTTATATTTATATTTTCTTTTTAATAGAGAAATGTTAATTTCTTCCCAAGTAGTATCAATATGATAGAAAGGAATATCTGTATACATTTCAAATAGTTCTTTATAGAATTTATTGTTAGACACTATACATGGATTTTTTGCATTATATTTTTTGTTTAGATTCTCTATAATGAAATTAAGCAAATATGCTTCACCAAGACCTGCAGTTCTTACTATCCATACAAAATCATGTTTTTCATTAATTGTTTTTATAATTTTATCTAATATTTTTTTTCAAACGATTTCGGGAAAATTGAATATTTTGTAGTTTTAGTATTATTGTTTTTTTCTATACTGACTTGATATATAGGAATATTTAATAGATCTATTTCTTTAAATCCCCTTAATTCATGTTTTTTTAATAATTTCATCTTCATTGTACCTCTTTTATATCCATACTTATAAATTTAATTCCTAATTTTCTGTAATCTGGATTAAGACCAAACATACTAGGGGAAGCTGAACGGTCAAGTTTGAAGTTAATTATTAAGTTATTATTAGTTATTAGTTCTTTCTTAATGAGTAATTTGATTTCGAAATCAATATCTTGCGTTTTATTAGGAATTTCAATTTTATTGATGAAATTATTATTTGCGTATATCTCTATATTTAATCCATTTAACCATTCTAATAATTCTGGCCAAGTCTCCAGTTTAAACTTAATTTCTAAATTTGTTTTTTTTTCAATATTAAATGAAAGTTCAACTGTTTCTTGCTCTGTCCATCTTAACCTATTTTCTTCAATATAAGATAAGCCTTTTGTGGAAATTTTATTATCTGTTGTATCTGCAAATTCGTAGTGAAATGGGCAACTGATAGGTAAAGAATTAGGGTACTCATCATTGAAAATACTTTTTAGACCAACAGGGTTAATTGATATGATTTCTACATCTGGATAATAAATTTGAGCAAATTTCTTCAATTTATAATATCCAGCTAAGACTAAATGGATATTCATTGGTGCTCCACTCTGTTTTTTATTATCAAAATTTCCTAAAGTATTTGTGTCTAGTCCCACAAGGTAGATTTTTTTAGGATGGGTATATAATGCAAAATGTAAAGCACTTGCGGCTATAGTCCCAGAATTAATTAAACAATTAGTTTCTAAGTTTTTAGAGGGATTATTTACTAATAATTTGCAATAATAATTATGTGTTGCTTTACTCAATATATATTCAGGAATTTGTAAAAATTCAGGACCATCCAAAAATGTTCCATAAAATTTTGTGCAGTTATAATCATCAGCTTGCTGTATGTATGGTTTTATACCGTACCAGTCAGCAGCAAATAAATAATCTAATTTTATTTTATCGTATTGAAAAGCTCTGTTACATCCAATATTGATAGTGTTGAGGATTGGTTTGTATTTTCTTAAACTTGGACCAGTTCCAATAATACAAATATTGTCGTTTATATGTTTATTTTTATATTGAGGAAAAACTTTTGTATGTAAGTTTTGTATTTCAAGATAATTATTTATATTACTTAATTGATATTTTATAGTATTGATATTTTTATTTTGTTTTAAAGATATTTTTTTAATTAGTGGAATATAACTTAACTTTTTTTTTGTAAAAATTTTTAAACCTAAAAGATAATATTTTATATGTTTACCTTGTTTTTTTATTGTTAGTAATCCATTTATATATTTTTTTTCGGAATATTCAGGTTTACATTTATAATTATAATATTCTTTAAATATTGTAAAGCCAAGTAGTTTGTTTTTTTTGTAATTTTCTTTTTCTATAGTTTTATAAATAAGCATATTTTTCCCTCTATTCTTAATTTAATATCTGTATTTGATGCCCCAGTTTAGCAAATCTTTTCTTCTACTTTATTTAGTTGATACATTTTCATTGATGTTATTCTATACATATTTTCATCAAATGTTTTGTCAGGTTCGTCTTTAAACGCTCGTTTAAATTCAACTAATTGTTCTATTGGCGATATTGTGCTGAAATACATTGTTTCTGGATAATATATTTCAAGATTTTCTAGTTTCATAATCCCCAAAAGGTCATTAAATCCACTACGTATGGCAAGAACCTTTTTGCATAACGAACAAAAATAAAGTTGTTCTGCCATTGGTAAAAATATTGTTTTATATCCATGGTATTCTTTCTGGTTTGAATTGAATACAATTTCATAACCTTGTTTTTTATATTCTTCTGCTTTTTTTAGCCAAAAGTCTTCACTTAATAATTTGCTATTAAATGAGTTTGAATCTTTTGATATAAATATAGTTTTATCTATATTTATTCCCATTTGAATTATTTTTTGAGATACAGAGTTTTTTATTTCTTCTGGGAATATTGGAGATTCTATATTTGACCAGTTATCAAGGTTCATCATTCTTGCATATAATTCTAAGAAATTCTCTGATTGATACCTCGGTGCATTATAAAATTTCCAGTGATTTATCTCAAAATAATTTCCTTTTTTTATTTCGAAATTGGGATTTCTATAAATATAGTTATAAATATCTTTATTTACAGTCATAACTTCATCAATTGATGGAAATAACTTTGCAACTTGTGCTCTATTTTCATCATTGACCAATACAAGAATTTTTCCACCATATTTTCGTTTAAATTCCTTCATTAGTGAGCAGGGAATCCCCAAATCTCCCCAAGGGAAAAATAAGGTAAATATCCAATAGTCTTTATATTCAGAATTAATTTTTTGGACTTGGTTTCCCGCATAAATGTTAAAGAACTGCTCCTTAATTTTATGACGTTTCTTTTTACTAAAGATGAATAATGTTAAAATCTTATATGTGATTTTATTTATTATTTTGTTTTGTAATATTTTGTTATTAGTCATTTGCCCTCTATACTAAAACTTTTTGTATATTATTCTTTCTTATTGATGAAATTGCTTCTTTATAAATTACTTCTGGTCTAAACAATGTAGCGGTTCCTAAAACAAAACCTTTTACACCTTTTGTTTGCCATTGGATAATTCTTTCTTTTGTCACTGCCCCGTCTATGTATACATCAAATTGATAGAATTTTTGTAAATTTAATAATTTTTCAATCTTCTTATCAACATATTGTTGATATTTTCTGCCGGCATGTCCTGGGTTTACTCCTAATACAAGAACTCTATCTGCGGTATTTAATAATTCTTCTATTGTGGAGATGGCAGTTCCAGGATTTATTGCTATTCCTGCGATTGCACCATGTTGATGTATTTTTTCAATTGTTGTTGCCGGATCAGGATCAACTTCCGGATGAATATAAATTATATCTATTCCTAAGTTGAATAATATGTCTAAGTAATTATATGGTTTTGAAACCATTAAATGCGCTTCCACTTGTTTTGTGGTATTACGCTTGATGTATGCCATATCTTGATAACCCATTCCAAAGTTATCTACAAAACTTCCATCCATTATATCTATATGAAAGATGTCTATACCTGCATTTTCAAGGTCTTTAACTTCATCCTTCAAGCAAGCATAATTTGCACACATCATTGATGCGGATAACTCTATTGTCATCTACATTTCCTCCTCTAATAATGCTCTTGATACAATAAATTTAGATTTGTTTATCTTTATTTGTTCATCTGGTTCAAGTACAACCGTTACACCCTTTTGGATTTTACAACCCTCTAGTGTGTTTTCTCCTTCTAAAAATGTTAAACATTCTATTGTCTTAGAGTTATTTTTATATTCTTCTACTCCGTTCATCAATTTTGTTGAGTATATACGTTCGTGTTTTTCTATTCCTTCTTCATATTTTTCTGCTTTTGATTTGTTTTCTACGATAATAGAATTTAATGCTTTTTCGGTTTGTAACGGGCGTTTTTGTCCGTTTTTATCTATTCTGTCAAAGTCATATACTCTATATGTGGCATTACAATTTTCTTCAATTTCGTAAACAAGGCTGCCTGCTGCCATTGCATGCATTGTTCCTGCTTTTATATATACGTAATCTCCTTGTTCTATTGGTAAATAATTTATAATTTCATCATATTTCTCCTGTGAAACTTTTTCTCTTAGTTCTTCTGAATTTTGAGCCTTACAGCCGTCATATATTTTTCCTGTTTTGGGAGTCTCCAAGAAATACCACGATTCATTTTTTCCAAAATCAGCATTTTCTAACTTTTTTGCCATTTCATCATTTGGGTGAACCTGCAAACTTAAATCTTGCGTTGCATCAACCAGTGCTAATAGAAATGGTAATTCCTTATATTTACCAAGATTTAGACGTTCCTTATTTTCGTCAAAATATTTTCTGAATAATTGACCTTTATATTTACCGTTTAAGATTTCACTTTCCAATTCCCCATTTGAGATTAGAGAATATAAATGTCCGATAGTTTTACTATTTGTGTTTGAATATGGAGTTAATCTATCTCCGCCCCATATAGTTTCATGTACTATTGTTTTAATTATTAACATACTATCTCCTTATAAGCTTTCATCTACTATAATCTCTATGTTTTCTAATCCTTGGTTTCTTTGTGGAGTTATTGCATACGCACATTTTAAGCCGGATGGCTTGTCATCATTGATTAAAATCCTTTCTCCCATTGGCATTCCAAAAAGAATCTCGTTATATCGAATGTTATGCTCTTTAAGAAAGTTTTCAGTTTTTGTACGCGCTTCTTTTTCTCTTGCTGTTAAAATCAAAACGAAATCTTCTTTCGGAATTGATTGTAAAAATTCCTTTGCTCCCGGAAGAAATTTGTCTTCTCCCGTCTTATATCCATTGTGTTCCACAAGTGTTCCGTCAAAATCCAAAACCCATGTGTGCCCAAGTGGTGATATTCTAATTTGTTCTTTTTCTTTTAGCATTTTTTATTCCTCTCGTGTTAACTTTTTATACTTTCAGGGCATAGTAATGGCTCAGATTTATTTTTGAACCATAATTTATTAAGTAATTTTGCTGCCGGTTGCTCTACAAAATGGTAGGTTAAAACCGCTACAAATAAGGCTAAAATATATGGTATTATGAGGTTTAATATTGGATGTGAGATTACAAAATCTTTGTAAATCCATACCTTCTGGCTAAATATTTCTTGAATCCACATATGTATCATGTATATTGCGAAAGTGTATCTTCCTAAAAATACAGATATTTGGTTATTTAATATTTGTGAGATATATCCTTTTTTTAGAAGAAACAGGATAAATAAAATAGTAAATATAATAATATATATTAACCAGTTGGTATAATGTAATACCCCTAACATTGTCTTTTTTATGATGAAATAGAGACAATATAATTCAAGTAGAGTGAATGTTATTGTCTCCCAAGAAAATTTTGTACAAGTAGTTGATTTGTAGTTCGTGTAGAATTTTGCAATGAAATATCCGATTGATAATCCCCCAATAGCTCGTAGTATTCCTATATTTATAAAGTGATAGTATAAACTTGGTGGGTTGATTGTTGTTGAAAGTAAAAAGGTATATGAAAAACAAATACCAAGTCCCATTATTAGATTCATCCATTGTTCTGAGATTGTTTTTCTTAAGTAGAAAAACAACATTGTGGTCCAAAATAAAGCAGCAATAAACCAAGTATGTCTTAATGCTCCCCAGTAATTTGGTTCGAAGAAACCTGTGTTGTTAATCAAAAATAGATAGAAAAAGTTGTCATATTTTTTTAAAGTACATAAATTCAACCAATCTAAAGTGAGGAAACAAAAGACTAAAAATATCATTAATGGATAAAATCTTATAAGTTTCTTTTTGAAGAAATCTATAAAAGAAATAGAAAAATCGGTTTTCCAAAACAGAAAGAAGCCACTTATGATAAAGAAGAAGTCACACCAAAGCATTGCTTTTGAAAAATTAGGATAAATATTGGCATACAAAGGAACATCTGCAAGATATTTATGGCATAACGAAATTTTACCCCAAATGAAATGGTGTAATATAATAGCATTTGCCCCTATAAATCTTAATATTTCAATATTTTTTAATTTTTCTTTTGTTGTATTCATTTATATGACCTCTTAAATAAAATCTTTTATCAAGAATGTGCCGTTGTAGAATGCCAGGCACATTGAATCATAGTCTTCCCAGCAATGGCTTGCTAGTGATAGCCAGATTATTGCGTGAATGAATTTTATATCTTCAATTTTGCAATCTTTCATGTTGTTCAAGACTTTTTCTGTCATTGATTCCCAGCCGTTTGATGCTATTTCATATTGAACTTCTTTTTCTGATATTTTTATTGTGAATTCTTTAACATTAAATCTGTCGAAGTTTCCGCTCATTGAATAGTATAATTTTGCCCAGTCATAACGAATATCACCTATAACTTCTTGTTTGCCGAAATAGCCTCTTGCATCTATGAAATAGATATCATTATTTTTATCAACCATAGTATTGGTTAATGTGCAATCGCCGTGGATTGGGCAAAAGATTGTATTTAATAATTTTTCTTCTACGGACTTTTTAAAGTCTGTTTGAAATTTTATAGGGTTTTTACATTTTTGGTTGTTTATTATGATATATTCATCATCAGCAAACGGAATTACATTTTTAATACTATTTAAGCGGTCAATTGTTTTTGTATAATATTCTTTTACTAAATCTTCTTTATCTGCCGGTTGGGTTTCATAACTGTGCATTTTATTAACCGACTTAATTAAGTTATCTGTGATTTGTTCTTTTTGTTCTTCTGTTAATTTAGCTTGGAAAATATTTGTGCCTTCTATTTTTTCCATTGTTAAAGGTTCATAACTATAAATTTTCGGGATAGAATCAAATCCGTATTCTACCATTTTTTTGTACCAAAGGATTTCTCTATCGATAAGTTTGCGACCTTCTTCAGTTAATCCTGTTTTAATTACTTTATTGTCAATGAATTCCATTTTATTGTATGGTCTGCAACGGTTTTCGGTATCTTTAAATTTTGCAAGAGCCTCCAATGTTCCTACTTCAGGGCATCCTATCATTGGCATTTCTTTTAAATCCATTTCACTTGACTTTAGCCAAGTCGTAAATGAACCTGATTCAGGAATATCTTTAAATGCTTTTTTATTTTCAAAAAGAAAACATCCTGCAACACCATATTTATCAGAGGCGATTTTATCTAATTTCCCATTAATAAAACTCCAAGAGCATAAAGAACCTTTTAAAATACCAACATAATTCCCGTTAGGCAGATTCTCTGGTTTGAAGTCGTCTGATAATATTAAATCTGACCAAATAAGCAAGAATTTTTCATCCTCATTTAGGTAAGTTAATGCTTCCTTTATTCCACAGATGTTTCCTGTTCCTGTTGCTTTAATTAATTTGTAGTTGATATTTTTTGCAAAGGTTTCCAGGTATTTTTCTAATACATCGTATTTATAATCTCCAATAATTATGAATTCTGATTTTGGATATTTGTTAAACAGATGAAAAATCATTGGTCTGTTTTGAACCGGAACTAAACATTTCGGTTTGTTAGTTGTTAAATTTTCTAATCTGGTGCCTTTTCCACCTGCTTGAATAATTATTTTCATTAAATGTACCTCTCTTTTAATTTTGTATTAGATAAAATAGTAAGAATTTTTTGTATTAGAATATTTTCATTCTGGAATTCTTCAGTATTAATTTCATAAATCTTGCCTGAATCTACATTTGGTAGTTTCAACATTGAAAATCCTGAAATAACTTTTTGTGTATCCAATGAATATGATTTTAAGTGCCTGAACGGGGTATAAAGTGCAATATTCATGGTGTTAGCGGGCAGTAAGAACTCGCTTAGTCCACTTCTAAGTGAGATTATTGCTTTTGCTTTTTGGGCTAAATAAAACATTTCTTCAAATGTAAGATTTGCAGTTTTGCAGTTCTTAATCATGTTTTGGGGATTTGTTATGTTTAAAAATATATCAAGTCCTTTGTTTTTTAATTCATTCACTAATTTAACCCAGAATGAATGCTGCAATTCAATACAACTTTTTGCTTCCGGAGCCAGGAGAATAAAACTGTTTAGATTTAAATTTATAGCTTGAATTTTTTTATTCATTGAGAGTTGTACTTTTTCGCAAATAATAGGTTCCGGTTTATCCTGTTTTGTCAAATTTAGTGTTTGTTTAATTTCATTAAAATAATGCACTGAATTTATATCATTATTTTTAATATCAATTTCAACTTGTTCAAAATGGCTTCTAGAAAATATCAAGAAAAATCTTCGGTTTTCGTATTCCCAAGTGTTTGCTGATGTAGAAATGCGCAAGCCTTTTATATATAAGTATGGAATTTCCGGACAGTATAATCTGAGAATATCTATATGATATTTTTGAGTAGCAATAAATAATGGTTTTTGAGAGTTATTTTGTTTGATAAATTCCTTAGCAAAATATGCCAAAAATAAGAATGTTTCTCCGCTATTAGCGTTCAGAATATATACGTCATCAAATTCATTTTTATATAGTTGTTTAATCTTTTTGTAAATGTTTTTATAGGAATTAACACTTGAGATAGCATTGTTTAATAAATAATATGTTGTAAGATTGTTTTGGCAGATTTTTTTTAGCAAAATTTTGCCATATAATTTTAAGATTTTTTCGGTAGTTTCTTTGTGGATATCTTTTTCGATTGTTATAAAATTCCCAAGGATATTTTGTTTCCTGTGGTTATCATTATTTTCACAGGAATATATTTCTGCCCCTAATAAAATGAAACGTTCTGTATGCAAACTTTCTTCTAAACTCCAAAGATTAATTGCAGAAATTTGAAAAGATCTTTTTATTGACCAAAAATCTTTATCTCTTATTTGCATATTATTAGATTTAATAAAGTTTAGAATTTCTTTTGATTTTGAAAGTGTAAATTGTGTGATATTTTTAGAAGTTTCAATATATGAATATTTGATTTTTTGTGCTATGGCTATACTATTAGCATAATAGCAGGCTTTTAATTTAAATAATTGATCATTATTTATTATTGTTTGTGTAAATAAAATATTGTTTTTTCTCAAAAACTCCGTTTTATATAATAAATTAACAAAATGGTTATTTTTGTTTAATATACATAAATCTATTTTGTCCTGTAAATTGCAAATCAAAGTTTCAGCGTATTTAGAAATATTTTTGTTGTGTTTGTTGATAATATCTGTACTTTGGGCAATGCAAATATCTGCATTAAATTTAGTTTGTGTCAGGTATAATTCACTAAAGTAATTTGTCGGAATTATGAAATTTGAATCAATAAACCCTATATATTCTCCCTTAGCAGTTGCTAAACTTGAATTTATTGTTCCTAGTATATCTGAATTTTGTAAATGTAAAATTTGTATTTTGGAATTTACTTTAGAAACTTTATTGATAATATTATTGATTTCTTCGTCTTTTGTCAGATTTATACATATAATTTCAAGGTCGTTAAGTGTTTGATGCACAACACTGTTTAGGCATTTCTCAAAATATTTTTTATTATGTATAGGTATAATTACGGATACTTTAACCACTTTTACTCTCTTTATACTTAGCCCCTGTCATAACTGGTGATAATGTTGTATATTACACATTATCCAAAATGTATAAACTATATAAACAATGCTATCATAAACAAAAATTATTATACGTAATATATTAAAAAATGTTATTATATTAGTTATAACGGCTAATATATATAAAAATATAGGTTTATACATATTGAATATTTTGCATAAATTTGTTTTGTAATTGATTTGATATTGTTTATTTGGCTTTTTGTAAAATATTAAGTATTGTAACCGGGAATATTTATTGATATTACTGGATTTTAGAACTACTATTATATTTTTTCTGATTGTTTTATAGCAAAAAATTTTTTTAGATGATTTACTATTTATATCGTAAAACTGACAAGGAGTAGGGTAATGCAGGTAAAAGAGAACAGAAATTATTATATGAATAATGCGTTAGCATTTGGGGCTATCAAAAGTGTAAAATGCACCGGTTTATATGAACAATTTCCTGATTTAGGTAAAGATTTGGTTGATACTTTTCAATCTAATCCAAAGGCTATGGATTTTTGTAAAAAATATGATGTAGATCTTGTTTTTTCTGCAATTAAAACAGGGTGGTCTTCTGTACAAACTACATTACATGTTTTTTATGATGATCTTTCTAAAGGTAAATTTAAGAAGTTTTGGCAAGGTTTAACTTCTTCTCCAGATGAAGTTAGTGTTGCAAGTTTTTCAGGTTCCTATAATATTAATTATGAAGATAGTTTGAAGGCTACTACTTTATCTTTGAAACAAATGATTGCTCCTCCAGGGACAAAAGGTTATAAGGGAACTTTAGATAAATTTCTGAAAGAGGCTGATGATAAATTATGTGTTGCTTATGCCAAACGTCCTGATATAGTTTCTAAAAATAAGCATCATGTTGATGCCGATTTAGATTCAAGAATGCAATTAGAGGAAGAAACCAGTAAATTGGAAGCGTCTATTAGAAATTTAATTAAAAAAAGTAGATAAGGTTTCAATATATAATAATATAAAAAGCCCCTTTGGTAGGGGCTTTTTTCAGTGCACATACTAATTTGTTGTGTTGTCTAATATTTTATCGATACATTTTAGAAAATCTTTCATACAGCAAATTTTTAATGAATAATATACATTTAATCCCTCTTTTCTATCTCGTATTAAGCCTGCATCTTTCAATTTTAGAAGGCTTTTGGAGATGTGAGGTTGTTCATAATTCAATTTTTCCACTATTTCACATACACATTTTTCGCCATCTGCCAGCAAATCTATTATTTCCAATCTCACAGGATTTGACAGGGCTTTAAATATTTGTGCTTTTTTTTCATATAGATTACTTTTCATAAAATTTCTCCTGGTAGATATTGACAATATTCCAAAAATGGAATATAATCTTTTTTGTACTATATATTCCAATTATGGCATATAATGTTATGGAAGTCAATTTATAGAGGGTAAATATGTTTTTAAAATTTGCAGATTGGTTTGTATATCAAATATTGGGATTTTCAGCAGAAACAAGTTTGGGCTCTGCTCTTCACTTTTTCGTATATGATGTGCTTAAAATACTATTCTTGTTATTTACAATAATTTTTGTAATCGCATTTTTAAGAAGTTACCTTAATGCAGATAAATTTAAAGCATATATTGAAAAACAACCCAAAATTTTGGCTCATCTTTTGGCTGCATTATTTGGGGCTATAATGCCATTTTGTTCTTGTTCTTCAATACCTTTATTTATTGGGTTTATGGAGGCAAATATTCCTTTTGGGGTTGCTATGAGTTTTTTGATTACTTCACCTATGATTAATGAAATTGCAATGCTTGTTTTGGCTGGTGTCTTAGGAATAAAGATTACTATTATATATATAGTTACAGGAATTAGTGTTGGTGTTATTGGTGGATTTCTAATGGAAGAATTAGGGTTTGAAAAATATTTACAGGATTATTTAAAGAAATTAGGTACTAATAAAGGGTGTTGCAGTTGTTCTTGTTCTGAAACAAAAGAAGCAATAACAATAAAGTCAAGAATCAAAGATTCCTTTATATATGCAAAAGATTTAATGCAAAAAATATGGTTATTTGTTCTATTAGGCGTTGGAGTTGGTGCATTTTTGCACGGTTATGTGCCACAGGAATTCTTTATGAAATATATGTCAGATGAGAATTTCTTTGCGGTTCCTTTGGCTGTTATGGCAGGAATTCCACTTTATGCGGATGCTACAACCATTATACCTATTGCGCAAGTTTTAATTCATAAAGGTGCTGCGATTGGTACAGTTTTAGTATTTATGATGGCTGTTGTTGGGTTATCACTTCCTGAGATGATTATTTTATCCAGAGTTATGAAAAAAGAGTTGATAATTAGATATGTAATCTTTATGTTTATCACATTCACTATTGTCGGGTATTTTTATAATTTTATTTTGTAATTTATTTGTGAACTTTTATATTATATATAATTATAAATTTTTCGGTTTATTTATATGTATATGCTATAATATGTTTAATATAAATGAAATAGGGATTTTAAATGCAAGGTATTCACAATAACCAGATTAATTTTAGCGGTGCTTATATAGTTAAAGGAACTGCCAAAGCCGTTAATCGTTTTGAAAATGAATTGAATAGAGTTTTGCTCAACAAAAGAAACTCAGATGTTTTAACTATGCCTTTAACTGATGTATATCATGATGATCAGCCATATATGGAAATTTTGGTTTGTACGGATACTCATTCAAATAATTTAAAAACATATTTACAGCAAAAAGCAAAGTTACAAGAGAAAAAAATAAAAAGATTTGTAAATGATTTTAAAACTTGGGATAGTGCTAAACAAAAAATGTGGGTTAGTAATTTGCAAAAAGCAGTCGCCTTAGCAAATGAAAATGAGCAAAAAGTTACAGCTCCAGGGGAGATTTCTTTGCAAAATGGGAATCCTGATAGTTTTCTTAATTGGTACAGAGCAATGGTAAAAGAAGCAAATACTTTGTATAAAAAAATAAGTGGACTTGGAAATTTACCTTTTCCTGCCAAAATAAGACGTCTTGATGCTGATAAAACTTTTGTTGCTCTTGTTGATGACAATTTTAATATTAAAGAAGGATTTATAAGAGGTAAATCTAATAAAATAGATATTGAAATTGTGGGAAATCAAGAATACAGATACAAAAACAACAAATTTCATGAAGTAATAACTTATAAAACTGACTTCCCGGAAGAAAATGTTATAGAATCTTCTAACAGATTTTATTATGACAAAAACGGAAAATTGCAGCGTGTTGTTAGTAGAAATTCCGATGGCAAAATTATAGGAATACAAAGGGTAAATAAACAAAAAAAATAGTTTTGATAAGTGTTATTAAAGAATACAAAGCGGCGGCTATGATTTATCATAGCCGCCGCTTTTATTATATTTTAATTCCAATCGAATTTTGGTTTTTCAAATTGCATTGGTTTGAAAGCCTTCGATTCAGGTCGTCTTAGTGATTCCGGCACTTCATCTTTTGGTGCTTTTGTTTGGACAGGTTTATTTTTTTTCGTTTCTGTCTTTGGCTTAGTTTTTGTTTTAGGTTTTGCTGCTTTTTGTGTTTTTTTAGGCGTAATAGGCTTCATCCAATCAGTGTTTGGTTTTTCAAATTCTATTGGTTTAAAGGTTTCAGGTTCACGGCGTTTTAAATATTCCGGAATGTCGTCTGTTTTAGGAGCCTCTTTAGCCTTTTCCTGTTTTGCAGGTGCCTTTGTTTTAGGTTGTTCTGCTTTTGGGGTTTCATCAGGAACATACGGCTTCATCCAATCAGTATTTGGTTTTTCAAATTCTATTGGTTTAAAGGTTTCAGGTTCACGGCGTTTTAAATATTCCGGAATGTCGTCTGTTTTAGGAGCCTCTTTAGCCTTTTCCTGTTTTGCAGGTGCCTTTGT
>CASELF010000096.1 GCA_949288725.1 uncultured bacterium
TGGTGAAAGAGTTTTTCATGACAAACTTGGCATAGGTCATATATTAGAAGTTATTCCTGTCGGAGAAAGTACAATGTACACAATAGACTTTGGCAAACAAGGCAAAAAAGCAATGGATGCTTCTTATGCCCATTTAAAAAAATTCTAAAAATATTTTTAAATATCACTTGTATAATGACTCTTTATAGTCTGGTTTGAGATATTTAAAGAACTATTTTAAAGCAGGACAATAGAAAATTTTTATACTATAATTAGCTTATGCAAAAGGTCTATGAAAAGGATGATATAACCTTATTTCAGGGTGATTGTATTGAAATTTTAAACAAAGCAGCACCAGAATCTGTTGATATGATTTTTGCAGATCCCCCGTATATGTTATCTAACGGTGGAATTACTTGCCATGCAGGAAAGGTAGTTTCAGTTAATAAAGGAAAGTGGGATGAAAGTAAAGGAATTGATGAGGATTTTGCATTCCACAACAAATGGATAAAGGCTTGCAAAAGAGTTTTGAAACCTAATGGGACAATTTGGATATCAGGAACTTATCATTCTATTTATGCTTGTGGTTTTGCTTTACAAAAAAATGGATTTAAAATTCTAAATGATATTTGTTGGTTTAAACCAAACGCTTCGCCTAATATGTCTTGTAGGTATTTTACAGCAAGCCATGAAACGCTTTTGTGGGCAAAAATAGATAATAAAGAAAAACATACATTCAATTATGAGCTTATGAAAAATGGTAATTGGAATGAAGATTTTATCAAAAAGCCAGAAAAACAAATGCGTTCTGTTTGGGCAATAGGAACTCCGAAAAGTGATGAAAAAGAATTTGGGAAACACCCAACACAAAAACCTTTAGAATTGTTAAGGCGTATAATCCTTGCAAGTACAAATGTTGGAGATTTGATTCTTGATCCTTTTACAGGAAGCTCAACAACTGGTATAATGGCTTTAGAATTAGATAGGAAATTTATTGGTATAGACTTGGAAAAAGAATATATAGACAAAGTTGCTTAAGTATGAATTTATTTTTTAATACAAATTTAGCAGAAGAATATCACTCAAATTCTCAGAAAATAAGAGTAATGAGTGAAAATTGGGTGAATGATAACGTTTATTGCGTAAGGTGTGGAAACAAATTATCTCATTTTGAGAACAATAAACCTGTTGGGGATTTCTATTGTGAAAAGTGTAAAGAAGAATTTGAATTAAAGAGTAACAAATCAAAACTCGGCAAAAAAATAGTTGATGGTGCTTATGAAACAATGATAGATAAAATTAGAAATGGTGACGTACCTAATTTTTTCTACTTGAATTATGATTTAAAAACTTATTCTGTTAATAATTTATTAATCATCCCTAAACATTATTTAACTGAAAGTATTATTCTAAAAAGACCTCCACTACCTGAAACAGCACGTAGAGCAGGATGGATTGGTTGTAATATTGATGTTTCATCAATACCATCATCAGGAAAACTATACCTGATTTCTAATCGACAAGTTGTTGATAAAAATGTAGTTATTTCTAATTTCAATAAAATGTTATTTTTAAGAAGTCAAAAAAATGAACTAAAAGGATGGATATTGGATATAATGAAATGTATTGATTTGTTAAATAAGAAAAATTTCACATTAGATGAAATATATTCTTTTGAAAATTTCTTAAAATTAAAACATCCTAACAACAACAATATTAGAGCAAAAATAAGACAGCAGTTACAATTTTTAAGAGATTATGGTTATTTAACATTTACTAAACGAGGAGAATATACTTTAGCATGAAAACATTTGTATTTTATACGTGCGATGGTTTTACGCAAGATATAAATAACAAGGATATTGATAATATGCAAATTTTGGGGTTTGTTCAAGGGAAAGATACGACATCTGCATATAAAAATTTTAGAAAATTTTTCAATCAAAATAATGAATTCTGTTTTAATGAAATAATTGTTCAAGAAGTTATTGGAAAACCAACATATTTATAACTTTAAAATGTATTCCTCTTCTTTTAGCAGTACGAGCAAAAGATATCTCTGTTACTGATGTAGATGGTGAGTATAATTTTTCTTTCAATAAATGCAATTACAGCATTGACGAATACAAGATGTTTATGCGTAAGACAAAGTTGTTTGACCTACTTGAAAATCATATTGTCAGCAACTTAGTAGATTATGCTACTGGTGTCGAAACGGGTTTAGATTCTAATGCTCGTAAAAATCGTGGTGGGCATTTAATGGAAAATCTTGTTGAAAGTTATATTCAAAAAGCAGGTTTTCTTAAGGGACAAAATTACTTTAAAGAAATGTATATCCATGAAATTGAGCAAAAATGGAATGTAAATTTGTCGGCAATTTCTAATCAGGGTAAAATGGAAAAACGCTTTGATTTTGTAATAAAAACTGATAATCAAATATATGTGATTGAAACTAATTTCTATGCTAGTGGAGGTTCAAAGTTAAATGAAACAGCTAGAAGTTATAAGACATTAGCTCAAGAAGTTGCAACAATAGATGGGGTAACATTTATTTGGTTCACAGATGGCTGCGGTTGGAATAGTGCAAGAAATAATCTTGAAGAAACCTTTGATGTTTTGGATACTCTTTATAACATTCAAGATTTAGAAAATAATATCTTAAATTCCTTATAAAAAGTATATTTATTGGCATAATAACTATTACAATATTATCTTATAGGATGAAAAAAATAAGTTAGCAGTTCAAGTACATTTGTGCAGTGGAAAAAAGTTTCGGCGTAGTTAAAATATATAAAAACTACGGAGACTTTTTATGAAGCATATATTGTATTTTATTTGTTGTTTATTGATTTTATTTGTT
>CASELF010000097.1 GCA_949288725.1 uncultured bacterium
GTTGTTGTCATCTTGAGTCTTTTGTCGTTTATTATCTTCAAGTTCGTGGATTTTCTTTTCAAAATCTTCGTCAAGAATAACATTTGGCATTTCAATTTTGTTCTTATTTAATTCTTCTGCAATATTTTCTTGGTATTTAATTCTGTTATGCTGCATACCTCTCAAAATTCTGCTAAAAGTCATTGCTATAACTTTCAAATCTTTTAGGGTAAGCGGGCTATCTGCTAATTGACCATCGTTTAAGCGCTCTACAATAATTTTATCGATTATATTTTCGATTTCATCATTTGTAGCACCTTTCATTGCTCTAACGGCAGATTCAACAGCATCTGCAATCATTAAAATAGCAGTTTCTTTAGTATTTGGTTTTGGTCCGGGATATCTGAATTGATCAACTTTAACATTTTCAGCACCTTCTTCAATTACTGCCTGATTGTAGAAATATTTTGCAATGCCTTCGCCGTGGTGTTGCATAATAAAGTCACAAATTACATTAGGTAATCCGTTTTTCTTCGCAATTTCAAGACCATCTTTTGGGTGTGCTATAATAACCATTTTGCTTAATCTTGGATTAAGTTTGTTATGAGGGTTCCCTATGCTGTAATAAGATTGGTTTTCAACAAAGAAGAACGGACGTTTTAATTTACCAATATCGTGATAAAAAGCCCCAACTCTTGCCAGTATTGGATTTGCACCAATTGCTTCTGCTGCTGCTTCACATAGGGTTGAAACCATCAAACTGTGGTGATATGTTCCTGGCGCTTCCATTTGCAACCTTTTTAAAAGCGGTTGATTGTGATCTCCCAATTCTGCCAATCCGTATGGTGTTATTATTTGGAAAGCGTTTTCCAATAACGGAGAAAGTCCCAGTACAATAATTGAATTGATTAAACCGTTTAAAAAGATATATTTGCAATCTCTTAATATCAAAGAATTACTTACGTCAATCAAACATTTGTCGATAAAATATAAACTTAATAGTATTAAAACACCCGCTACACCAAGATTAAAACCTACTTTAATAAGGTCAAATCTTCTTGTATAGCGAATTTTAGATATTGTAATCATACCAATCAAGGATAAAATCAAAAATACAATGATAAATTGAGCATTATATTGCATTCCGACAGTTAAAAGAATAATTAATAGAACTGATAATAGGAAAGATACCCTTGGATTTAGGAATATGGCTGAAATAATTATAACAGCAGGAATTGGCAGAACATAAGGAGATGCTCCAACAGGCATTACAACTGCAGTAGCGCAAGCCATCATTACTAAAATCCCCGAAAGTGCAAGGTATCTAGGCTCCAAGTATGGTAATTTTGCGACCTTGAGGTATGCAATAAATATCATTGTTAATAGTAATACAAGGATATAAATTGATAAAACTCCTTGCCAATTAAGTTCATAAACATTGTATCCTGCAGCCCTTAGCGCATCTCGTTTCAGTCTTGTAACGGGTTCACCTTCAAATACGATTTTTTCGCCCTTTTGGAAGGTTACTTTGTAAGGTTTTACAGAATCTTGTGCATTCATTCTTGCAATTTCTGTTGCTGCCTCATCAACAACTAAGTTCGGAACAATAACTTGTTCAAGCATTGCCGAAATTACTGAAATTTGACGTTTGGACACATTCGGTACAAGGTTATTTTGGATAAGTGTTTTTATGTTGTCCTTTTCGTAATCTTTTTCGGTTATGCCGACTTTTAGTATATTAACAAGTGATAGAGAGGCTTTTTCAAATGATTCTCTAAGACTTGGTTCATCAACTTCAAGCAGGTAATTTATTATAAAATCTTTCTTTGGATTATCAGATAAATCAAATAGAATATTTAATTCAGAAGCTTTTTCTTCTTTAGAGGAAGCCTTTTTTCGGATTTGTAGAATTGAATTTTCTATGGTATCAAGATTTGACTTGATAAAATCATCTTCTGCAGGAACCAAAATAGGTTCAGTTTTTTGAGCGACTTCGCGTCTGTGCTGTTCTGTTCGCTTAACATCTTCTACTGTCAATGTTTTCTGAGCAATAATATCTTTTTTACTTATTCCGTTTTCAACAATACTTTGGAAAAAGAAATTCTGAGTTGAAATTATTGCGGTTACAACTGCAGTAAACAATATTAAATAAAAAGCCTTAACAAAAATAGAAGATATAAAAAACTCTTTGGCTTTATTTATAAAATTTTTATTAATCATGTAAATATCCTATTTTACTCACCTTGTATAAATTAATTTTATAACTTATATAAAATATTTCAAGTTGTTAAAATTAAGCAAAAGAAAGAGACCGCATACGCGGTCTCTCCTTAGATACAATTTTGAATCAATTAGCCCTGAGCAGGAGCATCATTGTTTTCTGCGTTATTTTCTTCTTTGTGCTCTTCTTTTTTGTCTTCTTCTTTAGATTCTTTTTGTTTAGCGATTAAGTCTTGAATTTTTTCCTTAATTTCTTCGCCTTTTTTCTGTAAATCAGAAACGGCATCATCCGCTTTTACTTGAATCTGTTTTGCTGTTTCATCTGCACGTCTTGCCATATCTTGTGCTGTATCAGCCAGCATTTTTCTTGTTTCTTCTCCGGATTTTGGTGCTAATAGGATACCGGCAATTGCACCGATAGCGCCACCAACAACAAAACCTGCTATAAATTTTGATACTGACATATTTATCTATCTCCTTTTAAACTATCAACTTAATATTAATATGACATTGTGTATTTTTCATTACCTAAATGTTTACTTCTTTTTATTAAATAATGAAAATATCGTCATAAAACCTTTCAAAAATCCGCCAAGAAGGCTATTAGAGAAAGTTTTTGTTTTATTCATAACATTTTCTAAACTGTTTTTAACATTACCCATACTTTCGTCAGTGCTTTGTATTATAGAATTAATTGAATGCATTGTATCATTTAATTCTTGTAATGTTGGTTTTAATTCGGTATTTAGTATTAAAGATGTTTCATTAACGTTATTTGTTAAAACTGACATATCTTTTAGTAATTTTACCAAATAATAACCTATAAAACCAACAACAACTGCAGTTGTAAGGGCAAGAAATGTTAAACCACCGTTTAAGATAATTTCTGATGTCTCTATGCTCATTTTATTTTCCTTTATTTTATCTAGTAATCAAATTCATTTTCATTTTCATTTCCGTTTTCAGAATCTTCTAATGCTTTTGCTTTTTGCATTTTTTTAGATTTAACGGAATTGCTTAATTTGCGGAATTGTCTTTCCATCTTATATTTAACAAGATCAATTGATTCCATTGCTTGTTTTTTAGCATCACAAATTTGTGGAGCGTGTTTGTCATATAATTCACAAACTGCTTCTTTTAATTCTTCTCTGGATTTTTCACCAGGTTTTGGCGCAAATAGAACTCCAGCGACGATACCGCCCACAACACCGGCTACTACGCCCATTGAAAACAAAAATGCGTCATTGTTCTTACTCATAGTTGTAAACCTCTTCTTTCAAATTCATAATATCATATTTTCTCTATAATTACAAGATATTTGGCTGAAATCCTTGCTATATTTGATTGTTATGCTTTGAGTAATTTTTTTAGCACAAAAATGACATCCAATATATTCAGAACTTGTTTAAACGGAATTTTTAGAATTAGGCAACCGAGAGCAGATAAGAAATTCTTGCTGAACAACTTTTTGCATTCACCTTTTGTATTCCCGATAACAGAAACCAAAGATCTGAATGCTGTCATTGTTTTGTTCACAGTTGTTTTTGTTTTGGCTAAAGCCTGTTTCAATTCAGGTTGAAATTCAACAATTTGTTTATTCATTTCAAGAACTTGTTTATCAAATTTTTGGAGTTTTGATACTATCCATACGCAAACAATAATTTCTGCGATAAAACTTATTGTAAAAAATAACTGTAACATCTTTCAACTTTTCTCTCTTTTGTATTATATTAAATTTGTAACGTAGTATAATATAATATATTATATTGTAATGAAATTTTGAATACGTCTAAAGGACTATTTATGGGCAGAGTGAGATTTTATACAGCATTAATACTGGCACGATTTATATATTTAGCAATAAGATTGTTGAACAGATCTTCAGGAACTTCTTTTGTCGGGATGATGACATTAAAATTTTGTCCTGATTTTCTGGCATATTGCAGAAAATACATTACTAATGCAATATCAGTAACGGGAACAAACGGCAAGACAACAACATCAGGCTTGTTGGCACATATTATTGAAGAAGACGGAGAAACTTTAATTCATAATGTTAAGGGTGCAAATATGTTAACAGGGATTGCAAATGTATTTGCGCTGAATTTGCCTAAAAAATATGATTATGCCGTACTTGAATCAGATGAAGCCTATCTGCGAAAACTTTATGATTATTTCAAAACAGATTTTTTAGTAGTAACAAATCTATTTAGGGATCAACTTGACAGATATGGCGAATTAACTACAACTGCGGGTTATATTAAGCAAGCGGTAGATAAAAATTCAGGGCTAATACTTTTATTAAATGCGGATGATCCATTGGTGACTAATTTAGGTAAAGGTAAAGAGGCTCTATATTATGGTTTTGAAGAAGTTGAAATCTGTTCAGAGGCTCACAAATCAACATCAACAGCACCTACAGAAGCTTTTGATTGTGTTTGTGGTGAGCCGTTAAAATATAGCAAGCAATTCTTCGCTCAGCAAGGACATTATTATTGCGAAAAATGCGGATATAAGCGTCCTGTCCCTGATTTCAAGGCAAGAGTAAAAATATATTCTGATTACTCTGAATTGTTTATAAATTATGAGGATAAACAATATACATTTAAAGTTAACTTAGTCGGACTTTACAATGCATATAATGCGCTTGCTGCGATTTCACAAGCTTTAGTTCTTGGGATTGAACCTGATGTTATACAAAAAGCATTATCTTCATATAAATCAATTTTTGGAAGGGCTGAGAGAAGAACAATAAATGGTCATGACACTTTAATTCAGTTGATAAAAAATCCTACAGGTGCCAGCGAAGTATTAAAAACAGTTGATTTAGATTCAAATATTCTGATTGCAATAAATGATAATTATGCTGACGGGCGTGATATTTCTTGGTTATGGGATAGCGATTTTGAGCAATTGAAAGATGCCCGAAAAAAAGTTGTTACTTCAGGCATACGAGCCAATGATATGGCTTTGAGGCTTAAATATGCAGGAATAAGCCAAGACAGAATAACGATAGAACCGGATATAGAAAAGGCAATAAATCTTGTAACATCAGATGAAAATAAAGATGAGAAGGTAACAATATTACCTTCTTATACGGCACTTTTGAAGATAAATAAGTTAAAATTAAAATAAATTAAAAGGAGAGGTAAAAAATGCTTTTAGGTGTAAATATTGATCATATAGCAACATTAAGAAATGCAAGAGGCGGAGTTGAGCCAAGCCCGATAAAGGCAGCAGAAATTTGTGAAATGAATGGTGCAACTTCAATAACGACCCATTTGCGAGAAGACAGGCGACATATAAAAGATGAAGATGTAAGAACACTAATAAAGACATTAAAGACTAAATTAAATCTTGAAATGGCCGTAACAGATGAAATGCAGCAGATTGCGCTTGAAATAAAGCCATCTTCAGTTTGTCTTGTTCCTGAAAAAAGACAAGAAGTAACTACAGAAGGCGGACTTGACGTTGCAGGACAGTTAGAAAAAATTACAAAATTTGTAAAGCCTTTAAAAGAAGCGGGTATTGAGGTAAGTTTGTTTATTGATCCAACAGAAGACCAAGTAACTGCTTCAGCCAAAACCGGAGCACAATTTGTTGAACTTCATACAGGATGTTATTCAAATTCTTTTGGAACTGATAAGGAAGAAGTTGAATTTAAAAAATTATATGAAGCAGCAAAACTTGCCCAAAGTTTAGGTTTAAGAGTAAATGCAGGTCACGGTTTGAATTACGAAAACGTATCAAGAATGCACGAAATTGATGGCTTGTATGAATTGAACATCGGTCATAGTATTGTTTCAAAAGCCGTATTTACCGGTCTTGCACAAGCAGTTGAAGAAATGAGAGATTTAATAAAATAAAGAAAGTAATAAAATGGAAAATAAATCAAAAGAAGATATAATTAAAGAAATGCAGCAAGTTGTCAATCAGATGGTAATTGATGATATGGAAGAAAATCCTGATATGGCAAATGAATATTTTGAATGTAATTGCTGTGGTAAAACAAAAAGTTTAGCGGGTTCTATTCAATATGGCAAATATAGACTTTGTAATGATTGTGTTTTGCTTGCAGAAACAGGATTTGCACTTGAAAAGTTCAAGGATATTCAGGATTTAATTGATGCAATGGAAGATAAAAGACTGGAAGAAATTTGTGAATTTATTAAATCAGAAGAAAAAAGACAGTCCAATATCGAAAATAATTAAAAATTTGAAGAAGGTATTTAATTTATTAAAAAAGCAGATTATTTTACTAATCTGCTTTTTTATGTTCAAAAGTTTAATTATTTCCAAAGCCCGTTGTCATTAGGTTTTGGAGGTAAAAGCGGTCTGAATAAAAAACTTGGTGTTCCAAGCCCTTGAAATGGCGGGCGAGGATGGTGATTTTGTTCATATCTTGCTCGACCTTCGGCTTTCATTTTTTCTAATTCTGCACGCTGATTTTTATTTAAGATTTTTTCAAATTCTTGAGAATTTTTCTTTCTTATTTCTTTTGCTTGTTTTTCAAGTTCATTTATTTCAATTTTTAATTGTTCCATTTGTTCTTTTTGTTCTCGAGTTAAGATTTTACGAGAATTTATTATTTCGAATTTCTCTTTTTTTATAGAAAGTTCCATCATGACAGGTTTCATTTCTTCCAAACCTTTTTGGTGGATTTCTTTAATCTTTTCTTTTTGTCTTTCTGATAGATTAAGTCTTTGTTCAAATTGTTTTCTTTTTTGTTCTTTAGACAAAGGTTGATACATTACTGATATATTATTATTAGTTTTATGCACATCAGCGGCTTGCACATTGTTGAAGCCATATATGCATAAAATTGATAAAAATATTACAAATGCTTTCATAACGTCCTTTCTTTTTATCATCATAATAGATCCTTTAAAATTTCAGCCAATTCTTTTTTTGCATTATAAATCCTTGACTTAATGGTACCAACAGGGCATTTTAAATTCTTAGCGCATTCTTCGTAAGTATAACCATTGATTTCACACATGATAATAACTTCTTTGAATTTTGGCTTTAAAGAATTTATAGCCTTAACAATTCTTTTTTGTCTTTCAAGTTTAATAAATTTTTCTTCCGGTGAAACTTTTTTATCTTTAATGCTATCAATTACAAAATCCTCAGATGTGGAGGTTTGAAAAACTTTGTGATATGAAGATTTCAGATAATCAAGAGATGTATTTTTCGCAATCATAGAAATCCAACTTTTCAAAGTACCTTTTTCTTGATATTTATCGGCATTTTTCCAGATTTTGAGATATACCTCTTGTTCTAAATCTTCATTTTCTTCCTTAGTAATCAAGCGTATTATATTTTTAATATTTTGTTTATTAGTTTGTATTACTTTGTTAAAATCCATCCAACATCCATTATTGATAATTCAGTTATTCAAGACTTATAAGTCCGTAAGAATCTACCGGCAATCCTAAGTCTTCATAAGTCAATGTAGTGCCATATTTCAAAGTGTCAGATACATCAGTATTAAGGTTAATAACCCCAAGAGTAGTTCCGCTTACCATTAACAGAAACAAAGCACAAGCAACTTTAACTTTAGCCCAATTTCTTTTCTGTTCTTTAAAGTAAGGTTTTGCTTCTTGAATTAATTCAGAAACACGAAGCATTTTTTCGTGTTCTAATCGGCAATCTTCACAGGTATTGATATGTTCATTCAGTTCTTCTTCAGATCTGAACACAAATAGTGATTCATATTTTGAACATTTTTCATTCATTTTTTTTAACCTCTGTACCTGTATAACGATTATAAATTAAAAAAGTTCATTTTTCCATGTGTAAAGTTAAAATATTTTTAAAGTTCTTGCACAAAGAAATTATTAATAGTAGAATGCTAGTAATGACACAAGGGGAGACTTATGGAATTTTTCAGACAACACAGAAAGATATTATTTGTATTGATAACAGTGGCTTTTATGCTAATGTGCGTTAGCCCGCTGGTGTTAGCGTTTTTATCAATGTAATAATAACTATTAATAACCGAATATAATAATGAGAGATTTACTAAAGAAAATTTTAATATGCTGGATAATAATTATGAGTTGCATCAGTTGCACCTCAGCAGTTTTTGCTACGCAATCAAAGGATTTGCTTAATCAAAAATTAAAGCAAACCAATACAAAGCGTTATTATTTTCTACAGAAAAAGAAGCAAACTGATTTACAACTAAGAACAGAGCGTAACAAATTAAGTACGAACCAGCAGAAACTTGAAACTGCGCAAATAAAACTACAGACAACAACACAACAATACAATTCATTAGTTTCAAATTTGTCAGTCATGGAAGCACAGTTGAATAAAGCAATAGAAGAATTTAAAGAAGTTGATGCTCAGATGAAAAGTCGAATTAGAGAGGCTTATAAATATCAAAGAGCCGGCATGTTCGAGTTATTGCTATCATCAACTGACATAAATTCTTTTTTAGACACTCTTTATTTTGAAAAAATTGTTATAAAAGAAGACTATAAGAGAATGCAAGCCATAAAAGCAAAGGCAAATTATATAGCAGAATTAAAATCTCAGGTACAGGCTCAAAAACGTTTAGTAGAGGCGTCTTTGCAGGATATAAAGGACCAAAAAGTAACTATTCAAAACTCAATTGCTGAAAATAGGACAATGATTGAGAAATTGAATAAGGATAAAAATTATTATGAACGTTCAGAACGTGAATTAGCAAGACAATCTGCAAGTATTCAGAGTATGATAGAAAACATGACTCGCAGAAATTCTCGTCCTGGAGCATCGCAAGTAAGAGTTTCGTCCTCAGGTTTTATATATCCGATATCCGGTCCGATAACATCTCCTTTTGGTTGGAGAACTCACCCAATATTTAAAAGTAGGATTTTCCACTCAGGAATTGATATTGGCGGGCCAAACGGTGGCGCAATAAAAGCATCAAATGATGGTCGAGTAATTTATTCGGGTTGGTATGGCGGCTATGGTAAAGTTGTAATTCTAGACCATGGTGTAGTTAACGGGAAACCAATTACGACATTATACGGTCATATGTCAGCAATAAATGTAAGTAATGGTCAAAATGTCAAAAAAGGGCAGACAATTGGACGAGAAGGTTCAACTGGTTACAGTACTGGCCCTCACTGTCACTTTGAAGTTCGTGTAAATGGTAAACCTACAAATCCGTTAAATTATATTTAAAAAGGGTAACA
Organism: uncultured bacterium; assembly: GCA_949288725.1. Taxonomy (GTDB): domain Bacteria; phylum Cyanobacteriota; class Vampirovibrionia; order Gastranaerophilales; family Gastranaerophilaceae; genus Zag111. The sequence goes on from CASELF010000097.1 coordinate 9,387, forward strand.
AATTGAAAAAAAATATTTTATTAGTTTTAATACTTGCAATTATAACGATTCCAAACATGGCCTTTGGAGTTGAAGATAGTGACTATGAGGGTTTTGCTGTTACCCCGGATGATTTAAGTAACGAACGTTTTTATGAATCTCCATTGAGTGTTGTATCTCCAGAAGTCAAGACAAAGGAAAAACAAACCCCAGAGGTTACTTATTCATTTGACAACCCTGGACGCCAATATAAAGAATTAGATGATGGTCGCGCGCCATTATTTAAACAAATGCGTCTAAAATTAACGGATATTCTTTATAATCGGCAGCCCAAAGAAAAAGAGCCGGACTTTTTAAAAGAATATGAAGAAGCAAAAGTTCCAATATCCGAGAAGATAAAGTTTTGGAAAAAGCAACCACCGGTAGAGGAAGAAACGCCAAGCGAAGATATTACAAAAGATAAAGGTGCAATAACAGAATCAATCCAAGAACAAATAGATACAGAACTTCCTGAAGAACACATGTCTTTAGAATCAGGAATAAGTAAGCAAGTTGTACAAAAAGAAGTTATTCTTGATTCTGAGAATGTAAATTTTGATGAAGAAACGGGAGATATGGTAGCGACAGGTCGTCCTGTTTTGACATTACCTCAACAGGGTACAAAAATTATTGCAGATAAAATGACATACAATCAAGATTCAAACATTTTGAAAGCGATAGATCATGTCATAGTGATAAAAAATGGAATGGTAACAAAGTCTGATTATATCGAAGTTGATATGAACGAAGAAACCATTATCTCAAATAATTTGGAAACAAAGCCAAATGCAATGATTTTAAATGCTAAAAAAGCCGTACAAAAAGATGGATTAATAATTCTAACAGATGGGTATATACACTCAGATCAATCTGAAATTCACAGGTTATCATCAAGAATGGTAGGTCCTCGATTTTCAAATATGATAATTGATGATGATGACAGATCATTATTTTTAGGTGATCCATCAGGAAATAATGTTCATATTAACATTAAGGATTTGTATGTAGAGGCAAGAAAAGACCATGATGTAATAAAAGCCAAACATATAGAAGTCAGCAAAAATGGTAAGAAATTGTTTACTTGGCCGAGTTTAACTGCATATACAAATAAAGAAAGAGATTATTTTGAAGCAAATTATCCGGAGTTTGGCAGCCGTAGAAAACTTGGTATGTTTATAGGTCCGGGATTTACTTTTGGTGGTCCTAACGGGTCTGTAATTAAGTTGATACCATTTTTGAATTATAAAGATGATATAGGTGTTGGTGGTGCAATCAAGTATCGTTCACCTTTCAATTCAACAGAGTTAGGTTATGGTACATCTAAGGATATATTTTTCTTAAAAGGTATTCAACGTTTGGATGACAATTTTTTCTTGCAATACTCAGCCAATTCATATGTAGATGATTGGTTTATGGGTGCTCGTATGCCAAAGTACATGGTAGAAGCGTACTTTGATAAAAGTAAGACGATTCCTAATTTCTTAACAGAAGGCAGACACCTAACCTTTAGGCAGCGTGCTGGTTTTGGTTTAATGCAGGATAACGATACAAACTTCAACAATGAAAAAATCGCAAGTAATGCAACTACAACAACAAGATTAAGGTATATGGCAGAAATTAGCCAAAAAATCTATTCATATAAAAGACCGAAAGATAGATTTTACTTTAATTTTGATTTAGTAATGCAGGGTTCAGCAGCATTATATGGAACAGGGGATACCCAATTTTTGGCAAGAATAGGTCCTAGAGCCCATTTGCAATATAAAAATTGGATGCAAGATATTGGATATTTCCAATCAGGATATGATGATCATACTCCGGTTCCTCGATATGATATGTACAGATATGGACATTCAGCTTTGTATTTATCAGAAATCTTCAGAATTAATAAATATATTTCTGTAGGTTGGACAGGTATGGTCAATTTGAGTAATGATTCTCCTAATGGAGAGTTATTCCAGGAAAACAGATTTGCTATTGCAATTGGTCCTGATGATTTGAAAATAAGATTAGGATATGATTTTATTCGTCAGACTACGTATTTTGGTTTTGACCTTGCTTTTGATACAAAGGGAACATCTATAAATTATGGAAGAATGGAGATAAAAAATCCTGAGCGCTTAGGCAAAAGTCAAAAAGAAGAAGATAGTAGACAAATTGCTTTTTCTCCTGCAACTCAGCCATCTGAAACTCCTGAAAAATCGTCTGTGTTTGGAAAATCAAAACCGGAAAAAACGAAAACACCTATATTACAATATGCACAAGTTATAGAAATAGAAGATCCAGATAAGGAACAAGTGGATTAATTATGATAAAGAAATTATGTAAAGAACTTATAAAATACGGTGAAATTGCCGGTGAGAAAGGATATACTCCGGGGATTTCAGGAAATATTTCTGCTTGTTTTGAAGATAGAATTATAATAACCGCATCAGGTTCTGCAAATGGGTATTTATCAAAAGAAGATTTCAGTATAATTGATTTAGACGGAAATTATATTGAAGGTAATCCAAAACCATCTAGTGAAAGATTTTTACATATAGAATTTTATAAGAAAAGACCGGATATAAAAAGCGTATTTCATATGCATTCACCGTATTTGACAGCTTTTGCGGTAGCGGGCAAGGCATTGGATGAAAAAATTTCTCCTGAGATAATTTATTGTTTTAACGAAATCCCTATTGCCCAATATGCAATTCCCGGTTCAAAAGAATTAGTTGACAATACCTCTGCCTTGTTTAAAGATTATAGTATCGTTTTGATGCAAAATCACGGAGTTATAACAGGTGCAGAATCTGTAAAACAAGCGTATTTGAATATAGAATTAGCAGAAGAGTATGCCAAGACAATACTTTTTACAAAATGTCTTGGAGGTGCTAATATATTACCAGAGGAAGAAGTAAAAAAGATTTTATTATTAAGAAACAGTTAAAAGAGGATTAAATAGTGTCAATAACGTTAGAAAACAAACAAGGACTAATTGCCGGAGATGGAATATTGCCGATAAGAATGGCGCAATATGCGAAAGAAAATGGATTTGAAGTTGTATGTATATCATTGGCAAAAGATAATGTACATCAATTGAAGAAATTTTGTTCAAAAGTATATTCTTGCCATCCCGGTGAAGTTAATAAAATAGAGCAAATTCTAAAAACAGAAGGAATTAAACAAATAACATTTTTAGGTAAAGTTCACAAAAAAGTATTACTACAATTGCATAAGTTTGATAAACGAGCAATAGATCTTTTAAAAGAAGCAACAAGGCTTAATGATGACAAAGTAATGCTGATGATAGTAGAAGAACTTGCAAAAATAGGAGTTGAGGTTCTTGATCAAACTATCTTCATAAAGAACTTGATGATTCCGGCTGGAGTATTAGGTAAACATAAACCAACAGAAGAACAAATGGAAGATGTAAATTACGGATTTTGGTTGGCAAAAGAAATGGGTAAATTAGATGTAGGCCAGTCTGTTGTCATCAAAGATAAAATGATTATGTCAGTTGAGGCTATAGAAGGAACTGATGCTTGCATAAAACGTGGTGCTAAATTAGCCAAAAACAATGCGGTAGTAGTCAAAGTTGCAAAGCCAAAACAAGACAGAAGATTTGATATACCTGCAATAGGAATGAAAACCTTAAGAACAATGAGTCATAGCAATGCTTCTTTAATTGCAGTAGAGGCAAATCAAACAATTATAGTTGATCAAGAAAATGTCATTAAATATGCAGATAGTCACAATATAGTAATAATGGCGATATAGATGAAAAAAATATTTATAGTAACAGGAGAATATTCAGGCGATATCCATGCTGCAAATGTGGTAAGAGAATTAAAGGCTCTTGATTGCGATTTGCAAATAGAAGGTATTGGCGGAATTGCAATGGAGAAAGAGGGTGTTAAACTCTTTTCTAATCAAGAAAAAATGTCAGCAATGGGTATTTCCCCGCAAATTATTATCAATCATTTTAAACTGGGAAAGGCTTTAGTTGATTATTTAGTAAACGAATATAAACCTGATTTAGTTTTGTTGATTGATTATGGTGCATTTAATTTAACTATTGCAAAATTTTTGCACAAGGCCGGAATTAAAATATTTTATTATATTCCGCCGCAGGTGTGGGCAAGTCGTAAGTATAGAATAAAATTAATTCAAAAATATGTAGATAAAGTTCTATGTATATTTCCGTTTGAAAAGCCTTTGTATGCGCAATATGGTATTGATACACATTATTGCGGTCATCCTCTTGTTTCACAGTTAGCAGCACCTGCCGGGAAAAGAGAATTTTTAAGGAAACATGGTTTTGATGTTGATAAACCTTTTATATCTGTGTTTCCTGGGTCAAGAGAATTTGAATTGAAAAATCTTATGCCAATATTTAAAGAGGCTGCAGAAAAATTGCAACACAGGCATCCTGATTTGCAAATATGTTTTTCTCAGGCACCTAATCTTTCAGATGAAATTTACAATAAATATTTTCAAGATGCTAATTTTAAAGTGATAAAAGGTGAAAATCAGGCTATGTTAAGTGTATCTGATGCTTTGATTTTGGCATCAGGAACTGTTGCGTTAGAAGCATGTTTATATAAGACCCCAATGATAATTGCCTATAGAGGACCTCAGTTGTTTTATTGGATATACCTTCTAGTTAGGTGTATAAAGATGGTTTCTCTGCCAAATATCATTGCAAACAGAATTATTGTTCCAGAATTGATACAACAAAAGGCAACAGCAGTAAATATAACTTATGAAATTGAAAGTTTACTTTATGATAAAGAACGCAGGGAACAAAATATAAAAGATTTAGGTTTTGTTAAAACCTTGTTATCAAATAAGAATTCAGCTTTGGAAGTTGCAAAAGTGATTGATATGGAATTATTTCCTTAATATAACTTTAAACTGCCTGCAATATTAGCAATTTTTCAGTTTCAGATGATTTAATAGTGTTGTAGGTTAGAATGATGATGAATTCAGTGGAAACAGCAAAATACAAGCAAAGTTCTCCATTTGCACAAGTTACAAATAGGAGGCTTCCGAGTGACTATTGGCTTAACTCTGATCAATTTCAGCAACCTACAAATATTAATCAACAACCTACACTTGCAAATTCTGCAAGTAATGATTCATTCTATCCCGCGTTTAAAATTATTACCCCAAGAGAGGCAAGAAAGACAAATAACACCAAGTTGATAGGTCTATCAGTAGCCGGCGCAACAATATTAACAGGTATTGGTTTATTTACCCTAATGCGTGGTGGCGGTAACAGAAAATTATTAAAGGGTTTGAAGGCCTTAAAGTTTTATTTCGAGAAAAAACTTGAAAATTTAAAGATAGATAATAAAAAAATAGAAACACTTGATAAAACATACTTATGGGCAATAGGTGTTATTGACGGGTTAACCAAAAGAAGTGAAGCGGTTAATAATTTTACGACATTTAAGGATTTATTATTCAAAAAAATAATGCACTTGAGCGAACCGACAGGAAAAATTCACGATTCAATAACCAGATTATTTGAAAGAATAGGTCAACGCTCTGTTGAAAACGCTTATATAGGTACTGAAAATAAAATTATAGCCTCTCAAGTAGCATCTAAAAAACTATCTCGCAGATTAATCTATGACAACCCTAATCAAGTGATAGAAATTAACGGAATAAAGGCGACTAAGGCTGAATGGTTAGATAAAATCAGCAAACTTGATGATGCTATGCAAGATAGTTATTACAGCAATTTTGATTTAAAAGCGTTAAAGAAAAGATATTATTCAATATCGCAAATCTCTCAAACTCTTGAAAACGGATTATCAAAATTAAAATCATTCTTGTCGAAAGATGTATATAGCAAATTTATAGCAGATGAAAAAATATCTAAGGAAAAAGAGGCTATAATAAAAGAAGTTAAAACTCATCGTATGAAAATTTCATACACAGAAAATGAAATGATTAAAGATTCTGAAACTTCTCTTGGCAAAGTTGCAAGTTTTATCAGTTTTAGAGATAACGCAAACAGGAACCTTTTGAAATCGATAAAACAAGGGTTGAAAAAATATTTACAACAACCGGAAGAAAGATTAGAAACTAAAGAGACTATATTAAAATCAGTAAATAACTTGATGTCAAATATTAAAAACGGAAAAGTTGAGAAAATAATAAATGAACAAGACAGTAAAGTTTTACTTGAGGAATTGCAAAGTATAAGTAATAATATAAGCAATTACAAACAAGGAATTGTAGAAGATATATTAGCCATCTATGAAAAAATTCTCCCAGAAAAAGAATTCAAAAAAGTTAAGAAAATATATAATCGTGGTATTAAATCTTTAGATAAATCAATAAAAATTGAGACAGAAGATTTCACCGCAAAAATACGAGATTTAGCAATGGGTTCAGCACCAACAGATATGTTGACAATGGTAGGATCAGTAGGAGTATTAGGTTATCAACTGGGAAAATCAGATAACAAAGATCAGCGAACTTCAATAGCATTGAAATATGGATTTCCTGCAATTGCCGGTATCGCAGTTTCATTATATTGTAATGCCAAATTATATGCAGGAACAAAGGCTCTAATTGTTGGTTCTATTTCAACTTGGATTTTGAACAGGATTGGTTCGACTTCTGACGAATATATAAAGAACTACAAAGCCTCCAAAAATAAAACTCAAAGTGTTTAATATATATATGTATAAATTAAACTAATAATTAAGGCTATTTAAGTTGAGGGAAAATGTTTTTTAGTCTATTTACATCTTCCTTATTTAGGCAAACTCTTGGTTCTTTCTTAAATAGGAGTTTAAATTTAGGGTTAAAATTTTCAAAAAACTCGTGATATCTTTCTCTGTAGATTACACGACAATTTTCAACAAAATCAGCAAACCCAAACCACGGATCAATAATAATTTTCTTTTTTCCACTTTTGAAGCAAACAGCCACATGGTCATAATCAATATATTTGTTATTCTGTTTGTCAAACCCATAAAGACCGATTGCAGATACATCTTTTAAATTTTTAATTTTACAACACAAATAAGTAATATCTGCCAATTCTCCGCAATTTGCGCAAGCAAGTCTTTTTACAAGTATAAGTGTGTTTTTATAATATTTAAACCTGCTGGCAGCGTTATCTGCTTGAAATCTTATATAAGATAACTTTTCTTCCTTTTTGCAAAATAGCGGGTCAAAAGCCTCTGGCTTTTTGAAGTTTATCCAACTGTAAGAGGGTGAAAAATGAGGAAAATTTGAATTTACTTGTCTGCATATTTTATCGGCCTCTTTGATTATTTGAGCCCTTCCGGTAAATGTGTTTTGAAATTGATTGCTATTTTGAATATTCATATTCTATTCAAAAACTGTAATAAATAAATTTGCTAATATATTTTCAAATTTTTGGGATAGTTTAAATATTTGTAATATTTTACGGTTAAAACTGGGAATAAAATGTTGTTTAAGCTATATTATAAAAAATAAAGGAGATATCATGAAATATATACCTATAGGGCCGGTAAGAATTGCTAGTTTTAGCAAGGAGGAAGCCCAAAGAATTCCAAATCTTATTTTAGGCCGTTGTACAAGAATTAATGTTCCTCAAACATTATTAGCAAATGAAAAAATATCAAAATATGTTAATGAAAATACTATGGGTGCATTGAATAATTATGCCAAGCACGAAAAATTGAATATATATATTTCTCCTTTGGAGAATGATTTATTTGATGATATGAAAGTAAGTGTTTTTAGTGATTATCATTTGTCACAAACAAAGCGGATAAATTCTCAATTCCCAATAAAAATACCTGAAGGTAATGGTAGTTTTCGCGATTTTATAAGAACCTTGTATAAAAACGTTGCTGATATAGTTAATAACTCAAAAAATTCTAAGAAATAACGAAGATATTATTATTCATATCGAAGAGCATCAATAGGATTTAGTAAAGAGGCTTTGTAAGCGGGATAATATCCAAATCCGATACCAATAGCCGCAGAAAACCCTAGGGATAGCAATATTGAAGGTGCTGTTATTGCGATATTCATACCCGCAAAAATATGCATCAGGTTTGCTCCAAAAATTCCTATAATAACGCCAATCAATCCCCCAATCATAGATAGCATAAAGGATTCAATCAAAAATTGGATACGAATATCAGAGGCCTTTGCGCCAATTGCCATACGAATACCAATTTCTTTAGTTCTTTCAGTTACGGAAACTAACATGATATTCATGATTCCTATACCACCAACGATTAATGATACTCCTGCGATTGCACCTAAAAGAAGTGACATTGTTTTTGTTGTTGCTTTAATAGTTTCTTGCATTTCCGCAAGGTTTCTTATTTCAAAATCATCTTCTTGATTTTTCCCTATGTGGTGGCGTTTTTGCAAAAGTTCTGTTATATCTTGTTGTGTAATAGAAATAACTTCATCATTTTGTGCTTTAACAGCAATCATATTAACAGTTCCCGGAAAATCTGTACCAAAAACTTTTCTTTGCGCTGTTGTAATTGGAATAAAAACTAAATCATCCTGATCTTGTCCCATACCGCTTGAGCCTTTGCTTTTTAAAAGTCCAACGACTTTAAACGGAATATTTCCTACACGAATAGTTTTTCCAATAGGATCAACATCTCCAAAAAGTTCGGTAGATACAGTTTGTCCCAAAATTGCGACTTTAGTACCATTTTTGTTATCTTCCGGAGTCAAACCTCTACCGGATTCTATTTCATAATTTCTTATCATAAAATATTGACCTGTTGTTCCGCCGACACTGGTTGACCAGTTTTGGTTGCCATAGGTTATTTGATTTGTTTGACTTGAATATGGCGCAACTGCCATTATCCCTCTACATTTTTCTTCAATGGCAAGAGCATCCTTTAGTGTTAATGTAGGTTTAGTACCTGAGCCCATTCGAACACCGCCTGATTTGGCAGAGGCAGAACGTACCATAAGAAGGTTGCTACCCATAGATTCCATTTCTTTTGCTATTTTTTTACTTGCACCTGTTCCAACGGCAAGCATTATGATTACTGCGCTTACTCCGATGATTATACCCAAACTTGTTAGAATTGAGCGCATTTTATTTATTTTTAACGATATTGTTGCCATTTTGACTATGGATTTGAAGTCTAACATTGATTACTCCTAACCTTTATGTTTCTCTTGTCCTATGGGCAAGCCATTTATCTTTTGGTTCATCTAATACGATATTGCCGTCTTTGAATTTCATAACTCGTTTTGTGTATTCTGCAATATCAGGTTCGTGAGTTACCAGAACTATTGTTTTTCCCATTTCTTCATTGAGCTTTACAAAAAATTCCATAACTTCAATACTTGTTTTAGTATCAAGGTTTCCTGTCGGTTCATCGGCAAGTATTAGGGGTGCATCATTAACTATTGCTCTTGCGATTGCAACACGCTGTTGCTGACCTCCTGACATTTGGTTTGGCATATGATCTTCTCTATTTTTCAATCCTACAATTTCAAGTGCCCATTTTGCTCTTTCTATACGTTCAGATTCAGGTACGCCTTTATATATCATTGGAAGACAAACGTTATCAAGTGCTGAGGTTCTTGAAATCAGATTAAATCCTTGGAATATAAAGCCTATTTTTTCACATCTTACCATTGCTAATGCATTGTTATCAAGATTTAGCATATCTTCGCCATCTAGATAGTAACTGCCTGATGTTGGTTTATCAAGTGTCCCAAGCATATTCATACAGGTAGATTTTCCGGAGCCTGAAGTTCCCATAATGGCAACAAATTCACCTTTTTTTACGCTAAAAGATACATCGTTTAGTGCATTAAACGAATCTTCTCCTGTCTGGTATGTTTTTATTGCGTGTTTAACTTCAATCAAATCCATTTTTATTTCGCTTATCTTTTTACAACTGTTATTTTATTGGTATTAAAACATTCCTGGAGGTCCGCCACGTCTTTTACCTGTTGATGTTTTTGAACTGTTTCTGTTTTTTGCTCGAGAAGCACCTATGATTACTTTATCGCCTAATTTTATTTTATCGGATATAATTTCGACATTAGCATCATCACTGGCTCCTTCTTTTATATTAACTCTAACGGGTTTACCTTTTTCTAAAAGCCAAATACCTTGTTTTTGATATTTTTGACCACTTGATTCCGGTGAGAATTTTAGTGCAATACTAGGAACACACATTACATCTGTGCTTCGTTTAGTTATGATTGAAACATTTGCGGTCATTCCCGGTTTAAGTTTCAAGTCTTCATTGTTAACGCTTACGATAACAGTGTAGGTTACAACGTTAGACGTTGTAGTTGAATCAAGTCGAACTTGGGTAACTTTTCCGTAAAAAGTACTATCAGGATAACCATCAAGAGTATATTCAACATCTTGACCTTCTTTGACTTCGCCGATATCTGCTTCAGAAACATTAACTTCAATTTGCATTTTTGTCAGGTCTTGTGCAATGGTGAAAAGTTCAGGTGCTTGGAAACTTGCAGCAACCGGCTGGCCGACGTCAATATCTCTTGATATTATTGTGCCGTCAACGGGAGCAATAATTTTTGTGTACCCGAGGTTTGTCATTGCTGTATTATAATTTGCTTTTGCTTGCGCAATTGATGCTTTTTGTGCGCCTATTGATGCTTTTTGTGCAAGATAATCACTTTCTGCTTGGTCAAGTTCGCTTTTGGCAACAAAGTTTTTAGCATATAGGTTTTTATATCGGATATATGTTTTTTGAGCATAATCCAGTTGCGCATTCAGTTTCGCAAGATTGGCTTCTGCGTTTCTGATTTGTGCTGCGTTTTGGTCTACGGATGCCTGAAAATTTGCAGGGTCAATTTGTGCTAACAATTGTCCTTTTTTTACTTCTGTATTGTAGTCTACGTAAATTTCTTTCATCAAGCCTGATACGGTAGAACCAACACTGACTATGTTTACAGGATTAATTGTTCCTGAGGCTTCTACTGCATCTGTAATTGTACAGGTGGAAATCTTTTGGGTTTGGTAGATTACTCTTTTGGAATTGTATATCTTATAACTCCAACCGCCAATCGCTATAACTGCAACAAGTGCTATTATATATCGTTTTTTACCGTATTTCTGCTTTATTTCCTCTAAATTCATGTTATGCATCCTCTATTGATATCGTCACTTCTTGCGGAAGTGCAATTACACTTTCCAGTTCTGCTTTTGCTACATTATATTTATAAATCGTTTCTATATAAGAACATTGAGCATTGTTATAATTTACTTTTGCATCCTGAAGTTGTATGTAATCTCCTAAACCTACATAATAACGACCTTCTGCAAGTTCATAATTTTCGTATGTTTGGTGAACCCTTACTGCTAGTAATGGTATTTGCTTTTCTAATTCTATCATTTTAATATAAGCGTTTTGAACTTCAAAATAAATATCTTTATTTAGTTGATTTTCAGAATTTTCAGCGATTTGAACTTGAGATTTAGCGGCATCAACATTTGCTTTTTGAGCCATAATGTTGACATAACTTGACATGTTAACTCCAACATTTAGAGAATTTGTATTGTTTAGATCCCTGAATGTGTAGCCTGCATTTGCAGAAATTTCCGGGTAATAATTTCTTTTAACATATAATAGATTTTCTTTAACCGCATCAAGTGTTGAATTATATGCTTTTAAATCAGCCCTGTTTTTGTATGCAATTTCAATACATTCATCAAATGAATATGGAAATTCCTTAACTTCATAGTCTGTGAGAACATCCCATTTTTCAACTGAAGTTAATAATTTTGCATTCTCAACCCCATCAGGTGCTTTTGTTTTATCAACAACAGCCGGTCGTTCCATATTGCTTAAATCTACAGGTGCTACGTTGTTTTTTATATTAAATTCTTCTGTACTTGAGATGGAATATTCAGGTGCTTTTGTTAAATACATTGTATTATTTAAGTTTACAAGGGTGTTTTTATAGGCATTTTGGGATTGTATAAGTGCTATTTTTGAATCGCTTAGCGTAACTTCTGCATTGACTAAATCAATTTTAGATTTTATACCCTCATCAAAATAGGCTTTTGTCCTTAGATAGTTTCTTTCATTTATATCAACATAGGCTTTATTGATTAGGACCGTTGCCCTTGCTGCTAATACTTCATAATACCTTTGTTTAACATTGAATATTGTTTCACGCACTGTGTTATCAAAAGTGTATAAATCTGCAATTCTGTAGAATTTTTCCATTTTAATTCTTGCATTTGTTCTCCCAAAATTCCAAATCAATTGATTAAGTGAGGCTTCTACTGAATATACTCCTGAACTAGTTGAACGTTGTTTTGACTTTGAGCCGGTGTAATTGTATCCTGTTCCAACTCCAAGGGTTGGGAAAAATTCTGATCTTGCTAAATTGACATTACTTTTTGATATTTCGTAATTATATTTAGCGTTTTTTATATAAGGACTGTTTTTTAATGCTATTGTTATGCAATCATTCAATGATAAAACTGAATTCCGCTCTACTTTAATGTCTTGAAGGGCATAAGTTGGGGCTGCTTGAGTTAATAGTGTCACAACTACCAAACTAATTATTATTTTTTTTATATTTTTCACAATTTTTCCTCATTGTACATTTGTAGAACGATGGAGTATTCATATTGTTCATTTTTATTTTATAGGTCTGTTCAATCGAATCAATTACTCATAAAGTTATATTAATATTTATATCATATTATTTGACTTTTATTTTATATTATACTAATATTTCGTATGATTGAAGGATTCATTTTATGCAAAAATTTGTTAATTATTATTAAGAAAAGTAACAATTTTATAAAATTAATTAAAGTTTTGTAAAGATAAATCCGATAATAAGCAAAAACAGATATCCTATGGGTTTATATATAATATCTACCAAAAATTTTAAGTATATAAACATGCTATATAGTGATAGATAAAAAGATTGATAATGTAATAAAGAAGTGAATGCGACAAGAAAAGGAGTATGACATGAACAAAAAAGCGCTTATTTTACTAGCAATGGCTTCCACAGTTGCTATACCAAGCGGATGTTATGCGGAATCTAATATTACTGGCGTATCCGGTAGTGGCGGAGTGTATAATATTTCGGCAGATTTTATCGGAAAAAATGGTGGAACCGGGTTTAGAAAATATGATAATTTTGTAGTTGGTCAAGGTGACACTGCAAATTTGATGTATGACGGCTATGTAAAAAATGGCCATGCAGCAAGTATTGATACATTTGTAAACTTAGTAGGAAATCAGGTAAATATCAATGGTGTATTAAACACAATGAAGAGTACCGGTTTCTATAATGGTCATGCTGTATTTATCACTCCTGGTGGAATGGTTGTTGGCAGCTCAGGAGTATTAAACGTTGGTAGATTGTCAACAGTTACTCCTTCAGTGTCAAAATATAAAGAAATTGGCGATGCCTATGATGCATATAATGCAGATAGAACTAAAGAAAATGCAAATGCTTTTGTAAATACCGGAGTTATGAATTTCTTATCAAATTCAAAAACTGGTGGCGCTTGGGGTAGTCATGGTGACATTACTGTTGAACAGGGCGGTAAAATTATCGCACGTGATGGTGTCGTATTAAGAGGTGCTAATGTTAATGTTGCTGGTGCTGTTGTTAACGGTGTACCTTCAAATGCAACTTATAATAAAGCGTATACAGATGGATTATTTGATTCATTAGTTAATACAGACGGTATCAAGGCTGCCACTGCTAAAACAACAGGCGGACAATTGATTATTGAATCTTCCGAAGGTATGACTGTTACCGGCAATGTTTTAAATAATGACAATGGTGGAACATATATTACCAATAATGGAACTTCAGGTATGACAGTTTCAGGCGAAACTTATGCCAAAGGTGGTACAGCAAGATTGTACAGTACAAAAGGCGATTTGAATGTAGGTACAACTGCTGCTGCAAAAATTGGCGGTACTGAGGTTCAAGTATTGAATAACCAAGGTGGAGCATTAACATTAGGTAGCAATGCAAATATTGATGCTACAACAACAAAAGTTTATAACCATGGTTCCGGCGGATTAACTACTAATGCGACAATTAATACAACAACTTTGTCTATGAAAAATGAAAAAGGTGCAGGCATGAATGTTGCCGGCAATATTACAGGCAAAGGCGATGTTGCAATTAAAAACTATGACGGTGATATGACATTAACCGCAACTGTTAAGAATGAC
>CASELF010000098.1 GCA_949288725.1 uncultured bacterium
CCAAGAAAGGTGAATTTCAAGGTGCCATAATGTAAAGCGTTTCAAGTGATTCGGTCACTTGACTATTATTAAGTTTTTTAGCAATACGTCATTGCAAACTAATTTTGGGAGTTAGTTGATTTTTCTTTTGGATCCTGAAACGAGTTCAGGATGACGTACTTTTTTCTTTGGTGCTATCTGGATTCTGAAACAAGTTCAGAATGACAATCTTGTATCCTTTGATATAATCTTGATTCGAAAACAAGTTCAGAAAGATGTACCTATTTGCTTTGATACTGTCTAGAACCTGAAACGTGTTCTGGATGACGTACTTGTGTACGTTTGCCAAAATCCTAAAGCAAGTTTAGGATGACATTTCAATTATTTTGATTGATTAAGAACATATCTTGCAGCATCTGTGATAGGTTCAACAGTACCGTCGTGGAATACTACAGGGAAAATATCTCCCATATCTGCTGCGTTATTTCTTACAATACAAGTTCCAACTGAGGATGCGACTTTGCCTGCAGCACTTGAGCATTTAACTTCTTTGTTAGGTAGAGTTGGTCCGTTTACATCGATGAAACCACGGCAAGTTGCAGGAAGGCTTGCATCATTAACTGGTGTTCCAGGTGCTAAAGTACAACTTTTTAGATTCTTATCAAATGCAACAACTGAACCATCTGCCAATTGATAAGCAACCATATCTGTTTTGGCAACCGCTGCTGAGCCCTTAATTGTGTAAGCAGTTGATGTTCCAGGAACCTTCAATGCACCAGCAGTTGCATAATATGTAGCTCCAGATAAAGTACCGTTAATCAATGCGCACATTGAGGCTTTTACATCAGGTTTATCTGTTCCGCCACCACATGCATCTGTTATGGAAGCGTAGTCCAAATCATATTGAGCAGTACCCATCAATGCTGCTTGGTTCAATGTTGATAATGTCTTTTTGTATTGTGATTTAAACTTTGCACTGTTGGTGTTTGAAATCAATGTCGGTATAGTCATTGCAGCAACTACACCAATGAGACCCAAAGTAATCAATACTTCAGCCAAAGTAAAACCGAATTTTTTTGTCCTCATGTTGAAATTCCTTTCTTTTTTACATACAACATACAACTAATTTATTAATTCCAGAGAATTAACAATTATATTACTATTATGTCGTATCATGCCAAGTTTGTCAATACATGTTGTCCTAATATATCATTTTATTAAACCGAATGTATGAGATAATCAGTTTTATAGAGGTGGGATATGGCACAACTTAGCAAACTTTTAGGGCTTAGAATTAGGGAGTTGCGCAAAAGCAAGCGACTTACTCAGGCGCAACTTGCAGAGGCTATTGGTATGGAAACTACTAATTTGTGCAAACTCGAAAACGGTTGTCAGTTCCCAAAAGAAGAAAATATAGAAAAACTTGCAGTATTTTTCAATATTCCTGTCAAGGAATTGTTTGATTTTGAACATTTTCAGACAGCAAAAGACATTCAACAGGATTTAATTTTGGCAATAAAGAATGCTACTGATAAAGATTTAAAAATGTATTATAAATTGATTAGTGCAGTAAGAGAGCAGGTTTAAATTTGTTATTTGGGAATTTGGTCTAGCGTGCCAAGTTTTAGTAGTGTTGTTTTTTAATTTTTTACACTAACAAAAGTAATCAATTTATCCCCATATTGTTTCTGTTTTAAAACGTTATAATCTGACAAATCAAGTTCTGTAACATGTTCCAGAATTATTATTCCTGTGCAAATTTTTGATGAAACTTCAAGACTTTTCTCATAAATTCCTGAAAAATACGGTGGATCAATGTATATAATGTCAAAATTTTGTTTTCCGTATAATCGTTGGCATATATTTATGCTATCACCCAAAATAAGTTTGAGGTTATTATCATTTTCATATTTTTTCAGATTAGATTTTATAATGTTGTAAACTTTTTTATTTTTTTCTATAAAAACAGCACTTTTAAAACCTCTTGAAATAGCTTCAAGTCCCATAATTCCTGAACCTGAATACATATCAAGAAAACTTAAACCCTCAAAATCAACCATTGCTTGCAAAGTATTAAACACGCTCATCCTTACTTTTGATAGAGTAGGGCGTGTAATACTTTCATCAGGTGCGATAATTTTTTGACCTTTATATTTTCCTGCTGTAATGTTCATAAGAAGATTTTAGCATGAAATTGATAGTAGGATGATTATGATAAAGTTTGGGTGATTATAATTCATATAAATACTGATTGATTTAATATAGAGAAAGATTTTGGTATTGGTTATTGAGATGTTTTTCGTTTATAATAGCAGGTATGTTTGAGATAAACACAGATAATATTGGTGAAAATTACGTGGATTTTCGGCTCAAAGTTAAGCAGAACAAGTCTTTTGCTATTACCGGTTTAACTTCTGTTTTGCGTTTGTTTCTAATTGAAAAAATTAAATTTTATTCAAAGAAAAAGGTTTTATTTGTAACTTCGACTGAGCAGAACGCATTGAAATATCAGAGTGATTTAATGAATGCTTTTAATATTCAATCGGTTGTTATGCCGTTTCAGAATATTTCTATGTATGAAGCGATTTCTCCAAATCTTTATGATTATTCTCGTCAGGTTAGTATTTTGCAAGAACTGCCTAATATTGTTATTTGCCCTGTAAAATCTTTATTAGAAAAATTCCCTTCTAGAGATTTTTACAGTGAAAATTATATTGGGATAAAAGTTGGTGATAGTCTTGATTTAAAGGAATTAGCGCAAAAACTTGTCAATTTCGGATATAAGCGGGCTACTATGGTTAGTGATATCTCTGAATTTAGTATAAGAGGTGATATTGCAGATGTTTTTGGGCTTGATGAGAATCCTATAAGAATTGAACTTTGGGGGGATGAGGTTGTTGATATTAGGTATTTCAATAACGAAACTCAAAAATCTATCAGCAAAATTGAGCAGGTAAAAATTTTGCCTATATATAAGTTTTTGCTTGAAGGAAAAGAGAAAATTCTTGAGGATTTACAGGCGGAAATTGTTGAAGATGATGAAGAAAAAACTTTAGAGGATTTGTATTTTGAGGGGATTGAAGTTTATCAAAATTATTTTAATCAGAATATGGTTAGTATTTTGGATTATTTCAAGGATTATATTATTGTTTTTGATGAAACTTCTGAAATTTTTGCAAAATATGAGTTTGTTAATGACAATTTTGAAAAGCAATTAAAAGAAAATCTTGAGCAGGGTTTGATAAAGCGTATTGAGGGCAGAAATCATTTTACGTATGAAGAATTTATGCGTAAATGTTCTTATTTCACACGAATCGGGCTTAACAATTTTATCGACGGGCAGAGTGCTGAATTAGTGGAATTTAATTCTCAGCCTTTGCGAAATTTTGAGGCAAATTTGGATTTAATTACGGATTTTCTCAAGGAGTACAAGTCTTATAAAATTATTATAGCAACTGATTATCCTGAAAGAGTAAAAGAAATTCTCAGTGAAAAAGAAATTTTTAATGTTGAATATAGTGAAAGTATTATTTCGGGCGGATGTATTTTAGAGGATTTCAAAACAGTCATTATAACAGATAGAGAACTTTTCAATAAGCGTTCCAAAGAGGTTTCGGCATCTAAAAAGTCTTATTACAAAGAAAAACCTGAATATATCGAAAATATTAACGATATCAAACCGGGTGAATATGTCGTTCATACGATTCACGGTCTTGGAATTTATAAGGGTTTGTCAAAACAAGAAATTGACGGGCAGTTAAAGGATTATTTAACCATTGAATATGCTAACAAAGACAGGTTACATATTCCGGCAGAACAAATAAATCTTTTGTGCAGGTATCGAGGTGCCGGGAATATAAAACCTAAACTTTCTAAAATGGGCGGTAGAGATTGGGAAAATACCAAAGCCAGAGTTAAAAAAGAAGTGGAAGTTGTTGCATACGACCTTTTGCGATTGTATGCAAGACGAAAAATGCAAAAAGGGTTTCAATTTTTGCCTGATACAACTTGGCAGATTGAAATGGAAGAAGCCTTTGAATTTGTTGAAACTCCTGACCAATTGAAGGCAATTGCACAGGTTAAAGCAGATATGGAATCCGAACAACCTATGGATAGACTCATCTGTGGTGATGTCGGGTTTGGGAAAACCGAAGTTGCAATGAGAGCCATTTTTAAAGCCGTTACTTCTGGAAAACAAGTTGCCGTTGTTGTTCCGACAACAATTCTTGCGCTTCAACATTATCAAACAATTTTTGAACGTTTTAAACCCTTTGGCGTCGGAGTTGAATTATTATCAAGGTTTAGAACGAAAAAAGAACAAAAAGAAACCGTTAAAAATTTGGCTTCCGGTGCTTGTGATGTTGTGATTGGTACTCATAGATTGTTGCAAGACGGAATTGTTTTTAAAGATTTAGGACTTGTTGTTATTGATGAAGAACATAGATTTGGGGTTCGTCATAAAGAAAAATTGAAACAATTAAGAGAAAATGTTGATATTCTTTCAATGTCAGCAACTCCAATTCCAAGAACTTTGTATATGTCACTGTCAGGTATTAAAGATATGTCTGTGATTAATACCCCGCCGAAGAACAGATTACCTATCAAAACTTATGTTGGTGAATGGAATGAAAATATGGTCAAAAATGCCATTGTCCACGAGTTAGATAGAGAAGGTCAAGTTTTCTATCTGTACAATAGAGTTGAAACTATACAAGAATTTAAAAATCAATTACAAAAAATTGTTCCAAATGCCAGAATTGCAATTGGTCACGGGCAAATGGATGAAAAAGAATTGGAAGAAGTTATTATCGATTTTGCAAATAGAGAGTATGATATTTTGCTTGCTACAACTATTATTGAAAATGGTATTGATATTCCTAATGCCAATACAATGATTATTCACAATTCTGATAAATTCGGTTTAGCGCAGTTATATCAATTAAGAGGCAGGGTCGGACGTTCGCAAAGGCAGGCTTATTGCTATTGTTTCTATACAAAAAGTAAGGAAATTTCAAAAGATGCTGTCAATCGATTGAAAGCAATAAAAGAATTTACAACACTTGGAAGCGGTTATCAAATTGCATTGCGTGATATCGAAATTAGAGGTGTGGGAAATATTCTAGGTACAAAACAGCACGGGCATATGGTTAATGTCGGTTTTGATACTTATTGCGAACTTTTGGAAGAAACTGTTCAAGAATTGCAAGGTGAAAAAGTTGATAAGGTTTCTCCTGCTATTATTGATATTAATGTAACCGCTTATATTCCTGATGAATGGGTAGGTTCTGCCGAACAAAAAATGATTGAATATAAACGATTGGCTGATGTTAAATCAGTTGTTGAATTGGATTATATTGTAGAAGAATGGGTTGATAGATTTGCTAAACCTCCAAAATGTGTTGAAAATCTTATCAAACTTATTCGCTTAAGGCTTTCTGCAACTGATGTCAGAATTTCAGCATTGCGTGAAGTCGATGGTGCAATAAGAATTTATACTCCGTATTCTCAACCGGAATGGAATCTTATTCAAAAAGTTTTGCCTAAAAATATTAGCAGTAAACTGAAATTTATGATTGCTCCAAAGTCTTGTACAGAGGGTGTTTCGATACTTATTTTAAATACAATGTATGTAAATTTTGATGAAGTATTTAACATTTTGACAGATTTGTTTTATTATATACATAAAGTTAGTCATGAATATTAAAAGAAAGAGAGAGGGATATGAGATTTTCTAAATTACTGGCGACCCTTGCAGTGAGTGCAATATTATTTACAGGTTGCGGTATAAAGGATCAAAATGCGATTATAAAAGTTAATAAAGGTGCGATTACTCAATCAGAATATGATAAATTAATGGATCAAAGTCTTGCTCAAGTACCATTTGGCAAGCCTGAAGATTTGAAAGGTAATAAAGATGGATTTTTCTATCTTATGACAGAACAAAGAGTCGTTAATCAGTTGATTGTTAAAGAATTGCTTGAACAAGAAGCCGATAAACGCGGGATAAAGGTTTCAGGTAAAGATGTTGATGAAGCAATGAAAAAAGTTATCGACCAAGTTGGCGGCAGAGATAGACTTATGGAAGTGCTGAAAAATAACGGTGTAAGCGTTAGTGAATTTAAAAAAGACTTAAAAAGCCAAGTTAGAATGAGAAAACTTGCACAAGCAGCAGGAAAAATTTCTGTAACAGATAAAGATTGTGAAAATTTCTATAAACAAAATCCTGATAAATTCCAAAATCCTGATAAAGTTAGAGCAGCACATATCTTGATTGCTGCAAACCCTTATCAGTTAGGTGAAGAAATCAAATCAAAATCAAAAGAAAAAATTTCAGATAAAGATTTGAAAGCAAAAGTTGATGCTAAAATGGCTGAAAAGAAAGCACTTGCTGAAAAAATCGATAAAGAATTAAAAGCGGATAAATCTAAATTTGAAACATACGTTAAGAAATATTCAGAAGATCCTGGCAGTGCTGCTCAAGGCGGAGATTTGGGCTTCTTTGCTAAAGACCAAATGGTTCCGGAATTTTCAGAAGTTGCATTCAGTGCAAAACCGGATACTATTTCTGATGTTGTAAAAACTCAATATGGTTATCATATTATTTATGTAAAAGATAGACGTGCTGCAGGTATTACTCCATTTGAAAAAGCAAAAACAAGTATT
Source organism: uncultured bacterium (assembly GCA_949288725.1). Taxonomy (GTDB): domain Bacteria; phylum Cyanobacteriota; class Vampirovibrionia; order Gastranaerophilales; family Gastranaerophilaceae; genus Zag111. The sequence goes on from CASELF010000098.1 coordinate 6,643, forward strand.
AAAGATCATTTGGTAATGGAAAAACAAATTAAGGCACTTGATGATTTGATTATTGCGGCTAAGAAAAATGCTAAGATTGAATATGTTGATGAACAATACAATCCTGAAGTTATCCAAAAGAAATTGACAAAACAAATGGATAAAGCAACAGGCGGTCAAGCTAGCAAAGTTAAAGAACAAGAAAAAAAGAGTAAATAATTAAAATAAAAAAATAAAAAATAGACCTTCCATTATGGAGGGTCTATTTTTTTTGAGGCTTTTTTAAAAATCCTACAAATGTTTTATTATTATTTTAATATACTTTGCTATAATCAAAGTATGTTAGATTTTTCATCACCGGCAATATATGTTCCTGCAATATTTATTTCATTGATATTATTCCTTGCGGTATTTATTGCAAAAGAGTCTAAAAAGACCAATGGTGTTTTAGTGCGTGAATTGCCGTATTATGATGAGATAAATTTATCAATGGATTATATTGGGCGGAATGTCCTTGAGAACGGGCGGTTTGTATATCGCAAAAATGTTGATCCAGAGATAAAATATGATAACAAAATATACAATTCACTTCGACATGCTGGAATTTTGTATTCTATGTATTTGTATGAAAAATGTGGATATGGTAGAAAATATAAAGCGCAAAGATATTTAGCAAGTGAATATTTTATAAAAAGGTATATCAAACGACTTGATAAAACTCGTTATATTGTTGTATCTTCACCAAAAGAAGAACAGATAAAGATGTCTATTGCCAAAACAGGTTCTGCGGGAATTGCGCTTGCTGCATTATCTAATTTATATGCGGATAGAAAAATTACGGCTGATATATTAAAAGGGCTGGGGGAATTCCTTATTTCTATGCAGAGTAAGGAGGGTGATTTTTACGCTTTTTATGATCTTGAGGCAAAGTCTATCAATAAAGAGGCTGAGGCGGTTTATTATACAGCGGAGGCAGCATTTGGACTTTTATATTTATATGAAGTTGATCCTTGTACAAAATGGCTTCATGGAGCGGTTAAGGGCTTGTTGTATTTAGCCAAATCCAGAAAAACATTACAAGTAGATATTCCGTTTGATTATTGGTCTATTTTAGCGATAGAAAAATTATTCAAAATGACTTCCATAGAAGGTGAACAGAAAAAACTTTTGATGGAATATGTTGAACAGATGATTATTTCCATGTTAGGTAAACAGATTACCAATGAAAATAATAGTTATTTTGGGGCTTTTGAGGAAAATATCAGACCTGGAAGTATCGGAACAATTATGGAAGGATTAGCCTCAGGATATTTTTGTACGGATAGTGAAGAATTAAGAGAACTTATTTATAAATCATTATCTATCGGGTGTTTATTTTTGAACAGAGTTCAGGTAAAAACAGGATTGCAGGCAGGAGGATTGCCAAATTCTGCAAATTGGGTTCGCCCTGAATCATCGCCTAATGCAAGTGTTATCCGGATGGATAATGTAGAGCATGTTGTTACGGGGTGGTTAAAATTTCAAGAAATTATTGCGCTTAGACAAAATCCGCAAGAATAGTTTTATTTCTGCCGGAATTTTTGGCTTGGTATAGGGTTTCATCTACTTTCTGTAGGAATTCTTCTTTTGTTTTAATACTTGGAGATAATTGGCAGGCACCTATGCTTACTGTTACGGTAACTTCTTGATCTTGGTATGTTAAACCCAGTGTTTCTACGGTTTTTCTAAATCTTTCAAGCGGGATTATTGCTTGGTTGATATCTGTTTCAGTTAGGATAACAACGAATTCTTCTCCGCCAAATCTGAATATTGAATCTGTTTTTCTGAATGTTTGCAAAGCTGAATTTGCAACTTGGCGCAGGACAAAATCTCCGCAAGGGTGTCCGAAAGTATCGTTTATATTTTTAAAATGGTCTATATCAAACATTACAAGAGTGAGTTTGTTGTTGTATCTTAGTGCTCGTAGAAATTCTTTTTCAAAAGTGCTTTCAAAATTTCTGCGATTTGCCAAACCTGTAAGATTATCTGTTATGGATAGATATTTTGTTCTTGTATAAATGTAATTTATCTGTCTGATAACTTCCATTTTATTCTCTTCCGGAACGTCAAAAGTTTTGATAATATGTTCAATGTTGTGCTGAATTTCATCTAACAAATTGTCAGGAATATCAAAATCCAGGTTATTTAATTCATCAACCATAAAGCCCTCTTGTGTATTATTTTAATATATATTTTAATAACTAATCTTATTTATTACAAAATTATTTTCGGATATACTTTTGCAAAACTTTAATAATACTTGTTCTAAATTTACAAAATGTAAAACTAAATTTAAAATTAAACTAAAGTAAATCTTAGTGTGCCGTTTTCATCAACTTGTTCATTCCACATTCTCATCGGGCGCGCCCAGATTTTGCCTGTGTCTATTGCTTGGTAGATAACCATATCTTCCAGAGTTTCTGAGTGTTTTGCAAGTGCAATAATTTTGTATAAATTCCCTTTATAGTGTTTGTAGGTTTTACCAACTGTTATTTCTTGCATAAATTTACCTTTCTATTTTAATTTTAAAACTGCGCTATGACGTTTAGTTGTCCCTTTTTCATTTCGGTATGAGAAAAAGGTTTCATTATCATGAACTGTACAGTATGGGCTGACATCAATTTTTTCTAATCCTATTTCAAGTAGTTGTTGTTTGTTTATATTTTTCAAATCAACAAAGATATTTCCTTGCCTAATTTCATACAGACCTTTGAAATTTGATACAGTTTTAGATAGCTGTTCTAATACGTCTTGTCCCACGTTATAACAGCAAAAACCTATGGCAGGTCCTATTATTGCGAGTATATTTTGGGGTTTGGAATTATATTCGTTAATCATTTTTTGAACAGTTTTGGTTGCAATATTTTGTGCGGTTCCTCGCCAGCCGGCATGGGCTATTGCACCTATATTTTGGGCTTCATCATATAAAATAATTGGTGTGCAGTCTGCAAAATTCAAAAATATCCCAAGATTTTTGTCTGTTAAAATTAGGGCATCTGTATCAGGGTATAATGTTTTATTTTTCGTTGCTTTTTCGATATTTGCACTGTGTGTTTGTATTGGTGACAGCAGGTTATTATTTTCAATATTTAAATATGTGCTTATAATTTCTTTATTTGTTGAAATTTCTTTGATAAGTTCTGTGTTATTATCGTTTCCTTCAGGAGGAATGCTTTTATCACAAATACAGATATCTCTTGTTGTAAAAAAAGCATTTGCGCCTTTAATGTAGTCTGATTTTAAAATTCTTTTATCATTGATTTTTTCAAAATAGAACATAATATTACCCTTTACAATACAATTTATTCTTCAATAATTTTTTCAAGATGCGTTTTAGCAATTGCTTTATTTATCGCATCTGTTTCGTTTTGGAATAGACATTCTTCACCGATTTGTGACATTATTTCAAGTGATTGGATTTGTTTAAATACTTTCTCATTAGAAATTGCAAGGTATAATTTGATTTTTTGTGCTTGAAGTCTGACGATTATATCTTCCAGTGCAAATATTGCGGACATATCAAGTTCTGAATTTGAAGAGTAATTCAATATGATATATTCGGTTTCTAAAAGTTCGTCAAAGTGTGATACTATTTGTGTTATTGAACCAAAGAAAAATTGTCCGTCTATGTGTAAAATTCTTATTTTGTAATGAGAATCTCTTTCAACTTTAGTTTCAAAAGTACTGTAATCTGCGGGTTTGTAGGTATTAGTTTTGATTTCGGTGTTGTCAGCAATTCTTTTTGCATAAAGAAGGGCTGCTAATACAATTCCTGCGCCTAACGCGAATATCAAATTGTAAAATACAGTCAAACCTAATACCGCTAAAAGTACGTATAAGTCGTCTTTTGGCGCATATTTCAAAACTTTTATAACCTTTAAATCTAATATGTCATACCCGATTTTTATCAAAATTGCCGCCAGTACACAAATCGGAATTTGTGATATGAAGCCTGTAAATTTAAACAAGACAATTGCCATAATTAAAGAAGATAAAATTGCCGCAATCTTGGTTGAAGCTCCTGCTTTTACTGCTGCAACACTTCTCATTGTGGCTGCTGTTCCATACATTGAACCTGTTAGGGCGCAAAATAAATTCCCTACCCCTTGAGAAAATACAAGACGCTTTGAATTATGTTTTACTTTGGTTAAAGAATCCATAATTATTCCTGTTAATAAACTTTCGCTTGTTGCAATGAATGCAAGAGTTAGTGCCAGTGGAATATACTTGGTTATAATATTTCCCGTAAAATTGGGCAAATATGTTTGAGGCAAACTAAAGGTTACACCGGATACTTTATCCACATCAAATCCCAAATAATAAGATACTCCCGTCATAATAACTAATGCCAAAAGTTGTGATGGGATATATTTTGTTATAACTTTTGGTGTGAAAAAGAGTATGCCTAAAGTTATTGCCCCAAGTGTCAGTGCTTGCAAATTGATATTTTGGAATAAATGAGGGTATGCTAATATAGCCTTAATCGTTGAAGAATAAGTTTCTCCACCCAATAACGGTGATAATTGTAAAATAATAATGATTAACCCTATCCCTGTTAAAAAACCTGAAATAACAGGATAAGGAACATATTTTATCATTCTCGGAATTTCAGTTAATGAAATTATAATCTGAAAAATTGCAGCCATAACAAGTATTGGAACAACATCTAAAATATTACCGTTAACACTTGCCACAACTATTGCTGCGATAATGGCTGTTGGCCCTGTAGGACCCGAGATTATAGGCAAATTACAACCTAAAATCCCTGCAAAAAATGATAATATTATCGCTCCCCAAATACCTGCCGATGCTCCTAAACCTGAAGCAACTCCAAATGCCAATGCTTGTGGAAATGCGATTATTACTGCTATTATTGAGCCAAATAAATCCCCTTTAAAGGTGGTCAATTTCTCCGCTAAATTCAATACTAACTCTCCTTCTGTAATATGAATAATTTTAGCATAAAAAAATTCCCCTCTTTATATGGGCAAAATAAATGGCAAGTTCTTGGTGACTTGCCTCAAATTATTGGACTCAATAAATATTCTCTTTCTTAATAATTTTACACTCTAACCTTAATATTATTTTTTCACTTTTAGTGCATCATTAATCAATGCTACCGCACCTCCAATTATTGCACCTGTTGCAATAAAGAATGTAAGAGGTCTAATGTGTTTTGTGATTAAATTGTATGCACTCATAAATTGTTTTGCTGTTTGTTCTGCTACATCAGAAGAATTTTTGCAAATTCTCTTGAATTCAAACAATTCATTAGGGTTTTTCTCAACAATATTGTTTATTGCAGTTTTTATCTTTGACGGTTTAATTTTTTGACCTTCTACTGCACCGTCAAACATTTTGATAAATTCATCTTCGGCTAAGGAACGCTTATCTTTTGCCATTAAAGAATTAATGTACTTTTGCGTTCTGAAATTGTACGCATTTTTCTGCTCTTGAACCTTGCGTGATATCTTGATATATTCATCACTCTTTTTTTCTTCAGCTGTAAGAGGAATTAAATATTTGCCCGCAACACCTGCTGCTGCACCTATTGCCGCTCCTTGTGCTAATGGCCCAATGATAGTACGTGTATTCTCATGATTGTGAATCGCATTCGTTTTCATAATCTTAACCCTTCTACTTTATAAAATTGTCGCCAATAAACAATCCTATTACTTCGAATTAGTGTCTATGTGGAAATCTGCACTTAAATATTTCAAATAAGAAAACACTCATTAGAAACTGAGTAATCAGATTTTCATTTTTAATGGGTATATTATAATCGATTTTTATTTTTTTGTCAATACCCTAAACAGATTTAACAAAAACATCACGCCAACGATTGCCAGAGTAAGGAACAAATCGTATTTTATTGCATTATGTTTTGCAAACAAGCATGCCAAAGCACCTGATAAAATGGCTACAGATGTCATAATCATGACAGTTTTTTTCTGAGAAAAACCGGCATGAAGAAGTTTATGGTGAATATGTTCAGCATCAGCGACAAACGGAGATGTGCCTTTGCATATTCTTCTTAAACTTGAATATGTAATATCAATTATAGGAACTGCTAAAACAACAAAAGGAAGCAAGATTGCAACTGTTGCAACTTTCATAACTCCTGTGATTGAGATTGCTGCTAATAAAAATCCTGAAAATAACGCACCGCTATCACCCATAAAGATTTTAGCCGGATTAAAGTTAAATGTTAAAAAGGCAAGCATTGCACCTGCAAGAATAAATCCAATTAATGCACTGATAGGGTTTGGCGGGCTTAGAGTAATTGCAAGAATTGCAAGAGTAATAGCATTGACAGTGACTACAGAGCCAGCCAGTCCGTCAACTCCATCTATAAAGTTTACTGCATTTGAAATTCCGACAATCCACAAAAGTGTAATCGGATATGAAAGCAAACCTAAATCTATTCCGCCAAAAAACGGTACACTATTAATTTGAACACCTAATAAATATGCAATAGTTGCAATTGACATCTGTATTAGAAGTTTAAATTTTGCGCCAAGTCCATATATATCGTCAACTAAACCTAACAGAAACATTAAAGAACCGCCTAACAAAATTCCAGACATAAGTTTCCCGTATGGATAGTAACTTAATAGAACAAGGCATAAAAAGGTAAGCATTGTACTTATCCAAATAGCAACACCGCCTATTCTTGATATTGGTTTTGTGTGAATTTTTCTTTCATTGGGAACATCAACAAGTCCTTCTTTTTTAGAAAAATTAATCACCAACGGAACAAGAAATACCCCAAATATATAGGCTATTATTGATCCGATTATATGCGAATGTGCTAATTTAATAATTATAACTTGTCTCCTTTTTAACTATATAGCGGATGTTTTTTGCATAATTCAAGTGATTCTTTACGCAAATCCGCCAGTACATTTTCATTATCTGATGAAAATATCGCAGTTGCAATAATTTTTGCAACTTTGCGCATATCTTCTTCTTTAAATCCTCTTGTTGTAACAGCCGGAGTACCTAATCTTATACCGCTTGTTACAAACGGACTTTGAGGATCATTTGGAACAGTGTTTTTATTTGCGGTAATTCCGACTCTCTCCAAGACATTTGCCATATCTTTTCCGGTTTTGCCTGTTTTTCTTAAATCTAATGTCATCAAGTGGTTTTCTGTCATTCCGCCTACAATGTCAAGCCCTTCATCAAGCAAACCTTGAGCAAGTGCTTTTGCATTTTTAACAATTTGTTTTGCATATTCTTTAAATTCAGGTTGCATTGCTTCTTTTAGTGCAACTGCTTTTCCTGCAATAATGTGTTCCAAAGGTCCACCTTGTAAACCAGGAAATACTGCTTTATCAATATCTTTGGCATATTCTTCTTTGCACATAATAATTCCGCCGCGAGGACCTCTTAATGATTTGTGAGTTGTTGTTGTTACAAAATCACAATATGGAGCAGGTGATGGGTGTATTCCTGCTGCTACAAGTCCTGCAATATGTGCAATATCTGCAAGTAACAATGCGCCAACTTCATCTGCTATTTCTCTAAATTTTTTGAAATCTATTATTTTTGAATAATTACTAGCGCCGCAAATTATAAGTTTTGGCTTATGTTTTATTGCCATTTCTCTAACGTTGTCATAATCTATTTCACCGTTTTCATTTATACCGTAGCCGGCAACATCGTAATATAATCCTGAAAAGTTTACTGGTGAACCGTGTGATAAGTGTCCGCCATTAGACAAATCCATGCTCAAAACTCTATCACCAGGTTTCATAGTTGCCATAAAGACTGCCATATTTGCTTGGGCGCCGCTATGAGGTTGAACATTTGCATGCTCCATTCCAAATAGTTCACACGCTCTTTTTTGTGCAATTTCTTCAATTACATCGATATGTTCGCAACCGTTATAATATCTTTTGTGAGGTTTGCCTTCTGCATATTTGTTTGTTAGAACACTTCCGCAAGCCTCCATTACCGCTAATGATGTGAAATTTTCACTTGCGATAAGTTCAATATTTTCTTGTTGCCTTTTTAATTCTAAATCAATTTGTTCTGCAACTTCTTTATCTACTTTTCTAAGATTTTCCAAATTCATACAATCTCCCTTTTTCTACATTATATAATAAGTGTTTATCCTTAATTTTAAATATTAAGAAAAGTTAACATGATCACGTGCTTTTTTAAAGTTTTTTCAGGATATGCCGAATATATATTTGTAAGGAAACAAAGGGATACGGTATATGAGTTTAAATGTTAATTACAATTCATTATACAAAAACGGCATTGATAATTCTATTTTAAAAGATGTATCTAATGAAATTTTACGCCGTGCCGCTGAAAAAAATTCCCAATATACAAATTCTGCTTCTGTTCAAAGAGTTAATTCTATTGCTAAACCTGTTGAATTAGGTATTGATTTATATCAAGGCAGAATTAATTCTGATGTTCAAAAACAGATTGCTATGAATAATACCTTACAATTTCAGTTCAATCAAGAAACTTTAAATTCTATTCAATATTTGAATTCTCAAGCTGCAATTACTAAAAAGATGGATGGTAAAATTATTCCTGCGGCTAACGAAGTTGTTACTGAAACTCAAAAGGCTGTTGAGGCTAGTCATGCTTCTCAATTTATGAGTATTTTCGCCGCTTCCACTGCTACTGACAAAAACGGCTCTAACCCTTTTTATAATGGTGAACTTAGGGCTGAAAAATCTTCTAAAAATTCTGAAAAAGAAGATGATAATTCTTTAAAAAGTATATTTTCTAAAAAATAATTTCTCAATAAAAAGTTTTAATACCTTTCCTTTTGTTTACTACATTAATTAAATATCTCGTAAGAGATATTTTTTTTATTTGTTTTTCAATTATTGAATGTTAAATGATTGATTTTCTGAGAATAAATATTAAAATCATATTATGAAGAAGTTTTTTGTAAGTATTTTGATAATTATATTTAGTATCTTAAATCTTGGCATGCCTTGTTATTCGGCTAAAAAACCTCCGAAACAGGCAAAAGAAACTTCTTATCCTGCAGATTTAGATAAAGAAGAATTGGCAGATGATGAATTTCCGTGGGATATTGATATTGAAGAACAATATCGTGAGATGCCTGTGCCTGAATTTAAGTATATGCATGATATTGATCCGGGTGAATATCAAGATACTATGAATTCAACTTGGTCGCCTTATCCTTTGTTTAGGCTTACTGCACCATTGTATTTCAAAACTATTGCGATAATGCCGGGGTATTATCTTCTGACTCCCAGAGAACATGAAGGTAAATGGTATATTTTATTCAAAGAAGCAGGTAGAGTGAAATATATTGTTCCTTGTTATAAACAAGATGTCGTACCTTTGGATTTTTATAAAAATAACTTGCCACAAGTCAAGATGACAAAGGTTCAGTTGATACGTGAAAAGGCTTTAAGATTTGTAGGAAAAACTTTCAAAAGTTCTAAAAGGCGTGTGATTCCTGATACTTATCTTGAAGCATCTGATTTAGATAATAATTTTATTTCTCTTATTGTATATTGGGGGGATTTCAGATATTATTTAGTTTTAAGGACAATTCAACTTTAGTGGTTTTTATGGTTTAATCTTTGTATGTTTTAAGGAGGAAAAATGAAAAATATAATAAAATTATTTTTAACAGTAGCGGTATTTTTTATGGGGACTGGTGTTTTTGCTGCAAGTGCTCTTGAAAAATTTTTAAGTCCAAATGTTGATGTTTATGAAGTTCGCGCAAGCCATGTTTTGGTTAAAACTCGCAAAGAAGCAGTAAAAATTAAAAAAGAAATCGAAAGTGGTGAGATAACTTTTGAAGAAGCTGCCGAAAAATATTCCCTATGTCCGTCTGGTCAAAAGGGCGGTGATTTAGGATATTTTAATCGTAAGCAAATGGTTCAGCAATTTGCAGATACTGCCTTTGATTTAAAAGTCGGTGAGATTTCTGATCCTGTTGGAACACAATTCGGCTGGCATATAATTAAAACAACCGCAAAACGATAACTGATACCTGAAAAAAATAATCAGAACAAACCCCCTGAATAATTAAATCTTCAGGGGGTTTAAATTTTAAACTAATATCTTACTTTCTTTTTCTTTCATTTTCAGATACCTGCTGCACTGTTTTACCCTGTCGTAGCCGAGCATAATTCCAAGCATGAAATCCTGTTCCGGAGAAAGTTTATTTAATTTTTGATTGAAGGTTTTAACAACATTAACACATGGTTCATCTCCAAAAAAGACATTTA
>CASELF010000099.1 GCA_949288725.1 uncultured bacterium
GGCTGTAGTAAAGCATCGACCACATTTGATATTAAGCTTGTCCAACTCATAATTTCTTAGTTTGCTTGTATCTAAATAGGACGTATCCAGCGTCAGTTTTGTATTCAATCGTTTAGCTGCAGCATATCCGCAAGCGTACATGAACAGTTGATTTCCGAAGCCATCGCTTATTTTAATGATTATCATAGTTTATTAAAATGATTGTTTATAAAATAGTTGACCTTCTTGCATTGCGTTTGTATTATTTGTATCAGTTTTGTTTCTGCTGGTCCTAATATAGCTATTCTAAGCTTGTCAATTGTGATTGAACAAATGAAAGTAATGGATATAGTGGCGCAAAGGCAAATAATGAGGTATGGGTTGCTTGAATATTGTTCCAAGTGTGTAATATGTTCACTGATGGCTATTCGTATTCCATCTAATAGGTATACAGCAAGCACGCTTGATGAGATGTAATTGATCCATTTCTTTTGAAAAGTGAAGGATTTGAATAAGTAAAAAACAGATATAGCAGAAATAAGAATTAACGGACTGCAATCAAGTGAGAAGATGTATGACTGTTTTCCTAGAATATTACTAAGCATTATGTTTAACAAACAAATAGTTACAGTCATAACCAAAAATATACTTGTGGTTTTCCAGCGTTTAATATTATTGTTATGGTATTTATTTAAAAAGGGATCATTGTTCATCTTTAACAATAATCTCTGTTTAAAGTTATTGGATGGTCTTTTTACTCCTCCTAATTTATAAATTTTCACCTTTTTATTTTCCATTTGTTCTAATTTTTTTTACTAATTGTATGAATATAGATCTTTCTTCTTGAGTCATTCCTAATCTGTAAACAAGAAGGATGAATATGATGCAACAAATTCCTGCAGTCAAGATTAGTCTAACAATGCCTTCTTCTATTGTATATGTTATTATGTATGAACATAGGTAAGTCGGTAAGAATGTGATGAGAATGGGAATAAATATATTTTTCAAATAATATGAATAACTCATTCCGCAGTGTAATTTCATAAAATATACCTTGCTGAAGGATATTAATATGCCAAAAATAGAAATATTTGTCACATGCATTGATATTGGAGAACAACCTACAGAAAACAAGAGGTATATAATAATAATAGGTGTTAGGTTCATAATACTTGTTATTTGATTGATTCTTTTTATCCGTCCTTCTGCTGAAAGTGATGTGCTCAGTGTGGCTGTTGTTTGTTCTACTAGTGTGCGTACCAATTGCAGTTGGGCAAAGATTACTGCCCAATCAGGTACTTCTTTCAGCCATAATTTAAGCAGATAGGGCATTTCAATAATAGCAGGGATAGAAAAAATTGCAAGCATGTAAAATGAGAATTTGCAACCGGTTGTTGTCGCTTGCAGCATCTTTTCTCTATGTCCGGCTCCTTCTGTTTTGGTGATGACAGGGTTTAACGCTTTTAGCATGTTATTGGAAAAGACCATTAGCATGCCGTTTAATTGGTTGGCAATTCCTTGGGCAGCATTAAGTAGTGTTCCGAAGAAATGATTAAGAACCAATCCGTTTCCGTAGTTCCCGATTAAAGAACTAGCACTTCCCATAAAGCTCCATCCCGCGAACGAAGTCATTTCTTTCATCAATCCTTTGTTACAATACTTTTTGACTCGGATAGTGCATTCCTCATAATGTTTATGACAATACACTCGCATAATAGTCAGCGTAATCAAAGGAATACACGCCATGAGCGAACCATAGACAATCAATTTATCGTATGAGGTATATACACAGGCTAAAGCTACTGCCAGTTTCAAAAATGATTCCAAAATCCCCACAATGGCATAATACTTCATGTTCTCATGGGCGTTCATTGCCGCATCGTAAGGCACGGTCATTACCGTAAACATGGTGCTGACTATGAGTGAAGCATATACC
>CASELF010000100.1 GCA_949288725.1 uncultured bacterium
GATTCTGACACTGATGTAGGCGACTCTGATAGCGATTCTGACGCTGATTCTGATTCTGATATTGGCGGCGATACTGATACAGATGCTGATAACGATACTGATTCAGATAGCGGCGCTGACCCTGATACTGATTCTGATGACGATACGGATATTCCTGAAATTGATGATGATAGCGATTCTGACACTGATGTAGGCGACTCTGATAGCGATTCTGACGCTGATTCTGATTCTGATATTGGCGGCGATACTGATACTGACGCAGATAACGATACTGATTCTGATAGCGGCGCTGACCCTGATACTGATTCTGATGATGATACGGATATCCCTGAAATTGATGATGATAGCGATTCTGATATTGATTCTGATATCGGCGGTGATACTGATACTGACGCAGATAACGATACTGATTCAGATAGTGGCGCTGACCCTGATACTGATTCTGATGATGATACGGATATTCCTGGCGGAGACAATGATAACGATACTGATATAGATACAGATGATGATTCCGATATTCCGAGTGGAGATACAGATATTGATACTGATGATGACTCAAATAATCCTTCTACAATTGACCCGCAAAGCCCGATACCATCAGAAGAAACCATACAAACAGAACCACCAAAACCTTTATCAAGGACACCTGATATTGGGGCAAATTTTGTAGAACCAGATGAAGACAAATCAAATGAAAGTGTAATTGATACAAGTGGGCTGTATGGTGATAATGATACAGACACTGATACAGACATAGATAATGATACAGATTCCAAAAACATGGGTACAAGAACAAAGAAAGACAAGTTTTATTTCAGGTATAAATTCAAATAAAAAAAAGGGTGCTTGCAAATAATCAAACACCTTTACCTCTAATATAATGTGTAAATATAAATATATACCCTTATGTTTCGAACAGACTATGCAGTCTTGATTGGATGTCTTCTTCGTCCAGTTCTTCTGTAATTTTATTTAAGTCTATTGCCATTTGATAGTAATTAGCCGCATCGTTAGTGAAGCCCATTTCTTGACTTGCACGACCTGCATTAAAATAAGCAAGCGTATAATTAGGATTAAGGGCAATAGCCTCTTCGAAATATTCTAAAGCCTCTTCAGCATCAAGTAAACCATCTAAATACAATATTCCAAGGTTATTTTGAGCAAATTCATTATCAGGCTTCAGTTCAACTGCTTTGTGATAAGCAACAAGTGCTTCTTCCAAATAATCTTTTTCCCAAAGTGCAATTCCTACTTTTGAATAAGCGATATATTCTTCAGGATTAAGAGTAATAGCATCGCAATATGCTTTTATAGCCTTATCCAAATCGTATTCTGCCATATAAAGATCGCCTAATGCTACATATAAATCATAATTAGATGGATCCAAAATTATTCCTGATTGATAAGTTGAAACTGCGGCTTCAATATTTCCCTTATGTTCAGCATATATAGACCCTAAAGCCTGACAAACAATAGATGTCCATTCAGCATCAGGATTAAGAGAAATTGCTTTTTGATAATGTTCAATAGCATCATCATACAATTCGGCTTTTGCATAAGCATATCCAAGAGAATTATTGAAAAACGGATTTTCAGGATCTCTATCTACTGCTAATTTGAAAGCACTTATAGAATTCAATTTATCTTCTTTAGACATATACAAATGTCCAAGTTCATAATAAATTTGAGCAGTATCAATATCAAATTCAAGAAGTCTTTCATAGCAATCAATTGCTTCATCCGTATTTTCAGGGAAATAAGTTTGCAATATTGTTGCTATTTTAACCAAAACTTCTCTATTTTTCGGATTAGCCTCCAAAACTTTGCGATAACAACTCAATGTAGTATCAACATCTTTGTTTCTTAATGCTAAATTACCTAATTTTTGATAAAAATATTCACTGTTAGAAGTTTTTTCAATCGCTGCTTTATAAACTTTTTCAGCAGAATCGTACATATTAAATTTTTCCATAAACTTACCAACAGTATTGTATGAAAATATAGACACGTCATTGCTCATGTTTCTATAAAACATTTTCATAGTTGGTCTATCCCATGCCAGCATAATACTACCGGTTAAGAAATAATATAAAAATCCAACGTAATCTTTATAAGTTCCGCAACGAGAATTTATTTTTTGCAAAAGTGCCTGAGATAATATCATTCTCGGACGACCGGAAGTCAACGGACTCATAGATATTGCCGATTTATATTCTTTTTCGGCAGCCTCATAATCTTGAGCAAGTTGCATAAAATATCCGGTATATAAATGAGCATCACGATTCTTTGGAGAAAGAACAATAGCAGTCTTGCACTGTTCAATTGCAGTTCCTAAACTTATCTGTCCTTGCTCCCACATTAACGTTGCTAATCGGTAATAAGTTTCAGGAATAGTCGGGTCATATTTAACGGCATCTACATAATGCTCAACCGCTTCTTCTAAATCGTTATATTTTTGACCTATTAAATATCTTTCATGCGCCAATCGCGCTTTCTCTAGTGATTCTCTTGCTTTTTCTTTGCTTTCCGCATTGTCTGTGCCTATCAAAGGAGGCATTAAAACTTGTTCTGACATTTTGAAGCTCCAATATAATATATAAGATTTACATGTTATGACGAGCGTAAATTTTCAATCTTTAACTTTTACTTTCAAAACTCCTCTATTTGTATGAGAAAAATATTTAAAACAAATAATACAAACAATATACCCCCTCTATCTAAACACTATAACCGATAATAAAAGCAAAAAAGAAGATGCCCGAAAGCATCTTCCAAAATGTTATTTATAAAGTTAAGCCACAAAACTAGTTATCACGACTTGCAAATTTCATAAGTAAATTCAAAATTTCAATATATAACCAAATAATAGTTACCAATAATGAAAATCCGAAATACCATTCAAAAGATTTGTCCAACTGTCCTGAATACTGCTCAATATCGTTAAAATCAACAATCAACCTTAAAGCAGCAAAAACAATTACGGCAAGACTAAAACAAATGCCAACAATCCCATTTGAAAATAATCCCGGAATTACAATATGGAAAAACCCTAAAATAAATTGCAATAAATAAATTCCAAAAATTGCAAATATCGCATTGTAAACAACTGCTCTAAACTTATCAGTACATTTAATAATTTTCATAGAGTATAAAAAGAACATCCCGAAAATGGTAAAGAAAGTACCAATAGTAGCCTGTGCAACAATACCAGGATAAAACTTGTTAGCCAGTGCGGAAATATAACCTAAAACAAGGCCTTCACAAAGAGCATATAACGGAGTTGTAATAATAAGGAATTTATTTTTAGGCAAAAAACAAATAGCAAAACACAACGCAACACCGCCAAAAAGCCCGATATTATAAAGTAAATTGACCTTATCAACAAAACCACCTAATTGCAAATACCAAGTATAAGCAAAAGTGCACATAGAAAATAACAAAAGAATACAAGTTTTTAATACAGTTCCCCCCATGCTCATAACATGCTCATTCTCTAGAGAATTGAAGGAACTATTCTTGAGAAAAGCTTCTTTTAACGTAGGATTTAACATAATATATAACTCCTTTCCCTAAAATAAAATACGCCTATACAATAAGCAATATAGCATATAAAACAAAAATCTCAATTAGACAAATAAAAATAAAAAAAAGACTTTACAATAAAAAATGTTTGTTATAAACTAGAGGAGTAATCCTCAGTAGCTCAATGGCGGAGCATTCGACTGTTAATCGAAGGGTTGCTGGTTCGAGTCCAGCCTGGGGAGTTTTTTATTGGGAAAAACAGGGTTGCCCCTGTTTTTTTAGTTTAGTTTTGAAGGCGATATGCGTAAAAACACACAAACTGTCATCCTGAACTTGTTTCAGGATCTTATAATAATCCGATATTGAGCCAAGTTATGCAAGGTAAAAGTTTTTTTAGCGTAATAAACAAGACATTATCAAAAAATTTAACTCAATGTAAGAAAACTTTTTCTAAATAAGTTTATCTCTTTCTAAAAACGTTTTTCATAACTTCATCAAATCCATATTCCCTAATATAAAAATTAACCAAGCGTTCTTCCAGTTTGCCTGTTACTACCAAACTACCGGATTTAAGATTTTGAGAAAGCGCTGCAACAACCTTTTCAATCTTATTTGGAGAGAAATATGCCAGCATGTTTCTGCATAAAACAATAGTATTTGAATCATCTTTTATATTCGGAACTAATTGAAATATATCACCCTTATTAAAACAAACATTATTTGTTAGAATTGGGGCAACTTTATATGTGGTATATATTGAGTTAAAAGATTTAAAATGCTCATATAAGTTATTAGGAATTTTTAATCTCGTTCCTGATTTAGAAAAATATTTGTGAAAGTTATTACAGTTATCTGCAATTTCAGATTCATCTACCCCATTGAGATTTAACAATTTAGTACGGGCTATATTGACAATTGTGTCATCTATATCGTAAGCCATTATTGGGAAAAACTTTTTTACAGTTGAGTAATCGCCATTTTCAAGCAAGGATATTATTTGAGTATAAGCTTCTGAACCGTCAGAGGCTCCCAATTGGATTATGTTCACCTTGTTTTTATTTTTGAAGTTTTCTATTTCATACTTGGCAAAGTCTGTCCAATTTATATCATTTCGAAATGGGCAAGTTACTGTTAACATGCTTATTCCGTCTTTTGTTAAATATTGTCGTCCGTTGCTTTTAAATGCAGGGTTTATATTACTTTTATATGGGGAATAATTATTAAATGTGACTTTCATACTGCAGATAAAACATGTAAATATAAATATTTGCCATTCAAATTATATTTTATTAATCTTTATAAGTAATGATTAGGATATGACAAAGATTTTGGCTAAATTGAATATGCAATAAATTCTGGAAAATGGAAGCGGCTTTAAGTTATAACTTAAAGCCGCTTTTAAATACTTATTTATTCAGAGTTGGTAAATTGTCAATCTTTCCTGCAAGAATTTTAGATTCCTCTTTTTGTTTGTCAGTGTATTGATATTGATTTTTCCCTTTTGGAAATAAATCTTTTATTTTTGATAAAAATGCCCATTTACTTATAGGACTATTTCCATCAATCGTAGAAACAGATTCTGATATAGATTCTGCTTTATCTTGGATTTTTTGAGATAGGTCGTGAAGTTTTTCACTTACAAAATTTCTTACTTTTTGGGGTTGTGACAATTTCTCATTTTCAACAAGAGCACTATTTGCTTTTGATACAAAACTGTCAGAATTTACAATGGCTGTAAGAGATTCAAACTCTTGGGAATCTTTTTTGCCAATAGATTCAACAGGAATGTCGATTTTACTAAAACTATTAATGTTGTCAGAGAGATGTTTTGCATGAACCTCTATTCTACCTATACCAAGTTGGTCAACATCTTTAAATTTTAGTATCAAATTATCTTTACGTTTACCAGCTTGAGCTAAATTATTTATTGCTTTTTGTGCAAACTCAAATCCATCTTCGTTTATTATTTCAGGAATAAATCTTTTTAAAAGTTTAACTGAACTTTTTGTATATACAGCACCAAAAGACGGTGAATTTTGAGAATAAGAATTGTTTGAATATCTGTTTAAATCATTAGTAATACGCATATAACCTCCTAGTATCCTTTAAGTTTATTATAAATGTAATAAATTGCAATATGTCACTATTTAGGAATGATACAATTTTTAAAAGCATTTAGGTCCATTCCTTTGATATCTAGTATCACCTTTCTCTAAATTATACTTTTTATATAGCGTGTCTAATAATAAATCAAATTAATTTATATCCTAATACTTTATTTACTACAAAACTCGTAAATATTATTTCTGCTAGTAAATTTATTAGAAAGCAAACTTTTGGCAATTTAATTTAATTCTAGGTTCTAGTTTCAAAAGTTAAATTTTGATTACTTTTTATACTAACGCAAAAGAATATTACATATAATCAAATAAAGTTTTTGAAACTGATGATTCACTGAAAGATGTTATCCTCTCCTCTATTACTCTATTATAGAGGTCAACAAGTCTAAAACCTCTCTTGCTACCCAAAACATTTGAAAAATAACACCAAGTATTATTTTCCAATATTTTGTTTCTATCTTTTCTGAAAACAGTCATGTCTATACTATCACCGTCTGAACTTTTATCTAAGAAAACAAGATCATTATTTCCGTTTTTTTCTAGAGGTCTAATTTGTCTTTTTAATACTTTGTTACTGTTTTCGCTAAGGCGACGTGCAAGTCTCTGAGAAACTCGAACTGTTGATGTAAAATTAGGTTGATTTGCATTATATGCTTGTACTTTAGATATCATTTTCCCTCCTACAATTTTCATAATATATCCTATTACGTTTTACTACAAAACACCTGAATATTTTTTTTGCTGATATAGCTGATATATTTAAGATTTTGTTACACTTCTTTTTCTTTTTAAATAGCAAATAGAAATTCCCAATGAGTTGTTCTCATGCATTTCAGGTAATATAAAGATAAGTAAATAATTATGATTTTATTTACTGTTTGATAGCAAAAATTTTTAATTTTACCTTTGTTAAATAAATTGCTACAACCCCAACTTAGACAAAGGAGAAATATATATGAGTAATATAATTGGAAGATTTCAACAAATGATAGTCCCTGCAATAAAAGGATATGGAAGACAAATTGGAAAAACTTCACCAAGCGGCTTGAATTGCTATGCAAAAAAAGTCAAAGGTGGGAAACAATATACAACAATTGATTCTAAAACCGGCCAACTTGTTCGCAAAAAGTTGATTTATGGAGATAACAAATCATACTTGAATATTAATACATTTGATAATAAATCAAACTTATTACACCAAGCAACAATTTGTTATCAACCTATAACTATTGGTGTTGGTGCAAATAATCAATTTGCTAAACAGACAAGAGTAATTCATGAAGATTATAATAAATTTGGACAATTAATCAATTCACATGATGCTACATTTACCCCAAGGCCATCTACAACTAAAGTTGATGTACTCATAAACTATAATGGGAAAATATCAAAAACTTATATTGACACTCTGAAAAAAACTAAACATACTATTACCTGTGTTGAATAGAGTATATTTAACTCTAGGCAGAAAATTCAGATGTTCTAATCCCTATGATATAATACAAAATAAATAATGATGAAAAGAGATAACATGGTTAAATTTGCAGATGCTGTGACCAAAATACAATGCCGTAATCTAGTTACAACAACCCCAACAAAACAAGGAGTAAAAGATTTATTAGAATGTACAACAAAAGTTAATGAAAAACTTTCAAATGGTTTTAAGTTAGGTGGACTTCCTACATTATCACAAGATACAGTTATGTTAGGAATGAATGCAAAAAATTCTAAGAAAGATTTTAGTAAAATCTGCCAAAACTTAATGAAAAGAAAACTAATTGAATTAAAAATTTTGTAATTATAAAGGACAAAAGTCGGGATATTATATTCCCGACTTTTGTCTATAACACATTAAACTTCAATATTTATCACCTATCCAGTTGTAACCTTAGCACAATTTTCAGGCTCAGAATGAATTGTAATATTTGATGCTCCAAGTTGAGATTGAATTAAAGCCTCAATTTCATCACATATTTTGTGGCAATCATAAATTGTCATATCATTTGGAAATTTTATTGTAATTTCAATATCAGTAGAAGGCCCAGAGCGTCTTGCTTTTAGGTTTTTATACCCTTTAACCTTTTCGTTATCATAAGAATTTATAATATCTTCAATAACTTTTAAATCTTTGGCCGGTAATGAACCATCTAACAAATTATTTAAAGTTTCTTTAGAAATAGAATACCCGGCCTTTACAATAAACAGTGCGACTAAAATCGCAATTAGAGGGTCTAAAATATTTATTCCGGTAACTTTTATCAAAATTAACCCAGCCATTACGCCCAATGATGAATATACATCTGTTCTCAAGTGTTCACCATCGGCAAATAAAGATACAGAATTGGATTTTTTAGCGACATAAAAAAGATAAGTGCTGACTAATATATTGGAAACGACAGCAAATAACATAACATAAATACCCAAAGTAGTATCCATATCATCACTTACGCCAAAGAAAAGTTTTCTGCAAGCTTCATAGATAATATAAAATGCGGCAAAAATAATTAATCCGCCTTCTATAAACCCTGACATATCTTCATATTTGCCATGTCCAAACGGATGACATTTGTCTGCCGGTTCTGAAGATTTCATCACAGCAAAAAAGGTCAAAACTGAGGCTAAAAAGTCACTTAGTGAATGTATTGCTTCTGAAATTATACTAATAGAACCTGAAATAACCCCTGCAATTAGTTTTAATATAATTATTACAGCGTTTGAGGAAATAGATAATCCTGCTGCTAATTTTTTTTCAGTTATGATATCCATTTTTTTCACTCTTCAAATAACAATAAATATATATTTGCCAAAATTGTCTGATAACCAAAGTTTAATCGATTTAAAATTTTTATAATTGCATGACTCAATAAATTTCTATTGGTATCAGTCCGCATTTTTAATCATTTTAACATATCATTATACTCTTTATCAACCCATAAAAAGGGAAATAAAACTCAATTTTTATTTCAACTTTTATTGTATTTGTTTTATATATTCATATTTCTTAAAATTTATCTAGTGAAAAATAAAAAAATAATTTAAAATATAAATAGGTTTGAGGCATCTAAGATGAAAAAATTTAGATTTATTTGGTTGTATATTGTTGCTATTATTGCATCTTTAGGCGGTTTATTATCAGGATATGACACAGGGGTTATATCCGGGGCGCTATTATTTATTAATGAAAGTTGGGATTTATCTGACTCTTTACAGGGTATAGTTGTAAGTTCCGTTTTGATTGGTGCTGTTATTGGTGCTGCTACAAACGGTATTCTGGCTGACATATTTGGCAGAAAAAAAGTTATAATCGCAACGGCTATTATATTTATTATTGGTTCTATTTTGTGCGGCTTAGCGCCTAACGTATATGTATTAATAATTTCAAGGGTATTTGTCGGACTTGCGGTTGGTATCGTAAATTTCGTGATACCTTTATACTTATCAGAAATTTCACCTAAAGCAGTCAGGGGAACTTTGGTTTCTCTATATCAATGGGCAATCACAGCGGGTATTTTATTTTCCTATTTCATAAATGCAGCATTTGCGCAAGCCTTATTTAACTGGCGTTGGATGCTTTTGGCAGGTGTTCTCCCTGGACTTGTATTACTTGTCGGAATGTGCTTTATGAGCGATACTCCAAGGTGGCTTATCAGCAAAAAGAAAGATAAAGATGCTGAAAAAGTATTACAAAAAATTGAACCCGGCGTTGATGTTGATAGTGAAATCAAAGAAATTAAAAGAACTTTAAAGCTCAACGAAAAAACTTCCGGTCAAAAATTCAAATTCAAAAAATGGATGATAATGCCTTTTGTAGTCGGAATTGGTATTATGTTTGCTCAAATTTGCACAGGTATTAACACAATAATATATTATGCGCCAACGATTTTCAAAATTGCAGGCTTTGATTCAAACTTAAACGCAATATATGCAACAACAGGTATCGGAGTTGTGAACTTTTTAATGACCATTGTTGCGGTATTTTTTACAGACCGATTGGGCAGAAAACCGTTACTCTATTTGGGTTTGACCGGAGTAATGCTTAGTTTGGCAGCACTTGGGTGCGCATTTGCATTTGAAGCAGGGCTTGGAGAAAATCTAAAATACGTTGCTGTCGGGAGCCTTGTTACTTACATAATTTGTTTTGCAATGAGCCTCGGACCTATCGGGTGGATAATTGTGTCTGAAGTTTTCCCTCTTAAAATTCGAGGTATTGCAATGAGTATATGTACAGTTGCAAACTTTGCTTTTAACTTCTTTGTTGTCGGCAGTTTCCCGTTACTTATACATAATATAGGCGGAGCATACACCTTCTGGGGTTTTGCAGTTGTTTCTTTCTTATGTATTCTGTTCGTGTATTTCTTTGTTCCGGAAACTAAAGGTATTTCCCTTGAACAAATTGAATCTAACTGGATACATGGAGTAAAACCTAGAGATTTTTACAAATCCAAGTGATAGCAAAACTAAATTATTTATTTCCAAATAATTGTTTGTTTTCGTTTCTTAATACAATAAGTTCCTTTTTAAGAAGATTTTGACATATTGCCACTTTTGACCATAATAGAACTTTCATAATATAATATATTTACAGTTCGACAAAACCCAAAATTTGAGGACTTGTACATGGATTGCTTTACTGAAAAAGTTTTTAGAAATAAGATTTTTGACCAATCAAAACTTTCAAAATACGGATTCAAGGAACAAAACAACCAATTTGAATACATTACCAAAATTTTGGAAGAACAATTTGAATTAACGATAAAAATTACCCCGCCTAAAACAATTACTACCAAGCTTATTGATTGCAATTCAAATGAAGAATACACACTTCATTTAGTTGAAAGTGCTAATGGGGAATTTGTAGGGAAAATTCGCTATGAATATGAAAACATTTTAACTGAAATTGCTGACAAATGCTGTACTCAGACTTATTTTTCTTTTCCGCAAGCAAATAGAATTACCGAATGGATTATAAATAAATACAGTAATATTCCTGAATTTTTATGGGAAAAATTTCCAATATCTGCAGTTTTTAGGAACAGTAAAACAAAAAAATGGTACGGGTTAATTTCAAATCTTGCATATTCCAAAATTGATTCATCACAAGTGGGGAAAATAGAAATCTTAAACATAAAACTTGATAAAGAAGAAATTCAAAACCTTTTGACACAAGAAAGCTTTTATCCTGCATACCATATGAATAAAAAAACTTGGATTACATTAGTTCTTGATGAAACTATTCCGGATAAAATAATATACGAGTTAATTGATAAAAGTTATAAATTTTCTCAAAAATAATTTAAAACCTTAGCCCTTGTAAACATTTGTTAAAAATTTATACACTATTATCAAATAATATTCTTGAGGAACTTTTCTTATTTCAGTTATGGAAATTAATAGAATCTCAACCCCAACCTCAAATAACACCTATAGAAAGCCCTCTTTTTGCGGATATACAAGAACAAAATTCGGCCGAAGTATTGATGAATTTGTTTCAGCCAATTCAAATGAAGCAGAAAAAATTAAAACCTTAACCAATTTATTTCACCAATTTTTAGGAAAATCTCAAAAAAATGAGTTAGGAGAAGGATACAGAGCAAACGTTTATAAGATTGATGACAAATATGTTCTAAAAATTGATAAAACAGCAAACATATATAACCCAATATTAAATCCATCACATGAAAAAACTTCCTTATTTAAAAATTTAAAAGCCTATTTTGGAGGCTCTGTGATGAGTTTTAATAACGGGATTAAAGTATTAAAAAACGTTTCATCAAACGGAGAGCAACTACCAGCCGGTATAAAAGTTCATTTTAAGTCCCCAATGCCATTAAGTGAAAAAATAACGACCTGGAATACAAAATACTTGCCTAAATTCTCTAATCTGCCGCAAAAAGCATATGACCAAATCGCCAAAGACTTTTCAAATTTGAACAAAGTTACCTCCGGCGGATATAGTTATGAATTTGATACTATAAACCCTAACAATTTTATCTTAGTCGGGAATACTATCAGAATAGTAGATGATGTTAATGAAACACTACAAAAAAATCCTAATGGAGTTGCAGGATTACTAAGAGTCTTTCTTGAGATGATGGATACAGATACCCAAGCACCAAAAGATCTTATGAATATGGGAATGCGCCACTCATTACTGAAGAAAATTATACTTGCCGGAGAAAAATATGAACTGCCATTAGTCACAAAACAAAAAGATTTGAGAACCTGGCAATATGTGTTAGAAGATACGTGCGATTCCCGTACTTTATTAGATAAATTAAAAAAATATAGACAAATTTATCCTGATATGAATATTAGATTAGAAAAAGTAAAACAATTATTAGAAGATGAAATAAATTATAATTATACTATTTTCTACTAATCGCAAAATAACCTCAAAATTAGATTATACTAACCCAAAACATCCAAATTTTTAGCCATTAACGTGCAATATTGAGGATAATCTATCCTTAATTCTTTGATACTTTTGACAAAATCATCATTCAAAGATGCTTTATCTATAACCATATATCCTTGTTTTAAATAAAACGGCACAACCTCATTATAGGCAATAAGAAATGAATTTTGAAATCTATTACCAAAAGAATTTAAAACCTTTTCCAATAATTGCTTTGAAACATGATTATTTCTATATTGTTCATTAACAGCCAAACTATCCACATATAATGTCTTATTGTTTTTTATAACTTTTGACAAATTAAGTGGCAATGTATATAAGGCTGCACAAAGTTCATTTTTATTATTTCGACCTAACAAAACAGTTGTATCGGGATTTTTAAAGGTTGTTTTATAACTATCGACCAACTCCTTAACATATATATCATAAGTTTCTTTGTCAAATTCTGAATTATTTTTCTGACAGTATTTCCAATACGGGTGAGAAGAAGTATAAGCAAAATTATCTAAAAAAAACGACCCAATTTCCTTAAGTTTTTTCTTAGCCAATTTCTTGCTGTAATCAATTTCTTGAAAATGCAACTCCCCATCTTTGGTTTGCAAAACAAAAGGTTTAATCGGATTATTTTTAGAAGTAAAAGAAATATGATTAATAGTTAAATCTTTCATATACAATACAAAACCGCTAAAAATAAAATTTGCTAAACTAAAACTTAAATTATATATTAACTAATGTTTAAATTATTAAAATCTTGAAACTAATATCCATTATATGTTTTTATATATAAATAGAAGGATATTAATATGTCAGAAAACAATATTTCACCTGAAGTACAAAAGAATATGAGAATACATTATACAGGTCTGCTTAAAGAAGGTGCAAAAACTTTGGGAGGGGATTTTATGTCCAAATCTATATTTACATCCCTGGATACAGATCATGACAATACTCTTTCTAAAGAAAAAAGCAGAACGAATAAAACAAGTAAAAGAAAAACCGCTTGCAGAATCAAATGAATATAAAAATTTGATGAAAGAATGCATTAAAAACTTGCGCCAAGCAATGAAAAATGCAGAAACCAATATGCAAGATTTTAAAGACACAATGAAAGAAATCCAAAATAAAGTCGAAAAATTCTTTATAAATAAAAAAGATTAAAAAAATTCAGGTTAAAAACAATTTCTAACCTGAAAATTTATATTATTGGAAGTAACTTTCCGTCAATAATAACCCCAAAATCAATATACACTAGTTATAACCGATTCTTTTACGTTCTTTGACTTTTCCGGATGAAGCAAATGAACTAATTGCCTTGCTAAAATCTTCCTTGATGATTTTTAAATTTTCAATGTCAGATTTTGTAAAAGTACCATTTTCCATTTTTTCAAAAATGCCAGCCCTTTCAAAAGCATTACTACGCGCATCGGCAACTAATCTTGCAATATCAGCACCTGTTGCTTTAATTTTGTGCATTTCTCTTGCTAATAAATCTTTATCAACAGAATCATCTAAATTCTTTTTAGCAGTATGAATATCCAAAATCTGTCTTGTTCCTTCCAAATCTGGCGGTCCAACTTCTATATATTTGCCAAATCTACCGGAACGAATTATCGCATCATCAAGCATCTCAATTCTATTTGTTGTAGCGATTACATATACCTCATCTCTGCGATTTGCCAAATCCGTCATAATTGATAAAAATTGGTTAACAAATTCTGCATTATGTGGATCAATACTATCTCTTTTTTTAGCAACTGAATCGAATTCATCAAAAACAACTATACTTGGCTGATTTTTCACAAGATCTGCAAAAAAGTCACGTAGATTTTTTTCAGACTCACCATGCCATTTTGTCTTAAGTTCAGAACCGTTCAACTTGACATAATGTGCATTTGATTCATTTGCTAATGCTTCTGCCAATAATGTTTTACCTGTTCCAGGAGGACCTGTAAGAATTATTCCATGGTTAACTTTTTCATCAGCAAATGCAGCAGGGAATTTTATCGGAAACAATACACCTTTTTTTAATTCATTTATAGCAGTTTTTTGACCTCCTACATCTGCAAATGTTAGCGGATGATTTTCTACATTAACCTCTCTTACTAATGAGGTTAATTCTTTGGTGTTCTGACGTTTAATAATATCTTTTGATACTTGAGTAAAATCATATACTTTAGCAAACTTATGACGTGAAAATGAAAGATTTTCAGGAGGATATTGCTTTATTTTTATCACCGTATCATCTACATATAAAATATCATCAGGTACTATATATGCACTATTATTTGGTTTTATAGAATCTTTACCTGTGACACTACGAATGTACATATTAAAATTGTTGGTGTTCAAAACTTCTGTTTCACCCATATCATTTTTGTAAAAAACTAAGTTACCTTTAATCTTATTATCTCCAATAAAGAATACTCTTTTGATTACATGGTCAAGAGAATCTAAAGATTCCTTTAATGCGTTTTGTGTATCTTTGAAGTCTTTCCCAATTGTGATTACATCACCTCTTTTAAAAAAATCAAACAAAGATGCCAACTTGTCTTCCAATGGTATTTCTTTTACACAAGACAACGCCGTTTTATTAATATTCCCAAAATTTATTGTCGAATTATTTTTAACTTTGTTACTTAGGACAAACACATCGGAGGTTAGTTGATTGGACATTAAGTTTGATTGATTTGTATTAACAATTTTTCTTTGTTGGTAGTTACCATTACCATTGTAACTACTCTGTACTGGCATAATTCTCATGATAAACACTCCTTTTATGTTTAAATATCCTACAACTTTATTGTTACAATTGTAGTAGACAAATAATGATTTGTCACTAATATGGTGGGCAATCTTTACAATTGTTAATTTTACACTTATAAATCAGCCTTGTTATTTACGTCTGAAAAACAGTAATAGCAACAATTATAGGCCACTATTCGTATTGTAAATATATATTTATAAAATCGTTTGTTATTTGAGATAAACACAATAACCCATGACAAATCTTTTTTATTCATCATGGGTTTAAGTTAATTTATATAAAATACCTTATAGACTTTTCAATAATTTTTTAGCAATTGGGGAATACAAATAAGAATTTAACCTTGTATCAACAGCCTTCAACTTACCTGCAAGATTATCCAATTCATTTGTCCACACTGCATATTTTTCAATATAGGACTTTGCCATTTTCTCATTTTTGCTTAATTGAATTTCAATTGCATCTTTAAGCATTTGCCTTGCACAGGCTGTAATTTTAGCAAAATCAATCTTCATTTTACCTTCATTATCAAAGACAATACCACCATTTTGGATGAAATAATTATGTTGCATAACATTTCTTGTTACATGAGCATTATTTATATCAGCCCCTAATGGTGTATATCCGACAATTAATGAAGTAATTATTTCTTTTTGCTTTTGCAAAGTATAAAAGCCTTTCTTGGTCAATTCATCCAGCATTACCACAGAACCCATATCAGCCTTAAATTCTTCAATTGTATTTTTATATACGCCTAACATTTCAAGTCCTTCTTTAGGTCCTAAAGAGTGCAAATTTTCGTGCAAAATCGTAAAATCATGTAATGCTTCGGTACTAAAATACTTGTGATAAGAATTATTCAATACCGCATTTAATTTCTTTTCAGCGCCATCTGCATATTTTGCTTCACGCAAATCTTTATTATAAACATTTCTAAAACCTCCGCCTGTCTGAATTACTAATTTATCAGAATTAGGCAAATTAGAAGCTATAGAAATTCCACCTCTATAAGCACCATTTGCACCTGCCATATCCACAATATGAGCATCTACCATTGTTTGTTTGACATTATTAGATGCTGTAATATTTTGTTTATACTGTTCTTTTAAAGGCATTTTCTCAGCCATTAGCGGTAAGAATTTCTTTATTCCTAATAAATATTGTGTACCTTGAGGATTTACGATACCAACTCTTACTCCTATATTATCTTTTGCATAAACAGGAATATTATACTTATCCAGTAGGTCCTTTAATCTGGAATTTTTAACTACAGTTGGGGTCATTTTATCGCTATAACATTCCCTGCCTATAGTAAATTCTAAAGGAGTATCTTGCAAAGTTGCCCATTTTTTATCCGCAACACAATCAAGATTTGGATCATTTTCTCTTAAGGCTTTTGCCTGCAAGGTTAAATATTCTGTAAAATCTTTGTTGGTAGAAGTTTTTGCGGCTAAATCCAATTCATCTGCAGCCTTTGAAAATTCAGGTTTGAAAAATTCCGTATAATCAATAGCCTTCAATTCATCATTATCTCTTAATACAACAGAACGTTGATTCAGAATATCTTTTACTTCATCAACTTTTCCTTTTTCTAACATATTGATTAAAATTTGATGAAATTCTTTTTCCGACAAATCCTCAGGATAAAAACCTTTCCCCGGCATAGTCTTTATTTTTTTCGCCAAAGCAACCTCCTGCCCGGTAACAGTCTTGCCAATAATACCCTTTGACCGTCATAAATTTTTTTAGTTAAAATTGCCTGCGGATCCCCTTTGGAAATTCCGAGATTAAGGAAATTTTCAAATTCTAAATTATGAACATTGTCCAGACGCTTGTAAACCGAATCAAATGCCTCTGCCGCTTTGACTAAATGTTCTAAAGTCTTTTTATCACCTTGCGCTAAATTTTTATAAACCTCAGAATCTACATCGACAAGTGTCCATTTTGTATATTTTTTTAGGACTTAACCTATCTTTTAATTCTTCAGTGGAATAACCATATTCAAAAGTATTAAAATTAGTATTATTTCCGGCAAAACTAACTTGATTAACATTCATACCATAAGAATTACTAACAGCCTTATTATTATCAATCGACTTGTTAGAATAAATATCTAATCCTTTTTTGTTCAAAACACTAATTGGTAAAATTTTCATATATCTTCCCCATAAACTATATTTGCGACAATTGTAATATAAAAATTTTTCAAAATCAGGCAACAATCCAAACATTTAACATTACGTAATATCATTATGGTTAAATTTTATTAATTATAGATTGAAATAATAAAATAAATAGAGTAATAATATTACATATTTATTTAGGAGGTTATATGCAAGAGAATAAAATTTTCAATAACAAATTAAAAAAATTTTACGTAATATTATTTTCTCTACTTATATTACTAATTCCAATAGCCTTTTTATTTGGAATAATTAGTGATAGAGAAAACTACAAAGATGAAGCTATAAAAAAAATAGAGCAATCTTGGGCAAAATCTCAACTTTTAGAAGCACCTCAAATGGTACTAACAATAGGCAAAGACAAGAAAAACCCTACACAAACTTTAACACTGGGAAATTATGAAGTAAATGTAAATATACAAACAGAAATAAGAAAAAAAGGGATATTTAAAGTTCCTGTCTATACAGCAGATGTCGTAACAAAAGGAGATTTTAAAAATCCATACGGAGCATTGAAAAATATAAAATCAGAATTATCTTTTGATGTCACAGATTCAAAAGGATTTGTAGAAGCGCCACAATTTAAAATATTTAATGAAGACTACAAAACAGTTGATGATAATACATATACTAAATATTTAACAACAAATTCTAACCAAATACCTTTTGAAATAACCTATAAAATACGAGGATTAAAGAAAATATCAGTAGAACCAGCAGGAACAACAAGCAAAATAAAGATTAATGGAAACTGGAAAGACCCGAGTTTTGAAGGTAATTATCTTCCTTTAAAACGTTCAGTAACAAATAAAGAATTCAATGCGGAATGGTCAATCCCCAAAATTGCAACCTTAAAATCTGATAATAACAATAATTTCCAAGAAGATGATTATTCATATGATAGTAACAACAATATACCAAAAGTTTCTGTTTCTCTATTAACACCTGTTGATAACTACAGAATGGCAACAAGAGCAGTAAAATATGCTTTTTTATTCCTATTATTAACATTTGTAGCATATTATGTATTTGAAATTACGGCAAAAAATACACCTATTCACCCTATTCAATATATGCTTATGGGTGGAGCATTACTTATATTTTATCTACTGTTAACTTCTATTTCTGAATTTACACCATTTATATTTGCTTATATGATTTCAGTACTGTTTACTGTCGGATTAATTTCTACATATACATATTTTGTATTAACAAAGAAAAAAAATCCTAAATTTACAGCACTTATTTCAATTGTAATGATATTGTTATACTCATTTTTGTATACATTACTGGTAATTCAAGATTTATCACTTTTGATAGGCAGTTTCATTCTATTTGCAGTTATTGCATCAATAATGTATGCAACAAGAAATGTAGAATGGTATGATGGTAACTAATTAAAAGACTTTTTAAGGGCAAGTATTTTTTATACTTGCCTTATTATTATCTTTTTTTATCAAATTATTATAAACTCTCAATAATCCTCGCGAGATTCATTCAACGCATCAATTACGGTTTTTCCGTAAATTCCTTTACAAATAATGAACTTTTTTTGTCATAATTTGAAAATGAGGAATTGGATTATTTCTTGAACAGAAATTTGTAGAATAATTATCCTTTGAAATTTTTGATACTATCATTATTTTTTTACATTCTAAAAAAATACTCTTTCCTAAAGATTTTAAATATAAAAATAAAAAAAATATTTTTTTGCTAAAATTAATATTAAAACCATGAAAAAAGCACAGACACTAGGAACAATTAATGGAATTATTGCAGCAGTAAGTTACGGCACAAACCCCTTATTTGCACTTCCGATTATGAATGCGGGGATGAGTGTAAATTCGGTTTTGTTTTTTAGATACCTTTTTGCGGTTATTATTTATGGAATTTTCTTAAAATATTTCAAAAAAATTTCATTTGCATTAAAAAAAGAAGAGTTTTTTACTGTTTTAATACTTGCACTATTATTTTCGTTTTCATCACTTACACTTTATGGGGCTTTTAAATATATTGATTCCGGACTTGCTTGTACAATTTTATTTATTTACCCGACTTTTGTCGCGATTTTAGGAGCAATATTTTACAAAGAAAAACTTAGCAAAACTATGACTTTATCTATATTGATAATAAGTTTTGGCATTTTTCTTTTATATGGAGGAAACAACGGAAAGCCTTTAAATTTAACAGGAGTTCTTTTATCTTTGACTTCTGCTGTATTTTATGCGCTTTATATGGTTGGGGTAAAGAATTTTAAATCTATTAAACACATCAAAAAAGATACCTTCAATTTTTATATAATGCTTTTGGGATTAATGGTTTATGTTGTAAACTCAAGATTTTGCACACAAATTGAACCGATTAATTCTCCAATAGTTTTAATTTGTGCAATATTAATCGCGATCTTACCAACAATAATTTCAATCGAAACAATAAATATTGCAATAAAACTAATAGGTTCAACCAAAACTGCTCTGCTGGGAGCACTTGAACCTATTAGCGCCATAGTATTTTCACTATTATTTTTTGGCGGAGTTTTAACATTCAAAATTTCAGTTGGTGTATTTTTAATACTATCCGGAGTAAGCCTTGTTATTATGAAGAAATAACTATAAACTAATCCTAAACCCGAATAATAAACCAATACCGTTACGCCCGCCATTTCTGATCATACCTTCAATAAATCCGGTAAAGCGTTCACCCCAACGTTTTTGAACACCAACACCATACTGTACGTAAGGCTTTACAGACAAATCACTAAGTGTCGCATCATTAGCCCTGAAACTTGCATGATCAATCAAGTTCCACGCAAATGAAACTGATAAATACGGTTGGCAATAATTTTTAAAATTACCTATAAATTTTATCCCCGGTTCAACATGCAATGCATGCAAAGGCTCTGTGTTTATTGAAACATTTGATGCTGTCGTATAATCAAATGTATTTATAAAAGAATAAGAAGTTATTACGGAAGGTTGGATAATTAATTTACGTTCTAACAACTCAAAATTATATCCCGTTTTTTGCGCAATGCCGGCTGTTAACATAGAAAAGTTATCTTTGCCAAACTGAGTATGCGCTTCAGAAGCATTAGCCCCAACATTAGCAGTCCAAACAGTGAATAATTTTCCTTTATAAAACGCAGAATTTACACCAAGCAAACCACCGTTATTATAAATACTGTTTCCCATATATGCTTGATGTGAACCATTATATGCCACATAAGCACCGGAAATATTATACCAATCTCGTTTTAGTTTCCTTATTTTACTATCTCCACCAATTATAGTTCCATAAATGACATTCGAAACATCCGGACCATTTTTTAGCGGGACATTTTCAAATGTTGTATATGGTTTTACCCAAATACCGTTTCTTTGCTCCGGAATTAACAACGGAGAAAAGGCAAATTGATTGGATGAATCTGCTGTTTTATTTTGAAGTGAAAAACTTTTTTGCAGATTTGACGGAGAAATCATTGTCATATCATAATTAGCAAAAATATTTTTATATGTTTCCAATTGAACTAAATACCCGCCTAATTGTGATGTAACTTCAGAGGTTAAAATTGCCGGATTGACAACTCCTCGCGTAAAATTAAAATCTCCGCTTAAACTATCATAAACAACATTATATTCATATATTGGAGTATTTATTTTTGTAGGATTATACTTGACATAATCTTTCAAAACATTATTTGCAAATGGCAAAATAATATCCTGTGCTTCTGGAGCGCCTTCTAAATTTATATTTCGAACAAATAAAGTTCCCGCGCCACTAAGACTATCAGCACTTATTGTATCCATATTCTTTTGAATTAAATTGGCATCTACAAAAAGATTTGTTGTACCATTTAGTGTTAAATTACCCCAATTTATATTATTAATTTGGTTATTTTGCATATTAAAATTAACATCATTGCCTAAACTTGTGTTTTGGGCATTAAAATAACTGGAGTTTGCAAGCAGATTGATTGTACCGTGGTCAAAACTAAAATTACCTGTATAGTTTTCATTAACACCGCCTAGGTTCAATATTCCTGTTCCATTTTTGGTAACAGTTCCATCTCCTGAAATTCCGCTTAGGATATTCGTTGTTCCTGAGCCTTCAATATTTACTGTTCCATTTGCATTATAAATATCATTTCCTTTACCTGTTGAGGCTAAATTATTTTGAAAAGTTGAATCTTCAATAGTAATTATACCTGCATTATAAATAGCACCGCCTTCTCCTGTTTGAGCAGTTTCAGAGATTTTATTATCCGAAACGGTTGCATCTTTTAATACAATAGTTCCGTTTGTATCATTATAAATAGCACCCCCTTCGCCAGTTGCAGATGTGTCTATAGAATTTCCGGTCAAGGAAGTTGATAAAATTTGTAAATTTGAATTGTTATATATTGCTCCGCCTTTTATATTTGCGCCGGATGTTGATTGTGCAATATTATCAGAGATTACACTATTTGTTATAACTCCTGTTCCTGTATTATATATTGCACCACCATTACCAGACTGATTTGCTATGGAAATTTTATTATTTGATACTGTTGATTCATTTAATTCAATATTTCCATTCGTATCATTATAAATAGCACCGCCTTCGCCTGTTGCTGATGTATCTACAGAATTTCCGGTCAAAGAAGTTGATAAAATTTGTAATTTTGAATTGTTATATATTGCACCACCTTTTATATCTGTTCCGGAAGTTCCTTGAGCAATATTATCAGAGATTACACTATTTGTTATAACTTCAGTTCCTATATTATAAATTGCACCGCCGGCAACATCTGAATTTTCTCCTGCGATTGCTTGATTAGAATTTACGTAAGAATTACTGATATTCATTTCGCTGCTGTTATACAAGGCTCCTGCCAAAACAGTTGTAGTATTGTTACCTTTTATTATATTTGATGAAATTTCAGAACCTTCAATTTTTGTTGTCCCTGTATTATAAATACCACCACCTACAACAATTGAATCATTATTTACAGTACCTGAGTTTCCTATAATTTTTGTGTTTGTAACAGATAAATCTTTAGAATTATAAATTCCGCCACCAGTAACAGATGAATAATCAGAACATTCAGCATCATTATTCATCAATTCACTATCAGCAATGGTCGTTGAACCTTCATTATATATTGCACCACCTGAAACAAAATTGCCGGTTTCTCCTTGCGCACTATTATTTGCAAATGTTGTAGTTGTTATAGATAGATTACCATTATTATAAATGGCTCCTCCACGAGGTAAAACAGATGCATTAATATAATTGCTTATAAACCTTGAATCACTAATAGTCATATTTGCAACAGGACCTGAAAGATAGCCATTTGCAATCGCTCCCCCATAAGTAGATGCACCTTTTGCATAATTATTTGTAAACAAGGTATTACTTAGATTAATGATACCTCCATTCAAATTGTAGATAGCACCTCCAAAGGCAAAATTTATATTACCTGAATCAGCAAAGTTTCCCCTGAAATTTGAATTGGTAACGTCTATAATTCCGCCACTATTATACAAGGCCCCTGCAAAATTTGAACGATTATATTCTTGACCTTTACAATTTAATATATCTAATTGGTTAATCAATCCGTTTTGATTTAAAACGAACCCACCATAGATATTATTACCGTCAATCGAATGCTGTTGACCTTGAAAACTAATATCTATACCATAAAAGTTATACCCTATAGTAGAACTTGAATCTAAATCATTTAAAATTTCTATAGTATCACCACTACCCGGATATGAATTCATAAGTTGATAAAATGAACTTACTTGAATATCATTTGCCTCAACTTGTAAACTGATAAAAATAAATGTGAAAATTGTAATTATTATTTTAATGTTTTGCATAAAATTATAGTATTTGTTAATATGAATCAAACCATTAGTTATTCGTTTATATTTCATTTAATAAATTAACTTAGTTAACTTGACTACCAAATTTAAACGTAAAATTTAAGAATAAAACTCTATATAAAAAATCCAAAAAATTAGCAAAAAATATAGATTACCGGTTTTATAAAAAATACAATTTACAAATTGAGAAAAAATATGCAGATAACTAATTACAACACGCAAACATACAAACCTAATTTTGAAAAATTCATAAAAATAAAAGCAAAACCGAAAGAAATTGACAAATTCAAAAAAGACTTACATGAAAAAAATAATGAAATAATACAACTCGGAGTAAAACGCCACTCAGGTGAAAAACTTTTATATCTTTTTACAGGGAAAGATACTGAGACCTTTTGGGATATAGGAAGCAAAATGTATTTTGGAGAATTCAGAAGAAACATCGAAAAATATTACCCTAAAAAACCTCAAAAAATGGGAATAGAAGAAGCAATTAAGAAATTAAAGCAAGGATACTTTAAAAAGAAATAAAAATTATCTTATAGAACTTTTAAAAATTTCAGGCGCATCTGCTGGAAGAATTTCTTTATCCCCAATAAAAAGTCTGTCCCCATCGGAAATAGAAATATGCCTATAAAAATTTTGCAACCTTTCAAGATTAGTTACAGATTTATAATACATATCTTTTCTATCTTGAAACTGTGCGCATAATGTCCAAGTATCATTTTTTAAAGAATAATGATAATTTGTTTCCGAATTGGGGAATGTATGCTCCTCAAATATGGAAAGATTTTTAATCCTTTCTGAAAAAACTTTTTTAATTTTCTGAAATTGCTCAATAGACAAAGGTGATTGCTTCAGATTTTTACTTCCTACAATAAGCCCATTTTGAGGCTGTTTAACAAAGCGAAACAAACAATTCATAAGATAAGAAAATTTATTCTGATTTGTTAAATCATCCCAAAAATGAAAACCCAAAGCTTCAATCTCAGGATTAACAAGCCCACCACCTGTACAAGTCCTTATTTCTTCAGAAAAAAATGTATCCGCTTTTAATATATTAGGTCTATCGTGACGATAATCTATAAAATTCTTTTTTTCAAGCATCTTATAAACATCACGATTAACAAATCTTATACTAGACCCAAAGGATATTGATTTACTTTCCATACTACATATAAAACCCCTAATAAATAAATTTGTTAGTAATATACATAACAGATATTATAAAGAAATATTATAAAAGAAAGAAAAATTACATAGATACAAAAATGTTTACAACACCCAAAAGGAAGATACGCATCGAAAACCAACTTCTACAACATTAGAAATTGAAGCCTATGGGAAAATAGGAAAATTCCTCTTTTTTTATTGGGAAAATCTTAATATATTTGATAAATTGATTGCAACAAGAGTTTTATATGATTTAATATAAAGTATGTTAATTCAACCGATATCTATCGGATATAAAAATCCGAACACTTATAAAAAAATAAACCAACAGCAATTTATTCCGAATTCCCCAATACAAAACTCCGGTATAAATCAAGCAAATGTACCTTATTTATATACAAATATCAGTTTTCAGCAAAAACTAAATTTTGGTGATTTCCTTAAAAACTTACATTCGGTACACAAAAACAAATCAATTAAAAACATTGTACTATCAACAATAAATAACGAATCAAATTACATAGGCAGCGGCTTTAATGCAGATGTATATTCTATACCCGGGATAGATAATTATCTTATAAGAATTGAGAGGAAAAATTTTAATGTTCAAAGGTTATTAGAAAATCCGATTATACCGGAACTTCAAAACGAATTAGCACCAAACTTTGGACAATATATTGCAAGTAACAATCATGGTCTTTTTATAACAAAAAAAGTTAATGGAGAAAGTCATTCCTTACCAAATTGGTCAAATGTAATTAAAGATTTAGAAACAAATAAAAGAGAACTTAAATATAAAGAAGCAGAATTGATTTTAAACAAAATAGTAAATCTTTCAGAATTTCCACAAAAGAGTTATGATGATTTAGCCAAAAACATTCAAAAATTAAATAAATATACACAATGCGAAATAGACATAATGAATCCCAACAATCTAATTGTAGATGACGAAAACAAAACAATCAATATAATAGATTTATGGTATAAACACAGCGACAACGGATCTATTGAGCCTTTTAACGGAATAGATAGCATGATAAATTTAATGCTGGATCCGCTGACTTACAACAAAGTTCGTGATAAACTAAGTTTTAAACAACAGGACAAATTAACAGAAAGCGCACAAAAAATTATAAACAAAATTTTTATTGCATCCGAAAAATATGGGCTTGAAAGAAACAGAGAAAATGCAAAACTTATATATAAAGACATTGATAAGAATTTAGATGTTAAATTTGCAACGCCTGCTTATGAAAAATTTTTAGAAACTTTTGCTGACAAATTAGCCTAAAAGTTCACCGTAACAAATAAAAAATCTTTTACCTGTAAATTTTCAAAATCTAAGAATTTTTATGAACCAATAAAACAACTGCATTTGCTTCTATTGCTAATTTTTGCCCAACAGAATCCAAACTTTCTTTAGTTTTTGCTTTAATAGATAAATTTTCAAACGGGATTTGTAAAACTTCAGCCAATCGATGTTTCATTTTCGGAATATAAGGCATCATTTTAGGAGCCTGAGCGATAATGTTACTATCAATATTTCCTATTTCATAACCTTTTGATTTTACAAGTTGAAAAGTATGTTCTAAAAGTTTTACACTATCGATATCTTTATATTTTGGATCAGTATCAGGAAATAACGTTCCAATATCATCAAGAGCTAATGCTCCTAACATAGCATCAATAATTGCATGAATTAAAACATCAGCATCCGAATGTCCTAAAAGACCTTTTTCGTGAGTAATTTTAACTCCACCAATAATAAGATCTCTACCCTCAACAAGTTTATGAATATCATAACCAATACCAATTTTATACATATCAGACTCCAAAATTTCTTTCTACATTATTATAATATCCTAAATACAGATAAAGATATAGAGAAAATTATATTTGTCATATAATAATATTATGAAAAATTTTGGGATAGTATTTATAACAACATGCCTGTTCATATCAGGAATTTCATGTAAGGCGGCATATTTGGGGGATATTCCTCAAAAGACAATGCAAATAGCAAGAGAAGCGGGATACAATAATAGTCAATACAACGAAATTCCCCAATCCAAAACAGTAAGAGTAGGAATTGGGACAAACAACTTTGCATCATACGAATGGAAAGAAGCCACCTTATACGGAACCGGCGATTTTGAACTATACAATAATAAAACCTACATCGGAACCTACACGGTAGGCGACCAAATAAATATAAATATGGTCGGAAATATTTTTGTATTAACAGACAAAGACACAAAAGTAATCGCTAAAGTATCAGGACCAATAATATTCAAATCTGATTTTGGATTTATCGGAATAAAAGATTTAAAAAGAGCGGGAAAAGATGCTGTTTACCGAAATCAAATCGAATTAATATCGACCACCAAAGGCGGAAGTTTTTATATAGTAAATTCTCTAGGACTTGAAGAATATTTAAGAGGCGTAGTTCCAAACGAAATGCCTGTATCTTTTGGCTTAGAAGCACTAAAAGCACAAGCCGTAGCCGCAAGAAACTACGTACTATCACCAAGAGTAAAATCAAATCCAAACTATGATGTAGTAGATTCTGTAGCAAGCCAGGTTTATTTTGGAGCGAATACAGAAAAAGAACTTTCTAATCAAGCAGTAATGGAAACATCAGGAATAGTAGCATTATATGGATGGGATTTAATCTTAGCACAATATTCATCAACCGCAGGAGGCTATACAGAAAGTTATCAGAACGCATTTTCAGACCCTGTAACAAAAAAATTCCCAGCACCGGAAAAGCCTTATCTGAAAGGTGTTCCTGATGATCCTTCCACCCCAAGACTAGATAATGAAGAAGAAGCCTATGAATTTTACACCTCAAAA
Source organism: uncultured bacterium (assembly GCA_949288725.1). Taxonomy (GTDB): domain Bacteria; phylum Cyanobacteriota; class Vampirovibrionia; order Gastranaerophilales; family Gastranaerophilaceae; genus Zag111. The sequence continues at coordinate 26,898 of CASELF010000100.1, forward strand.
CCAAAATCATTTGACGAAGATTCTTCATACTATCGCTGGACAAGAGAATGGAGCGGACAAGAAATTCAAGACGCAATCCAAGCAAATATTGCAGCCCAAAGCGCAGCAGGATTTGTCCATCCCGCAGTCGCAAAAGGTGAAACCATAGGAATTGTCAAAAAATTACACGTACTAAAACGTGGAGTATCCGGCAAAATTATGAAATTAGAAATTCAAACAGATGATAAAGATTACGTTGTAGAAAAAGAACTTGTCATAAGACGTTTGCTAAAAAAAGACGGCAAAGCATTGCCAAGTGCTAACGTTGTATTTGAACATGAATACAATGATGATGGAGATTTAATATACATCAAAGCCTCAGGCGGCGGATTTGGACACGGTGTCGGTTTAAGCCAATACGGCGCAGGATATATGGCAAAAAAACTCCACCTGAGTTATGATAAAATTCTAAAGCACTACTATACTAATATAAACTTGGGAACAGAACCTTTTATATTGTCTGCAAATCCTTCCCAAAATACAGCAACACAAACTTTTTGGAGCCCAAATGGCAAAGGACTGTTAATAATAGACAACAAATATAAAGTTGCAAACATAAATATTTCAGTTAATGGTGTTGAAGAAATAATAGACCTTGACACCTCAGGAAGATATAATACATTAGATTTATCAAACTGTTTACATAAAGGATTGAATACAGTAAACTTTAAATATCCGCAAACGCAAAGCAAAGACAAGGGATTGAGAATATTTATAGAAATGGTTGACAATTAAGATATGGAAAAAGAAACAACAAATAACACAAAAACACCCGGAGTATTAAAAGCAGCATGGTTAATTGCTGTGGTAACAATAATTAGTAAACTTATAGGGTTTATAAGAGATGTCGTTATTGCAAATTACTATGGAGCCTCAATGGTTTCTGATGCATATTATTACGCATATCAAATATTATCATTATCCTTAATTTTACTAGGCGGAGTAGGCGGCCCGTTTCATAGTGCAACAGTTGCAATTTTTTCAAAATTAATTCCAAATATAGACGAAAAACCAACAGAAGAAGTGAACAGATTATATTCAACATTTATGAATGCTACAATAATCTGTTTTATTATATTATCCTTAATAATCTTTTTATTCCCAAAACAAATTATGGGGCTAATAATTTCGGGCAATTCAGAGCAAATGATAACTCTTGCAGCCGAACATTTAAGAATTATGACTCCATTACTTATAATTGGCGGAATTGTCGGAATATATTACGGGTTATTGATTATATACAAGCAATTTATGTTACCGAACTTATCACCAATAATTATGAGTTTGGCAATAATTGTAATAGCAGTATTAGCGCCTAACGATAATAAAGGTTATGCACTTGCTTGGGCAACAACAATCGGTGCAATTTTGCAATGGGTAATACAATACCCCAATGTCAGAAAACTTGGCTACAGACTAAAACCAGTGTTGGAAATTCAAAACAATCCGCACTTTAAAGAAATTTGTGAACTTTTATTCCCTGCGGTACTAAGTTCTACAGTAGGACAAATTCACATATATGTTGATATGTTTTTCACATCATCAATATCAGAAGGTGCCTGGACTGCGATTGGTTATGCAAATAGAGTTTTTCAGTTTCCTGTAGGAATATTAGTCACAGCATTTTTAGTTCCATTATTCCCAATATTTGCAAAACTTGTCGCTCAAAAAGATTATGATGGTATAAGAAATTATTTCAACAAAGGTGTCGGTGTTTTATTTTTCGCATCAATTCCAATAATTATAGGAATTTTAGTTGTCGGACTTGATGCAGTTAAACTCGTGTTTGAGCGTGGAGAATTTGACCAGAACGCTTCATATATGGTTGCGGAAGCCTTATGGTTTTTATCAGTTTCTATAATACCTTATGTATTTAGAGATTCAATCACAAGAGTTTACTATTCTTTTAATGATTCCAAAACACCATTTATGGTAGCATTATCTTCTGTTGCGTTGAAATTTTTACTAAACTGGATTCTTATTTCAAAAATGCACTTCGGAATTGGAGGAATTACTCTTTCAACTTCATTTGTAACCCTATTTAACGCAATAATTCTGGGTGTATTCATAACAAGAAAAATCAAAATGAATTATAAATCATTATTCATAAACTTGTTAAAAATGATAATTTCAGGTATTATAACGATGGCTGTATGCTGGATATGCGCAGTTGAATTTGATAAATTAATTCACATATCAAACAAAGTTGTACTTGAGATGTTGAAAATTTCTGCAATTGCTATTATCTGTATGGCTGTATATATTCCACTAAACTTACTATTTAAAATGGAATATGCAGGCGAGTTGTATAATAGATTAAGTGCAAAATTTATTCGCAAGTAAGACAATTTCAAGATTTAATAAGAAGAGTTAAGATAGCACTATGAAATTAGAAATAGGACAAAATATTGATAATACACGCGTGCGCTTAAATTTCAGGAAAGGCGATTATCGACCGAATTATATGCCAAGTTATGAAATTAATGCAACAAAAGCAGATGAATTTGTATCAAAATACAATGAACAATCATCAAAACTAAAAAAAGTAACACTATTATCAGTCATAATTTCAACAATATTTGGCGGTATAATCGGCTCAAGCCTAAAAGGTAAATTCTGGCTTCCGACAGGAATTATAACAGGAATATTTGCAGGTTTGGGAATAGGTGCAGCAATTTCATCAAATAAAAAAAATAAACTTATGGATGAATATGGAGTAAAACAGTTCCAAGCAAAATAATAATAAATAAAAACTTAAACGGAGTATGAATGAATAATAATAACTACAAAAATATAGACGAAAACCAGACAATGATAGTTCTGGGAATTTTATGTTTCTATTTTCTGGTAGTTTTATTTATAATTTACCTATGTTTTCTGCATAGAATAACTCAAAATACAGCAATAATAAGCACAATTATTTTTTCACTAATTTACACACCACGCTTTTTAATCCTGAAAAAACTAAAGTGTAAAGATAATATCAAAATATTGGATGAATCAATTATAATAAACAATCACAATATAAATTTTTCAGAAATAGAAGCCTATCAAGTAGAAGAAAAAAAACCACAAGTAGTATTTTTTATGAGTTCAAAAATGATAATCTTCCACGAAGCCACATTCTACCTAAAACTACACGAAGGACAAATTTCATTTACGGCAATCGGAAGCGAAAAAATTTCACTATTAAAATCATTTTTTGATGAATTACTAAAACTATAAAAGAAGGCTTGAGGGAATCTCAAGCCCTTTTAACGGCGGTAAGGACTCTGCCGAGAGAAACAATTAAGTATTGTTTCTCGAGAGGTTGAACCCTTGTCTTGCTTTGCAATAAACAGACAAAAAGAAAGGCTTGAGGGAATCTCAAGCCTTCTTTAACGGCGGTAAGGACTCTGCCGAGAGAAACAATTAAGTATTGTTTCTCGAGAGGTTGAACCCTTGTCTTGCTTTGCAATAAACAGACAAAAAGAAAGGCTTGAGGGAATCTCAA
>CASELF010000101.1 GCA_949288725.1 uncultured bacterium
TATAGTTCCTTTATCATATAATCTTCAAAAAGCAAAAGGCGGTTTTCTTTCATGGGAGTCTATGTATGAAGGTATGATTCATGCTTATACAGGTGGAAATATTGGCCCTATAAGTAATAATATAACCAAGGTATGGAATAGTGAAAATATTGGACAAGAGCAATTGAATGTAGTAAGTTGGTTGTGTTTTGTTAATAATCAAGTGATTAAAAAATAGTCACCTTATACAGTAATGTATTTGAAAAAGTTGGTGAACCTGCAAATGCAGGGTGTGAGGCGGAAGCCTTGCTAACAGGGAAAGACTAAAATGTTTGTTTAAAGAATAAAAAGATAAAAGGAGGTGAATTAATTGGTCTTTGTAGAAGAACAAAAATATGCTAAAGAAATAGGAATTTATCAAATAAAAAATTTATTAAATAATAAAGTTTATATAGGGCAAACAGGACAAAATTTTCAAAAAAGATTTTGGCATCATCAATGGAAGTTAAGAAAAAATTCTCATGATAATAAATATTTACAAGCCGCATGGAATAGATATGGCGAAGAAAATTTTGAATTTTCTGTTGTAGAAATAGTTCCTCAAAAAGAATTAAATAACAAAGAAGTTTATTGGATTTCTTTCTACCGTGAAAAAGGATTGTGTTATTCAATTCAAGATGGGGGACAAGATATTTCTGAATTACATAAAAATATCACACCCGAACAAAGAAAAGCTGTGGGAGAGAAAAATAGAGAACATTTGCTTGGGTCACACGCCACAGAAGAAACGAAAAAGAAAATGTCTGAGACAAGAAAAGGAAAATTTGTTAAGAAAAAGACGCAAGTATTAAATCCTGAATTGGCAAAACAAGTAAAAGAAATGCTGATAAATGGTTCTACTCCAAAAGAAATTATGATAAAATTGGACGTTTCATATAAACCAATTAATGGAATTATCAGTAGGAATACATGGGCGCATGTTATAGTTGAAGGATGGGATGAATTTCAAGCAAATAGGCCAAGAGGGAAAGGGAATGCTTCTGTTGGAAGAAAAAGCAAACCTGTTAAAAAATAAACAAACATCATGTTAATCCTGTGCCAAGCCTCTTTTGAGGAAGGTGCAACGACTATCCGAAAGGAGTAGGTTTCAGGTGAAATTCCTGATTCCGAAGCGCCAGCCCCCTCTTTTGAGGGTGATGATATAGTCTACTCCCCTACTAAATATCGGGAAACCGAGGGTATTTAAGGAGATTACGCAAAAACGTTATGGAAAGCACAACCTCCAGACCATGTTTTCAAACTCATTAAGTCTTATACTAAATCTAAAGTTCCAAACTTTTTTCAATATGCCAAAGATAAACTTCTTTCACAGGTTGAGCAACCAAATCAGTCAACGATGAATCGAATCGCCTCTAAAATTCCAGATCCAAAGATTAAATTTTCAAAATCTATTAACAAGTTTGATTATCGTATGTTAATGAATCTTGATTGTAATTTTAGTATATCATCAGATAATCTTGTTGTTAAGGCTTATGAT
>CASELF010000102.1 GCA_949288725.1 uncultured bacterium
CCACGTCTTATTCTCATTTTCTATGCTCCTATCTTGAATACTTCTTGTATGGTAACTCTTTTGATACCAGTGCTGTATGTGATTCTGAAACCTCAACCATCTTGAAAATTCTACGTTTTCTTGATGCTGATTTGTGTTGGAGCAAGTGGCCTATACCTGCTTGTCTTTTCATAATTTTGCCAGTTGCTGAAACTTTATAACGTTTTGCAGCTGATCTGTGTGTCTTTAATTTTGGCATTTTCTTCTCCTTTTTGTTTAAAGTAGTAACTAAAAAACTATAGGCATACCAAAGCCTATAACTTTCGGCTGGTTTCATTATAGTATGCAAAACTTTATTTTGCAAGCAATTCAGTTAATTTTTATTAAGACTCATCTAAAATATTAAATCCAAAACGTGCGGAAAGTTCGGCTATCATATACAAAGACCCGCATATTACGTTTAGTTTTCCATCATTAAAATCTATTTCCAAATCAGGCGTTAATTCTTTCGCCTCAAAAGGAGCCGCCGTTTGCAAATCTTCAAATGGACAAGAATTTTTATGATTAAAATGATAAAAATAAATTTCAGAAGTTTTTCCTTGACAATCAATACAAGTTGATAGAATTTTCAACATAGAAGGATAATCTTTATTTTTCAAACAACCAAATATAAAACGTTTTTCCACTTTCGGGTAATACATTTCAAGACTTTGGACAAGTGCAGAAATTCCATTAGGATTATGGGCGCCATCAACGATTAAATTTTTAGCGGGTATATATTGAAATCTTGCAGGATGTTTAACTTCGCGCAATCCTTTATCAATAATTTCAGGACTAATTTCAGGGAAACAAGTTTCTATAACAGCAAGAGCCAACGATAAATTTTCTTGTTGGAATGCACCTTTCAAAGATAACTCATCGGTATTTGCAAACGGCAAAATTACCATAAGCATTGCCCCTAAACTATCTGCGACATCTTTATAAACCTCTAAACCTTCAAAAACTATACAAGGGCAATCAGGTTTCATTATGCCGGCTTTTTCATAGGCAATTTCGCTTATCGTCTTACCCAAACGCTCTGTATGATCTAAATCTACATGAGTAATAACAGAACACAAATGAGATTTTATAACATTTGTTGCATCGTATCTGCCGCCTAAACCTGTTTCTAATACTGCAACATCGACATTATTATCTGCAAAATATTTAAACATCACAGCCGTCAATATTTCAAATTCTGTCAAATCTATTCCATTTTTATCTGCTATTTCAACTATATTAAAAATGTATTTAACAAAATCTTCATCAGAAATATCAACCCCGCAAATTTTTATTCGCTCATTATACTTATAAATATGCGGGCTTGTAAATAATCCGACACGCACTTTTGCAACAGTCAAAATTGAAGATAAAATTGAACAAACAGAACCTTTGCCGTTTGTTCCTGCAACATGAATACAACGCAATTTGTCTTGAGGATTTCCCAGCAACTCAAGAAATTTTGAAATGCGTTCTAATCCTAATGATATCCTGAATTTTCCTGCTGATGTTAATAATTTAACCGCATCATTATATGTCTTTTCCATAACAAAACCTTCTTTACTTATTTTTATTATATTTTAAACATTAAAATTTGCGAAAAATAATCTTAAAACTAAAAATTATTCAATAAAATCAGCCAAAACAACGTTACTAACTAAAATTCCTTGAATTGTCAATTTATATCCGCCATTTGTCTTTTCAATAAGGTTTAAATTGATATACTTATCCAAAACTTTTTTATATTTATTTTCAAAATCTATATTATATTTTTTGTTGATAGATACAACATCAATTCCTGCTAATTTACGAAAGCCCAAAAAGATTTCTTCTTCAAGTTTTTCACCTTGTGATAAAAGATGAGAAGATTTTTTGTCATAAGGATTATTAATATAATCTTTTAAATTATCGACATTCTCATACCGAATACCGTTTTTATACCCGTGAGCCGCAACACCAAATCCATAATATTCGCCATTTTCCCAATAATTAAGATTATGTCTTGAATATAATCCTTTCTTAGAAAAATTACTAACTTCATATTGTACATAACCTCTATTCAGAAGCGTTTCAATAGCCTTCAAATACATATCTGCTTGCATATCATCATCAGGCAAATTGTCAGGCAAATGATTAGAAAAATAACAACCTTCCTCTATTTTTAAACCATACAATGAAATATGCTCTAACCCTAAATCAACAGCCCTGTTCAAATCACTAACAAACATTTCACAAGACTGATTTGGAAGTCCATATATAAAATCTAAACTTAAATTGTCAAAACCTGCCAATCTGGCATTTTCCACAACTTTTATTACCTGAGAAGAATTATGACGCCTGTTTATCAATTTTAAAATATCATCATCAAATGTTTGACACCCAAAACTCAAACGATTAATCCCAAGATCGTACAACCCCCTCAAATAATCATAACAAACATCTTCAGGATTCAATTCCATAGTAATTTCAGCACTATCACAAAAAGAAAAATTGGACACAATATGATTAACTTCCGACAAACTTAATAAAGACGGAGTTCCACCACCTATATACAATGTTTTTAGCGGTTCATTTTCATAATAAAATTTAATCTCAGCCACAAGTTTTTTTATATAATCATCTTTTTTATCCGTATTGCAAAATGAAACAAATGAACAATAATGACATTTTGATTTACAAAACGGAATATGAATATAAGCACTTTTTACCATATAAATTGTCCGGTTTAATCAAGTATTCTATCATAAATTTTATCAATATTTTGTAAGAACGAATTTTTATCAAAAATTTGTTCAATTTCATCTGCTGACAAATATTTTGTCACCTCAGAATCCTTCAAAAGATTAGCCTTGAAATCTCCGTCATTTTGGAATGCGTCCAATGCGTTTCTCTGAACAATAATATAAGCATCTTCTCGCGTCAAACCTTTTGCAACAAGCGTTAGCAGCACTTTTTGAGAAAACACAATTCCACCAAATTTATCCGTATTTTTTAGCATATTTTTTTCGTGGACAACAATATTTTCCATAATAGAATTAAATCTGCTAAGCATAAAATCAACTAAAATAAAACTGTCAGGGAAAATAATTCTCTCTGCAGAACTGTGAGAAATATCTCTTTCATGCCAAAGCGGAATATTTTCCAAAGCAACAATTGAGTTTGCACGTACAACCCTTGCTAAACCGCATAAATTTTCGGAAAGTACAGGATTTTTTTTGTGAGGCATTGCAGAAGACCCCTTTTGACCTTTGCCAAAACCTTCCTCAAGTTCTAAAACTTCGGTTCTTTGCAAATGTCTTATCTCTGTGGCAAATTGTTCCAAAACACTTGCTATAAGCGCTAAAGATTGCATAAAATATGCATGGTAGTCCCTTGCTATTATTTGTGTCGAAATTCTTGCAGGTTTCAAGTTTAAATGTTTACAAGTAATTTTTTCAACATCAGTAGAAATATTACTGTAAGTTCCAACAGGGCCTGAAATTTGACCTACCCTGATTTGCTCTAATGCGTGCAAAAAATTATCCCTTTGTCTTTCCAAAATATCAATCCAAGAACAAAGTTTCACCCCAAATGTCATAATTTCAGCATGAATACCGTGAGAACGCCCGATACATATTGTGTTTCGATGTTTATTTGCAAGAATTTTTAAAGTCTTTATTACATCATCCAAATCTTTTTCGATAATCTTTCCGCTATCTTGAATTTGAAGTGCAAAAGCCGTATCAATTACATCAGAACTTGTTAATCCGACATGAACATATCTGCCTAAATCGCCCAAACTTTCATTAACACAAGTTAAAAACGCGATAACATCATGTCTTACTTCACGCTCAATTTCATCAATTCTTTCAACATTAAATTTTGCTTTCTGTCTTATCTCAGATGCGATGTCTTTCGAAATCGTGCCTAATTCAGCATAAGCATCACAAACAGCAAGTTCTACTTGTAAGTAATAATCAAACTTTGTATTTATATCCCAAATTTTTGAAATCTCTTCGCGTGAATATCTTCCTATCATATCTTTTTCCTATTATTAAATTATAAATTACGAACAAAATCAGGAACTCTGTTTTTTGCTAATTGCATTTGCATATATTGTTCCTGTAATTTGGCTTTTTCTTCCGGCGTCGCAGATTTTGCTTTTTCGTTCATTTGAGTATAGATTTCTTTTTCAGCAGTATTACCCTTTATATAAACGTCCATATCTTTACCCTTTTTGAAAGCATTAATATTTCCATTATAGTTTATATGCGGCGCTTTATATAAAGTATAAATTAATGCTACAGCCCCGACAAACATCGCAAGAAGCCCGCCAAAAGCCCCTAGTTGCAACAACATTTTTTTTGCACCGCGTGCTTCTTTATGCTGTCTTTCGACAATTTTCCCTGCGGCATCTCCAATATCTTCTAAAACAAAATCACCATCCAAAAGTTCAAATAACATTTTTGCACCCAAACCCAATCCAGCAACAAAAGTCACACCGGCAAGTTTTGCTTTTTCTCCGCCTTTTGTAATTGGGTTTGATGGTTCATTTTTGTTGACAGAATCCTTTGACTTTGCTCCAAAAGAATTATTGCTAATGTTTGATATAGGACTTATCCTCATCAGAATTATGCCCCTTTAATCAACATTCCATTACCGTTATTTGCCATTTGAACAGTTGTGTAATGACTGATTTTTTGGTCTAAATCAACATCTTCATCTTTAACTTCTTTATTGACTTCATCCATTATATTAGCCTTCAAATCTCTATCACGAGAAAATACATCCATTTCTTTTTCTCTAGTAAAGGCTCTTACCTTTGTATCATAAAGTTTTGCAGGTAATGTTAATGCCATTAAACCTAAACCGACAACAGCCCCAATACCGCCAAGTTTCATTGCCCTATGAGGAGAGTTACTTTTGATAAAACAACTGCCTATACCTGCTGCTGTTGCACCAGCCAAAACACTTCCTCCAACAGAACCCCAGATGGCAAGTTTACTTTCGGTACTTCTATTGATTGGATTTTCATATTCTGATTTATTATTTTCCGCTGCAGTAAAACGAGGTTTTGGACAACAAACACTAATTGCTGAAATTTTCATAATACACACTCCTTAAATTCTCACACCATTATTGTAATTTAAACAAATTTATTTGTACATATCGAAATATTTTTTGAAGTTGCAAATTTGTTACATTTCTTCATTATCATTAAAATTTGGCAAATTTGATTTTTTGTGTTATCCTAGACTAAAATAGATTATGATTATTTTGTAAAAGGGGAAAAGTATGATTTCAGTAAACGATTTTAAAACAGGTTTGACAGTCGAACTAGATAACGGTTTATGGACTGTTGTTGAGTTCTTGCACGTAAAACCGGGTAAAGGTGCTGCATTTGTCAGATCTAAATTGAAAAACGTTATCACAGGACAAGTTGTTGAAAAAACATTCAGAGCCGGTGAAAAAGTTGCAAAAGCGACTTTAGACAGACGTGAAATGCAATATCTATATAAAGAAGGTACTTCTTACGTAATGATGGATAACGAAACTTATGATCAAGTTCACGTAGAAGAAAGCCAAATCGGGTCAGGAATTAAATATTTAAAAGAAAATATGAACGTTATGATTTTAACTCACGAAGGCAGAATTATTGGTGTAGATATTCCTGCTCACGTTGAATTGGCAGTTGTAGACACTCCACCTGCTGAAAAGGGTAACACTGCTCAAGGCGGTACTAAACCTGCAACATTAGAAACAGGTGCCGTTGTTAACGTTCCGTTCTTTGTATCTAACGGAGATATTATCAGAGTTGACACAAGAACAAATGAATACTTAGACAGATGCTAATAGTAGCATAGCAGTATTGTTTATTTTATTTCGACATTAAAAAAGGATAGTAATATGAAATTTGAAACAGATTATATAGAAAAATTAGCAAAAGTTTTAGCAGATACAGGCTTAACAGAAATTTCTTTGGAAGATGGAGAACAAGCAATTACATTAAGAAAAGAAATAGTAGTTGCATCAGCACCTCAAGTAGTTGCCTCAGCACCTGTTGCGCCTGCAGCATCAACAGATTCAAAACCGGCTGAAAAGGCTGCTCCAAAAGGAACACCTATTACTTCTCCTATGGTAGGTACTTTCTACAAGTCACCTTCTCCTGATGCTGAACCGTTTGTTAAAGTTGGTTCTACAGTTAAAAAAGGTGACATCGTATGTATCGTTGAAGCGATGAAAATGATGAATGAAATTGAATCAGAAATTTCCGGTACTGTTACCGAAATTTGTGTTGAAGACGGTCAACCTGTTGAATTCGGACAGGTTCTGTTATATGTAGAGTAGTTAGAAATAATTTAAAGAAGTGAATAGATTAAACTGTTCACTTCTTTTTTAGGTAGGGATATTTTAATGTTTAGAAAAGTTTTAATTGCCAACAGAGGCGAAATTGCAGTAAGAATTATTAGAGCATGCAGAGAATTAGGAATACCTACAGTTGCTATATATTCACAAGCGGATGCAAATTCATTGCACGTAAGATTAGCAACAGAGGCATATTGTATCGGACCTGCAAAAAGTGCAGACAGTTATTTAAGTATTCCGGCTATTATGTCAGCGGCAATGGTTTCAGGTGCTGAGGCTATTCACCCGGGATATGGATTTATGTCAGAAAGAGCAGACTTTGTTGAAATTTGCGAAAAACAGGGAATAAAATTTATCGGGCCATCATCAGAAGCGATGAGAAAAATGGGTGATAAAGCAACTGCCCGCAAGACAATGATAGAAAACGACGTACCCGTAACTCCCGGTACCGGTATTGTTAAAACGGTAGAAGAAGTTCAAGAATTTGCGCACAGAGTCGGATATCCTATTATTCTTAAAGCAACAGCAGGCGGCGGCGGAAAAGGAATGAGAATTTGCCGTGATGATTCTGAAGTTGAAGTTAATATGAGTCTTTGCCAAACTGAGGCGAAAAACTTCTTTGGAAATCCTGATGTTTACGCTGAAAAATATCTTGAAAATCCTAGACATATTGAAGTTCAAATATTAGGTGACAGTTACGGAAATGTTGTTCACTTGGGTGAAAGAGATTGCTCTATTCAAAGACGTCACCAAAAATTATTAGAAGAAGCACCATCTCCTGCAATTGATGAAAAAACAAGACAAGAAATGGGTGCAGCGGCTGTTCGTGCAGCAAAAGCTATCAACTATGAAGGTGCAGGAACTTGTGAATTTTTGCTTGACCACGATGGTAAATGGTACTTTATGGAAATGAATACAAGAATTCAAGTTGAACATTGTGTTACTGAAATGATTTCAAGTGTTGATTTGGTTAGAGAACAAATTTTAGTAGCAGCGGGTGAAAAATTATCATATACTCAAGATGATATTCATCTTAGGGGACACGCTATTGAATGCCGTATTAATGCTGAAAATCCGATGAAAAACTTTATGCCAAACCCTGGTAAATTAACAGGTTATTTAGCACCTGGCGGATTTGGAGTTAGAGTTGATTCCCACGTTTATCAGGATTATGAAATTCCGCCATATTACGATTCTATGATAGGCAAACTTATCTGCTGGGGCAGAAACAGAAATGAAGCCCGTCGCAGAATGTATAGAGCGCTAAAAGAATATGTTGTTACCGGTATTGAAACAACTATTCCTTTCCACCAAGCAATCATTGAAGATGATGTGTTCATTAGCGGAAAATTCAATACAGGATTTATTGAAGATTTTTACAAACGTAAAGGTCTAAAAGACGAATAAAATAACATAATCTGATATAAAAAATAAGGTGCGATTTATGTACCTTATTTTTTTATGCTAATATTCTTTTTTATAATAAAATAAATAGTATGGATATCACAACAAAAAGTAATATTACACTGGAATTTGATAAAGTTAAAAAAGAATTATCAAAATTCGCAAAATTCAAACAAAGCCAAGATATTTGTTTGAATATTCAACCTTTGGTAAATTCTGATAAAATTAAACAACAGTTAGAATATACAAAAGAAGCAAAGAAAATTCTTGATTATGCAAAAGATACCCCAACCGAATACATTGCAAATATTTCTAAAATTAAAGCAAATTCTACAGTTTCATACCTGTCTGAAGAAGAATTAAATGAAGTTGCAAAAACAATGAGATCATCAAGAATTTTAAAAAAATTTCTTTTGGAAAATACAGAAGAAAATAATCTTCTGCAAAACCTAGCATCTGGTTTAGTTTCTGACAAAGCAACTGAAGACGAAATCTTTGAAACTTTTGATGAAAGTTTAAATATAAAACAAAATGCAACTCCTGAATTAAAAGGTTTATATTCATCATTAAAAGATACCGAACAAAATATAAGAGATACAATTTCTTCATTATTAAATAATCCGAATTTTTCAAAATATCTTCAAAACAACATCTACACCCAAAGAGATGAACGAGTTGTTTTTCAGGTTATTGCATCAAATAAAAACAAAGTTCCGGGGATAATTCATGATGTTTCATCATCTTCCAAAACCTTTTATATTGAACCTGCTCAATTAGTACCTTTAAACAATAAAATAAGAGAAGTTAAGTCAAAGATTCACGCTGAATGTATAAAAATTCTTGTACGTCTTACAAGTTTAGTCAAAGACAGAATGAATGAACTGGAAAAGTGTGAAAAAATTATGGCAGAAATCGACTTTCATTTTGCAAAAGCCCGCTATGCCGTAAAACTTCAAGCAGTCGAACCTGAGGTGACTGATGATAAATATATCTATTTTGAAAATATGAAACATCCGTTATTGCTTTTAGTTTGTGATGATGTTGTTGCAAATAACTTTGAAATAGGCAAAAATTACAAATCTATTATAATAACAGGTTCAAATACAGGCGGAAAAACAGTTACTCTAAAAACAATCGGATTATTTATCCTTATGGCAAAAGCTGGAATGTTTTTGCCTTGTACTCACGCTGTAATTTATCCTTTTAAAAATGTGTTTGCAGATATTGGAGATTCTCAAAGTATTTTGCAAAGTTTATCCACATTCTCATCCCATATGACAAATATTATTGAAATATTAAAACAAAGTGATGATGATAGTTTTGTGTTGCTGGATGAAATTTGTGCAGGAACTGATCCTGTAGAAGGTGCTGTTCTTGCTCAAGAAATACTGGAAAAACTTGCTACCAAAAATGTAATGTGTGTTATAACAACTCACTATGGAGAGTTAAAGGCTTTAGAATATACAAATAGTTTCTTCAAAAATGCCTCTGTAGAATTTAACACAGAAACCCTAAAACCTACATACAAATTACTAATCGGGATTCCTGGCTTGAGTAATGCAATTTCAATAGCATCTAATCTTGGACTGGATAAAGACATTATTGACAAAGCGAAAAATATTTTAATAACCCAAAAAGATCCAACCGTTGCTGTAGTTGAAAAATTACAAAAAACACACATGGAACTTTCTAAAAACCTTGAACAGGCTCAAGAAATTAAAGAAAATTCACTTGAATTACAAAAAGAATATGAAGAAAACCTTAATCAAGTAAAGAAGGATAAAAAGAAAACTATTAAAAATATCAAATTGAAATTTGATACAGAAATTCTTGAAGCCAAAGGGGAAATCAAACGGATTTTAGATGAACTTCGCAAAGAGAAATCTGAAAAAATCGCAAGAAGAGCATATTCTCGTCTTGCCAAATTGGAGAGTAATTTTAAAGATGAAATTGACAAAGTTACAGATGCCAATAAATATCTTGAAATTGATTGGGACAAGGTTGTTGTTGGTGATACTCTTATGCTAAAAAATCTTCACCAAAAAGTAACTGTCGTTTCTCTGCCTGACAAAAACAAAAGACTTTTTGTCGATTTAGGGGCAATGAAAATGAAAGTAAAAAAAGATGAACTTGCAGTTCTTGATGAGAAATATAAAGAACCTCACAAGGTCAAAATTCCTGGTACTTCATTTAATAAATTTGAACTTAAAAGACTTGAGATGTCACAAACATTGGATCTGAGAGGATATAAAGTAGAAGATGCTTTAGATGAAGTTGAAAGTTATTTAGACAAAGCAAGCCTTGTTAATTTGTCACCTGTTTATATAATACACGGTCATGGAACAGGTGCATTAAAACAAGCCATTAGGGATTTTTTAAAGACCTCACCATACGTTGCAAAATTCAGACCCGGTGAAGACTCCGAAGGCGGAGATGGTGTAAGTGTGGTTGATATCAATTAAAAATATGCTATTATATAGTTAATAAAAAAAGAAAGGTTGGAATTGATATGGAACTGAAAGAGTTACGCAAAAACAACGAACTTGTTGATTTATTTTGCACATTAGCAGAAATCCCTTCTCCTTCACTGCAAGAAGAAAAAGTTATCAATTGGATTTGCCAATATTGTGCACAAAATAATTTGGAATGCGAAAAAGACGATTATAACAATATATATATAAAAATTGCCCCAACAGATACAACAAAAGAACCTATTATGTTGTCTGCACATATGGATGTTATTGGAGATGATTCTCCTGTAATAACGTATTTAGACGGTGATTTAATAAAAGCAAAAGACAGAACACTTGGAGCTGATGACAAGGCTGGAGTTGCTAACGCTTTATACTTTGCTAAATATTTGAAAGATAGAAAAGATTTAAAACACGGTGGACTGGAAATTCATTTCACAAGAGATGAAGAAAACGGAATGAGCGGAATTAAAAATACCGATTTTAGCAGAATAAATTCTAAATATGTTCTTGTGCTTGATAGTGATGCACTAGGACAATGCCTAATTTCCGGTGCTAGTTATGTTATGGTAGATTTGAAAATTTCAGCCCCGAAAGGCGGACACTCAGGCAACGATATCGGAGATAGCACAAGAGAAAATGCAGCTAAACTTATTGCAGATTTAGTTTCCGAAATGCCTCAGGGAGTATTTTACAGAGAAGGCGACAAAGTTGTCACTTCTTGCAATATCGGAGGAATTACAGCAGGAGATTTAAACGTTACAAATGTTATCAACACTGATGCTCACGCTACATATTCAATAAGAAGTTCAAGAAAAGATAAAGAAAATGAACTTATTGAAATGATGCAAACTACAGTAAATAACTTTAACAAAGAATATCCAAATATTGCAACTGCAACTATAACATTTACAGAAAAAATGCCAATGTTTGAAAAAAATGAAGATAATACAATACCTGAACTATTTGAAAAAACAGCAAAACAACTTGGCATAACACCTGAGATTTCATCCTTCCACGCAGGCGCTGAAACTCATATCTATGCAAACAAAACAAACGCAAAAGGTGAAAAATTCTCACCATACCTATTAGGACTTGCAACCGTTTGCAATATGCACTCTGCAAGAGAATATGTTGATTATAAAACAATGATTAAAGGTCAAGAATTATTACAAGCATTCTTTGAGGCATTTAACAAATAATGCAACTAATAAAACTAAACCTTGCAAGAAATTGTTTAAAATATTTGATTAGAGCATACGGGATAAATGAAATATTTATCCCGTATTATACTTGCCAAACTGTCTGGATTGCCGCAAAAGAAGAAGGCTGCCACGTATCATTCTATCATATTGATAAAAATTTTTACCCGATAGAAGATTTTCCTTTAAATGCGTTCATTCTATACACAAATTATTTTGGTTTATGCAACAAAATTTGCAATGAACTTGCCACTAAATACCCCAATTTAATCATTGATAACGCTCAAGCGTTTTATAATCCTCCACAGGGAATTGGCTCTATTTATTCACTTCGCAAGTTTTTTAATGTAACATCCGGAGCATATTTATATACAAATAAAATTTTGCCAAATATATTTGAACAAGATACCAAAAAACTTCCTCAGGCAGATTTTCACAACAATTATAACCAATTTGTTCAAAATGAATTAATCCTAAATAAAGAAAAAGAAATAAAAACAATCTCAAAATACTCTGAAAATCTACTTAGCAAAATGAATTTTGATAAGGATAAAAAAACTCGACTTTATATTTTCAAAGAATATGAAAAAATATTCAAGAAAGATAATAATATAAAACTTTCACTACCAGAAAATGAAATTCCATATTGCTACCCATTTGCCCCAACAAAAGATTTTTATAAAGAAGAAATTTTAAAAAATCATATTATTTTATTAAGATTATGGCAAAATTTTCCCGAAGATTTCCCAGAATCTAACTTCAATAACACGGTCGCACTGCCACTTACAGACATTCAATATTGTGAAAAAATAATAAAAATTTTCACAAAAAAAAGGTGATATAAATACCACCATTCAGAAAAAATTTTGACAGGTTATATATTTTTTCGTTTCATTAACAAAACTAAAGGCACAACAAAGAAACACGCAACTGCAAAAATTCTAAATGTATCAATATATGCCCAAAGCGTTGATTGTTGCAACAATTGATTATACAAAAGACCTTTTGCAGTGTATGTTGCAGATGCCAAATCCGTATTTCCAGTAAATACACCGGTATAAAATTGTAATCTGGACATAAATTCAGGATTTAATTCGGTTAATTTTCCGACCATCATATACTGATGAACTTGTCCAAATCTTGAAATACAAGTGGTTACAAGAGATGTACCAACAGCAGCCCCGACATTTTTTAACAAATTTTGAACCCCGCTGGCATTTGTTAATTGTTCATTTCTTAATGTTCTACAAGATAATTCAACTAATGGCACCATCGCCATAACCAATCCTAAGCCGAATAAGAAGTTTGGAAATGCAATATTACCCAACGCAATTTGTAAATTAATTTCGCCAAATAGCAAACCGCCCAGGCCTAAAATACATAAGCCCGACATAACCATTTTTCGCTCACCAATTTTAGTGATAAATATAGCACTAAATATTGTTGCAACCAAACATCCTGCACCTCTTGGCACCATTGATAAACCACTTAAAAATGGAGTATATCCCATCATACTTTGCAACATTGAAGGTAATATCGCACTAGATGCCATCATTACTCCCATCAATACTATTTGTATCAATGTACCAAACAAGAAGTTCTTATCCTTCATGATTGACAAGTCAACTAAAGTATTTCTCTTCATCAATTGTGAAATTAAGAAAAATATACCGGATACGCATGAAATTCCAGTCATCCAACAAACCCAAGTTGAACCAAACCAATCTGCATCATTACCCTTATCCAAGACAATTTGTAATAATACAAGCCATACCGCTAAAAATGCAAAACCAATAGAATCAAATTTTACACCAGCTTGTTTCTTTGCATAAGGAGGATCCTCTAAAAGTTCTTTTGCCGCAGCAAGTACAAAAAATCCAATCGGAATATTAATATAATAAATATAAGGCCAAGACCAATTTTCTGTTATCCAACCACCGATAGCAGGACCAATAATTGGTGCAAATACAATTCCTAACCCAAACAAAGCCATTGATTGAGGTCGCTTTTCTTTAGGAAAACTTTCCATCATTATTGCCTGAGTTAACGGTAAAATAGCACCGCCGCCTAAGCCCTGTAAAAACCTTGATAGTACCATCATTATCAATGAATGCGAAATACCGCAAAGAAATGACGATATCGTAAATATTATGATACTTAGCATAAAGAAATTTTTTCTACCAAGTAATTTGCACAAAAAATCAACTGCAGGAATAATAATTCCACTTGCAATTAAATAAAAAGTTATTACCCAAGTTGCTTCATTGTGACTGCATGAAAATGAACCAGCCATATATGGCAATGCAACATTGGAAATAGTCTCATCAAGTGCATACATAAAAACAGATGCCATTAATGGGATAGATATTAACCACGGATTTCGAGAGGGGTGCCACTCTTCCGCATTCACCGCTTGTTCTTGTTTTATAACTTCTTCACTCATTATTCTCTCTATTCAAATACTATTTTATTGGCCTTTTCAACTTTCTTTCTAAATGCGCGCAAACCCTGAATCATTTTGTTTATATCTTCTTCTGATATCATAGATTCAAAATGAGCAATTACAGGTTTCATTTTATCAATGATAGAGGAGTATAAATTCATACCTTTATCAGTAACAACAGCAACTTTTATCAACTTGCCGTCACGCTCTTGGACATGGCGCTCTACAAAACCTTTTTCTTCTAATGACATAATAAAACGACCTGTATGAGCCTTACCCTTTAATACAAGCCTTGCTAAATCCGCCTGTGATAATCCCGGACGGGCTACTATCGTATCTAATATTGAAAACTCTTCTATTGAAACATCTTTTGTATATGATTCTAATAATCTTTTTGCACTTTCATGACAAATCCTTGCCGTCAATTCAATTTCGTACGGAAAACTTTCGATATAAAACTTCTTTACCATATTCCCATCTAATTCCTAATGTATATTTTCAATATAAATATCTTTGCATAGATTTATCTACTTGTCAAGCAAAAATTTTGCATCGAACGCTAACACTAATTAACGATATATTTTTGTAAAATCAATTTTTTCAAGGCTTTTGCATGAACAGCATCCGGCGCAATTTCCAATAATTTTTCTAAATAAACCAAACTTTTATGATAATCGCCCAATTTCTTATATGCAGCAGCCATTGCATATAATGCATCTACAAATTTGCTATCTAACTTCAGTGCTTTATCCAAATCATCAACTGCATTTTGAATATCTGCCATTGTAGAATTTTGATTTGATAAAATTATTTTTGCTCTGTTATAATAAGCATCAGTCATTTTATCATTCATTTTTATAGCCTTTGAATAATCAAGCATTGCCTCATCATAATTTTCTAATGCTTGATAGGCAACGGCTCTGTAAAAATATGGGATTTCCCAATCTTTTTTCAACTCTAATGACTTATTTATATTTTCTATTGCCTGCTCGTATTTACCATTTTGAATATCATAAATTCCATTATCTAAATAATATTTATAATCTGTCATATTGTATCCTTTAAATTTGCTCTATTAAAGTGCATTATAATATAAAATTAAAAACTTGTGGACAATAAATCAAAGAAATTCTATAATTGAGTATAGAAGGATGTTTTTATATGAATAAAGTAATACTTTCAAATATTGCATTATTTTTAACTGCTCTTATTTGGGGTGTGTCTTTTGTCGCACAAAAAGCAGGAATGGATTATGTAGGACCTTTTAGTTTTAATTTTATAAGAAGTGTTTTAGGCGGATTAAGTCTTATACCCGTAATATTTATTGCCAAAATTATTCAAAAAGACACCCGAACTAAAGAAGTTAAACACGAACAACATGTAAATCTTGCAAAAGCAGGAATATCATGCGGAACTGCATTATTTATAGCAATGTCAATTCAACAATATTGTATGCTTGGCGCAAGTGCAGGTAAAGCAGGATTTATTTCTGCTCTTTATATTATATATGTTCCATTAATTTCTATGTTTTTTGGACAAAAATTGACTAAAACAGTAAAAATTAGTGTAGGTATTGCGCTAATAGGGCTATATTTACTCTGCGTTAAACCTGATACCGGAGGATTTTCTTTCTATGACGGAATGCTTTTAATAGGAGCATTTTTCTACGGTGTTCATATTCTTGTTGTTAATCATTTTTCAGGAAAAGTTAACGCCACTAAAATATCATGCCTGCAATTTTTTGTCGTTGCGATATTATCACTACCATTAATGCTTATTTTTGAAGAACCTACTTTAAGTAAATTTATAGCTGGATATATTCCAATACTATATGCTGGGGTTTTGACGTGTGGAGTTGCTTATACCTTGCAAATTTTTGGACAAAAATACACGCAACCTACAGTTGCATCACTTATTCTCTGCCTTGAATCCGTTTTTGCTGTTTTAGGCGGCTGCACAATTTTGCATGAAACAATGACTCCAAAAGAAATTTTTGGGTGCATATTTATGATTAGTGCAGTAATTTTATCTCAAACAAAAGGACATCCAAAACTTGCTCCACAAAATCAGATACAAGATATTGAACAAGAAAAAACTAATATAAAAATATCAAATCAAGAAGTTGAAAATGTTTATAAATAACATTTGCGTTCTTCGCCAGTAACACCTGCGTATAATTCAACAAATTGTTTTGCTGGGCTTGCTTCGATTTTTTGCAACAAAACTTCCTCAATTTGGAAAAATCCAACATCGCCTGACATTTCTACGGTAATTCTTATTGGGCGTCTTTCGCCATGTTTAATACTGATACGCTCTATTGCATGTGCTGAATATTTATGAATATCGCCAACTCTTGGGGTTGTATTTATAGACATCGGAATTCTTGCTCTGCCTTTTGTCATATCACAACCATCAGCAATTAATATAATCCCAGCCTCAGTTGAATGTATCTTTCTGGAGCCCATATGACCTATTATTGCCTCTGTTGCTACAGATTTTATAATTATTCTTCTATGCAAATCATTTGGAAATATATGCATTAAGGCTCTTTCTATCATTGGTTGGCTTAATAGTGCAGACATCTCTTCATGACCTTGTCTGCCAACTGACATTCCCAAATCATGCATTAGACCTGCCAATATAACAGCACACATACTATCTTCAAAGGTTCCGATTTCTTCTTGCTCTAAAGATGTCTTTATTCCAAAATCGTGCAATATATTAAGCATCTTTATCCCATTCCCAACGACTTGACGCATGTGAACAGGACCATGGTCATTATAACCAAGACGCCTTATTGATACGTTATTTGCATATTCTTGCATTTCCTGCAACTCTTCATCTGCAAATAAATATCTCACAAGTTCTAAACATTCGGGGCGATCTTTTAACCTGCCTTCAATTTTTGCTTCTGTCGCCAGTTCCTTTGCTGATTTCATAATTGTCCGTCTTTAAAATAAATGTATTCCTCTATTAATATATTAACCCATTTTTAGATAAAATGTAACCCCCTTTTTAGGAGTTCATTTTAATTTTTTCTTCTATTTGGGTTTGTCCAGGTCGACTATTTTAATATACGTTCTATAAAGGAGGCAATTTTTCCCTTTTTCTGAAATGGTTTACTTAAATCTTCTACCAATTGTTGACGAGCCAAATCTGCTTGATATGCTTTATACCAATTTCTCATTTGTTGAGAAAATTTCTTTGACGGTTCTCCGGATATATGGGTTAATGCATTTAAATAAACTTGATCCGCAGGATTCAATAATTGCTTTTTAGAATTTCGTGCTATAAATCTTCTTTCCTTTGTTGCCACAATGGCAGCATTTACTACTTTTACAATTCTCATATTTTATTCTTCTTTCTTTAGGGTAAAAACCGGTCTTTATAATTAAAGACCGGTTTTGCTATAACTGTTATCTACAAACTAGTGGCAGCAAGAGCAAGAACCACATTCACAAGTCAATGCGTTTTTTGCTTCTTCTAAACGAACTTTAATACGTCCGTCTACTGCAATGCCTTCACCGGTTTTTTCAGAAATCAACAATGGGTTGATATCCAACTCATCAATGAAACTGAAATCATGAACCAATTGAGATAATCTTAATAAAGTTTCTTCAATTTGATCCATTTGTGCTGGAGTTGTACCTCTTGCACCTTCTAATAATTTATATGCTTTTACTGATTTAATCATTTCTTTTGCATCAATATCAGTTAAAGGTGCAATTCTGAAGGTTACATCCTTCATAACTTCGATAAATACACCACCTAAACCGAACATCATCATTGGACCATATTGAGGGTCTGTTGCAATACCGCAAACCATTTCTCTGTTGCCTTTAACCATTTCTTGAATGATCACACCTTCAAGACCGTCAATTAGTCCTTTTTCTGTTAATTTTGCGATTAAATCTTGATATTCTGCTCTTAGTTGTTCAGCAGATTGTATATTTACTCTTACACCACCAACATCTGTTTTGTGTGAAGTTGTTTTTGATGTCATCTTCATTACTACAGGATATCCGATTGAATTTCCTATTGTTACTGCTTCTTCTTCAGTTGTTGCAAATCCTGATTTACATACTCTGATTCCGTATGCATCAAGTACATCAATTGATTCACGTGTTGTTAATTGTGCACGATTTTCTGACAATGATTGTCTGATAATCTTCTTTGCTTTTTCTCTGTCTACATCAAATACAGGGATTTTTCCTTCCGGTCTTTCCATCCACAATCTTTGTTGATTTAGTCTGTTCAAGCCGTCTGCTGCTTCTTCTGCATACATAAAGAACGGAACATTTACATCCATATCTGATAATTTTGCAAAGAATTCACTCTTAGTCATAAATACACCGATTACAGGTTTTTCAGGATGTTCAGCCTTAATTTCCATAACAGCTTTTGCTACATCGATATCTTTCAAGCCTAAGAATGGAAGATAAATTACAATAATCATATCAACATTTTCATCAGCAATAACTGTTTCTAATGTTTGCTTGTAGTGTTCGATTGGTGCTGAAGCAATCATATCAATAGGGTTTTTTACAGATGCTGCAGAAGGTAAGAAACTTCTTAATTTTGCCTTTGTTTCATCTGTAATTTTTGCCATTTGCATACCGTATTCGCAAACCGCATCAGTTGCCATAATACCAGGGCCGCCTGAATTTGTAATAATTGCTACTCTGTCACCTTTTGGAATAGGACAATTTGCAAATACTTTTGCTGTTGCAAACAAGTTTTTCAAAGAATATTCTCTGATTACACCTGATTGTTGTAACAAAGCGTTAGCGGCTTTATCTGCACCTGCTAAAGATCCGGTGTGTGATGATGCTGCTGATGCACCTGCTGCAGAACGTCCTGCTTTCAATGCTAAAATTGGTTTTTTCTTTGATATTCTTGATGCTAATTTTCTGAAGTTTGATGGGTTTTGAATAGATTCCATATAAAGTAGAATTTGTTCAACATCTTCTTCATCTTCCCAATATTCAAGTGCTGTTTCTGCATTTACGTCAGCTTGGTTACCTATTGAGATGAATTGGGCAAAACCAAGGTTTAGGTCTTTTAATATATTCAAAATACCGCCACCTAATGCACCAGATTGTGATACAAAACCAATATTTCCACGTTCAGGAAGACTTTCTGCAAAACATCCATCCATACGAATATCAGGGTGAGTGTTTACTACACCTAAACAGTTAGGGCCTACACATCTCATACCATATTCTCTAACTTTTGAAAGTAATTGTTTTTCAAGTTCTGCACCTTCTGCACCTGTTTCTTTAAAACCTGCTGTAATTATACATAAGCCTTTTATTCCCTTTTCGTGACATTGATCTATTGTATTTAATACAAATTTAGCATTTACTACAATAATTGCTAAATCTACTTCACCAGGAATTTCATTTACTGTTGTATATGCTTGTAAACCTTCAATAATACCACCTTTTGGGTTTACAGGGTATATTTTTCCATTAAAATCATACTCTTGTAATCTTTTCATAATGTCAGAACCGATTGTGTGCTCTTTTGTTGATGCACCAATAACCGCGATTGACTTTGGTTTCATAATTTTGTCTAAAATGTTCATGTTTTTTCCTTTCCTCTTAAATTACATGATTATATTTATTTTATATTTCGTCGCTATCTTGGAATAGTTTTACAAATTTCTTTCTGAAATTATCTAAAGAATCTGCTATTCTCTCTCCGATAGTCTTTGGTGGAAATTTTTTATTGTAATCTTCTATAGATTGTTTTGCTACCGAAATATACAAATCTGTTGTCTTTTCTTGATTATCCATTTCTGAAGCATTTGCTATAGAATACTCAACTATCGGCTTATTTTTTAGTCCAACATGTTCAGGACGTTTTGCTATAAAACTTAATGACTTTTCTTTATGGTTTTGTTTGATAAAGATATCAAACGGTTTATCTTCTACCATTTTAGATATTGAATCATAAGCAGTTCTTACATATTTACAAGGTAAATAACTCAAGTCATTAACTATATTTACCTTGCCTTGAAAATTTTGGTTATTCGACTGTGTTGCTGAAATTGCCGGTATTTGCATTATTTACTCCTTTTATTTTTTAGTATCCGTTTACAATCCACTCTCTAACCCTTAAATCTGCGCCCAAATCTTTCGCTATTTTTGTACAAGTTAATATATCAAGACGTTTTCCTTTATAACCGTCAACCACGGATGCAACTGTATGAATTTTTGATTCAATACAACTTTTTATAAATTTTTTAACTTCGTCATAAGCATTTTCAAATTTCGGTTGCGAAAGTTCGTTATACTCCTCAGCACTTGAACCGTTTAAACTTACTGATATTTCATCTATAAGTCCTACCAATTCAGGAACTATATTCCTTTTGTAAACATAATTTGCATGTCCGTTTGTATTTATTCTTATTTTTGTATCAGGGTATTTGTCTTTAATATATTTCGCTACAGTTTTTAAAATTTCAAATTTTAACAAAGGCTCTCCATACCCGCAAAAAACTACCTCATTTTTATATTCGCCATTTGATTGAGTATGAAGAATTTTTTCAAATTGCTCAATAACCTCTTCTGCTGAAAAATCTTCACTATCCAGCCACAATTTCTGACCACATACATCATCTTTATCTTTTCTCAAACAGAAGATACAATCATTTGTACAACGATTTGTAAGGTTTATATATATTTTACTTTCCAGTGTATAAACAAGAATATTAGACATGTCATATCCTTTCCTACACTATTATTATCGTACGCACAATATCAAAATACAAGAATATATTTTAGGAATATATAAACAATAATTAAATAATCCAGACAAAAATCAATTCAACTGATCATAAACTCGTCGAACTTCTTTTATATCCTGCCACATCAACCATTTTGGAGAACCCTTTTCTCTGCTGTCATTCCTTAACAAATATGAAGGATGAAATATTGGCATCATTTTTGAATAATAAGGGCCTTCAAACCACTTGCCTCTTAATTTTGTTATTCCTAATTTTGTATCTATAAATGAATTTACGGCAACTCGACCGCATAAAAGAATTATTCGCGGCTGCAATATTTTTACCTGCGCTTCTAAATATTCTGAGCAAGCTAATTTCTCATCAGGTAAAGGATCCCTATTTTCAGGCGGACGACATTTTAAAGTATTACAAATATAAATATTCTCCCTGCGTGAAAATCCTACACATCCTAAAATCTTATCCAGCAACTGACCGGCTTTTCCCACAAACGGTTCTCCTTGCATATCTTCATAATACCCGGGAGCCTCTCCTATTAACATCAATTTTGAATTTGGAACACCTCCTGAAAATACTATGTTCGTTCTGGTTTTTCCTAACGGACATTTTTGACAAGTCAAACATTTTTCTCTTATTTCCGATAATGCCTTGTCATACTCTGTTTCCATTATTTTGTTTCCTCCGGAACTAACACAGAAATCACAGCATTATCTATTGATAGATATTTTCTTATAACATTTTCTAAATCTTCTACTGTTATATCTTCTAAATCCTTTAAATAATCTTCTATCAATTTTAAATCATTGCATACTGTCATATGATAACCGATTGTTTCTCCAATTTCTGATACGGTTTCTGCCGCGTATGCAAATCTTGATTTTGTACGCTTCTTGGCTTTTAACAATTCGTCTTCCGTTATTCTATTATCTAACAAATTAGCAAGTTCTTTTTTAATAAGTTCAATCGCTCTATCCTTTGATTCTGGTGAGAAATTCGCCTGGATAAAGAAGTTATTTCCATCCTTAAATTGATAATGCTCTGAACCAACAATATTAAATATTTTTTCAGGAAGTTTTTCTATCAAGTTCTGTTGTAATCTTGAACTTGACCCATCTCCGAATATCAAACTTATTAAGTCTAAGCATATACTCTCTTTTAACTCACAAGCCCTTGGACCCAGCCAACCAAACATCAAGTATGATGTAGCGATATTTGCAGTAGTTTCTACATATTTGGTACTTGTAACAGGTTTATCTGGAGTATATTCAACTTTCAAAGAAGTTAATCGATTTGGAAAATTAAATTTTTCACATATCGTATTTACAACTTCTTCATGGTCAAAATCTCCTACAACAATAGTTGTAACATTTTCCGGAGTGTAATACGTTCTATAATATCTGTCTATATCCTCTCTTGTTAATTGTGAAATAATTTCAGGCGTTCCGATTACATCACGTTTATACGGATGTGAATGATACATGTTTTTGTTGCATTGATTATAAACCTTTGTCCAAGGTTGATCTTTGCGCATTCTTATTTCTTCAATTACTACGTGACGTTCTCTTTTATCTGTTACCGTATTATCATTTATATCAAACGGTGCTCCAAGTTCTTCTGCAGGAAAAACAGGATCCATCATCATATCTGCATGTAAATCTATTGCTAATTTGAAATCTTTATTATCAATACCCTTTGGCAACGTTACATAATAAAAAGTGTAATCTTTCCAAGTTGCAGCATTAACAATCGCTCCTTTGGATTCTAACATTCTGTCAAATTCACCCACTTTATACTTGTGAGTTCCCTTAAACATTAAATGCTCTAAAAAATGCGAAATTCCATTATTTTCATCATTTTCATTTATTGAACCTGTCTTTACCCAAGATGAAACATTTACCATCATGCCTTCTTTATGGGCTAATACTATCTTATGTCCGTTTTCTCGTTCATATATTTCGACTTCTTTTGTTAAAAACGGATACTTTATTAATGTTTTTTTCATAACTTCACCTTATTTTAAATCTTTATATTTATTGAAATACTATAACATGATACCATTATTTCACAAAATATATCGGATTATAAAGGTAACGTTACAAAACAACACGGAAATTAACATTTTTTAGGTCATTATGTTATTTTTAAGATATAATTAATGGTATGAAAAACATTTTAAACAGTATTAAAGGAGTAATTGTAGTTTCTGTTCAGGCAATGCCTTCTGAGCCTCTTTACAAAGAGGATTGCATGCTTGCGATGATGAAATCCGTTGTAAATGGTGGTGCTGGGGCATTACGTGTTGCCGGTGTAAGAGATGTAAAAAATGCTAAAAAGAATTTTGACCTGCCAATTATTGGGATTACAAAACCTAACGTAATTCCACAAAATTGGAAAGAAATTGTTTATATTACACCAACAATCAAAGATGTTATCAGTCTTGTAGAAGCAGGGGCTGATATCATTGCAACCGACGGAACTCAAAGAAAACGTCCTGAAAATGAAAAACTTGAAGATTTAATAAAATACATTCATATAAACAAAAGACTTGCAATGGCTGATATTTCAACTATTGAAGAAGGAATTAAAGCCCAAGAAGCAGGAGCAGATATTTTATCAACAACACTTGCGGGATACACAATGGAATCTCTTGATTCGCCTGCAAATGAGCCTGATTTTGAATTGTTAAAAAATCTTGTTGAACAAACTTCGACTCCTGTTGTTTTAGAAGGAAGAATTTGGACACCTGCCCAAGTTGATAGAGCTTTTGCTCTTGGAGCACATTGTGTTGTTATCGGTTCTGCTATTACAAGACCTCAATTAATTACTAAACGTTTTGTATTCAGAAAGGGGTAGTTATGAAAATTTTTCCGTTGAAATTGCTTTCTACACAGGATAAAGCCAAAAATTTTATCAAAATTCTATCAGGAGATTTTAACCCTGAAAAATTAGGTCATGATGTGCAAAAAACGACCCTTTTTGTTGATAAAAATGCAGACGGGGATAAATTTATCCCTCAAAATGATAAAAAAATTTCTACAAATAAGAATTTGATAAATAGATTTTGCGATATATTTAAAAATGATAAATAATATAGAAGGAGAATAACTTAATGACTCAAGCACTTGCTTTTGACGTTGGCGGGACAAAAATTTATAATGCAATAATAAATTCAGATGGCGAAATTATAAGTGATATAGAAAAAAATCATACTCCACAAGATTTTGAAAGTATCAAAAATTTATTTAAAGCAATTATTGAAAAATATGAAGATCAAGTTGATGTAATTGCATTTTCAACTTGCGGTGCTGTTAATAATGAAAACACTAAAATTGTTGGTTCTACCGGAAATATTGCAAAAGATTACCCAAAGATAGAATTTGCAAAATTATCTAAAAAACCTGTCTTTGTCGAAAACGATGCAAATTGTGCCGCTTGGGCAGAATATAAAATCGGAGCATCTAAAAATACGGCTGTTTCAGTTATGCTTACTCTTGGAACAGGTGTTGGCGGTGGAATAATAATAAATGGAAAACTTTTAAAAGGTCAAAATGGTGCGGCCGGTGAAATGCATTTTAAAATGCGTACAGATAAACACAGAAGATGCACTTGTGGGAATTGGGATTGCTTTGAAATTTACGCATCAGGAAACGGATTGAAATTAACAGCTGAAGAAATGCTTAACAACAAAGATGTTACAACTTATGATGTTGTTAGAGGGGTAAAAGAAAATAAACCCGAAATGATTAAAATTTTAGATAAATGGCAGCAAGATATAACAGACGGAATTGTTGGACTTGCAAATCTTTTTGATCCTGATTGTGTTATATTATCAGGTTCTATGGCAGAATTTACCGACACTGAAAAAATTGAACATAATGTAAATTCGCAAATTGTAACTACGCATACAAAAGTTAAAAAAGCTCAAGCCGGAAATTATGCGGGAATGATTGGGGCTGCTTTGTTGGCATTAAATCAAAAGGTTGGAAAATAATGGGAAAGTCAAAAACCAGAATTCTTAGGAAAGGAATTAATAATCAAATTACACGTCTTTCAAGAGAAGATGCAATAAATAATGTCATAAAATACTTTAATGATAACAATCTTACAAAAGCGCACGATTTGATTACGATGTTCGGACTGGATGCTGAAGAAATTTTAGAAGCCGGCGCAAGTTATGAACATGTTGTTGCAATGAAAAATATTTTAGAAATATGATAAAACTATTCAAAAAAATAGCATTCTGGCTTAACTGCGCAAGAGTATATTCCCTTCCGATTACCGTTTTAAATTGGGTTGTTATTTTCATTTATTCAATAAACGATAATGGAAATATAATTTTAGGAATCTTGGCACTAATAGGAATGTCTTTGGTGCATCTGGCGACTAATCTTATTGATGATTATTTCGATTATAAAATTCTGATAAAAGATGAAAAAATTTTAAACTCCGCACAAAACTGCAAATGTCTGTATCTTAAAAATAATCAAGCTACGATTATTGAATTAAAATATGCAATAATAACGTTTTTAGGAATTGCAGGATTTATTGGAATTATTTTATTCTTTTTATCAGGATATTATGTTGCAATACTTGCTTTTATCGGGCTTTTGGTTGCGGTTTTCTATCAAAAATGTTCTATCTCAGGAATTGGAGAACTTGCTGTTTTTATAGCATACGGACCTTTATTATATGAAGGGACTTATTATGTTATGAAAAGTAAATTCTCATCTGAGGTTTTAATTTTATCTGTTGCGTGCGTTTTCATTACTATTACAGTTTTATATGCACATATGCTGATGGATTTTGATGGTGATAAATCTTCTCATAAAAAAACTCTCTGTACAAAATGTAAAAATAAAAATACTGCACTTAATTTGCTTCTTGCATTCTATGGATTGGGATTTTTATGTATAACAATTTTTGCAATTAGCACTAAAAATTATTTTTATTTTCTTACCTTTTTAACACTGCCTTTGATTTTTGACTTATACAAATCTTTGCAAGACTTTAACAAGGACAAATCTAATTTGCCCCAAATAAAATTCTGGCACTATCCGCTTGATAATTGGGATAAAATAAAAAATTCAACTGATGCTCCTTTTTATTTTAGATTTTTTTATGTCAGAAATATTCTTATCTGGTTTTTGTTATTAGTTTGTATCGGAATATTTTTACAAAAATAATACTAATAAACAAAAAAAAACGACTGCCTTATAAACTATAAAGCAATCGTTTTTTATTTATAAATTATATTATGTGGAAATTACGCAACTACATCAAGTTTCTTTGCTTCCGGTTGTGTTTTTTCTTCCGGTTTTACTTCCGGTGCAACAGGAGCCTTTGCTTCAGGTTTTGCTGCCGGTGCGATTGGATTTGTTGCATTTGCTTTTTCAGTTTCTTTTGGTAACTGTGCTGAAGCCGGTGCTACTTCCTTATTTTCTTCTTTTGCAGGTTTTGAAAGTTCTACGGTATCTTTTTCCGGAGAATTTTCTAATTTAATATTTTTCACATTATTTGGCAATTCTTCTTTTATAAATTTGTCCAACTCCATTTGACGAACACCATTTTTATCTCCTACAAGAGTTACTATGCCGTCTTTTTTTGTTGCTGAAACCTTTTCACCATCTTTTGTTTCATACATTATTGTTGTAAATTTTGGTGGTTGTGTTGTAACCATTTCTACCATATTAACACCTACCTTTCAATTTTACCTTTACTTGATTATAATGTCGTAAATATATTTTTTTTGCCTATTATCGCACAAAATTTTACAAATCTTAATTGGATTTTAAAAATTAGTATTCTTGTTAAAATCTACAATTAATGATATCCTAAAAATATGATTGAGTTAATGGTTTTATATATTCTTGTAAATCACGATTTTACTATGTATGCAATACATAAAAGAATTCAAGAATTTTTTCTTGCCTACACTAATCCCAGTTTTGGAGCATTAAAACCTGCTCTTGTCCGATTGGAAAAGCAAGGGTTTATTACATCATCCAAAATTATGTCCGACGGCGGTAAATTGTCTGTCTTTTATGCAATTACAAAAGACGGGCTAAAAGAATTGAAAAGACTTTTGCTAAATCCGTTATCTAAAAATCCGCTTCAATTTATTTCTGATGCAAATATAAAATTATCTTGCATTTCTTTTTTGGATGAAGAAGATAGAGCGGAAGTTTTCACAGATATCAAAACAAATGCCTTAATACACAAAATTAATGCAGAAAAAATTCTAAATGATGAATATACCCCATTAACAACTTTTCAAAAAATAGTTTTAGATAATTCAATTTGTACCTACAAAAATTTTGTATCTATGATTGAAGGGTTGGAAAAGGAATAGTTTTATGCCTGCAATAGTTAACAGTACAATAAAAGGTTCTATAGCAGAAGAACTTGAAATTCAACAAGGAGATGAAATCTTATCTATTGACGGTATCAAATTAACAGATATGATTGACTATAATTTCTACACCAAATCTGAACTTCTTACTCTTGAAATAAAAAAAGTTAATGGTGAAATTGAAGAAATTGAACTCGAAAAAGATTTTGATGAAGATTTGGGAATTGTCTTTGAAAGTGCTGTTTTTGACAAAATAAAACCTTGTCTAAATCACTGCATATTTTGTTTTGTGGACCAACAACCAAAAGGATTGAGAAAAACCCTCTACATCAAAGATGATGATTACAGACTTTCTTACCTTCAAGGTACATATATCACAATGACAAATCTTAAAGATTGTGATAAAAAAAGAATAAAACGTATGCAACTGGGACCGTTTTATATCTCAGTTCATACAACAAATCCTGAACTGCGTGTTAAAATGCTAAGAAATCCCAATGCCGGAAAAGCACTCGAAAACTTAATATGGTTTAGGAAAAATAAAATTCCTTTCCACGCTCAAATAGTTTTGTGCCCAGGCTGGAACGATGGCGCTGAACTTGATAGAACATTATCAGATCTTGCAAAATTAAAAAATACAGTTTTATCTGTTGCAATTGTACCTGTCGGAGTTACACAATTTAGGGATGAAAAATTAAAACAAGTTGATAAAAAATGCGCAATTGAAACTATCGAGATTGCTTCAAAATACAAAAGAGTTTGCTGCTCTGATGAATTTTTCCTCCTTGCAGGAAAACCAATTCCGCCTGCAAAATATTATGGCTCATTTTGCCAATTAGAAGACGGAGTTGGAGCATTAAGATTAACCCTTGATAATTTTAACAAATTAAAATTGCCTAAAAAAATTTCAAAACCTCAAAAAATCATTTTTGCTTGTTCTTACGCTGCAAAAGATATGTTTGATGAAATTTCAATTAAACTAAATAAAATTAAAAACTTAACAGTTGAAATCCACCCCGTAAAATCAAAATACTGGGGTGAAAATATTACCGTTGCAGGTCTTATCACAACTGATGATTTGATAAGAACAGTAAAAGATATTGACTGCGATTTAGTCGTAATCCCTTCTATTATGCTAAGACCTTATACTCAAGATTTTCTGGACGGCAAAAATTTAGACTACGTAAAAGAACAATCAAAAAAGAACTTTTTTATCCAAAAAGATATTTATTCACTTGATGAAATTGTTAATTACCTAAGCACATTATAATTTTAAAACTTTTTGCAAGTGTTAACTACATAAGAAATTATATTACTTACGTTTTTAGTAAACGACTTGTTATAAATATTTAATGGATCATCAGGAGGAGGGGTACTACCTGTTGCAACCCTTACAAACTTTTTAGGTTTTTCTGTTTTTCCGATTTTTTTTATCAAATCAAAAGGATGCTTTTCATCTAATCTGACTAATTTCTCTGTTACTTTACGCATTGGTTCAAATTTGTGAACTTTTGGATTAAATGTTACATAGTTATAAATCATTTTACTACCCTTTTACTATCTGCTTACGTTATAACTTAAAACACTAAATTTAAAATTTTTGCTACTTTATTTGATTATATTACAAAAAATAAAAAAGACTTCGAAATTTAAACGAAGCCTTTTTTATTTCCCAAATCTTTTCGCCTTTTTCCTTGCCACTGATTAACTCAACAACGTTTCTAACAGGTTGGCATTTTGCAGTGCTCCTGTTGATTCCTTAATCTTTTGCTTGTAAATGTAAGTCCTTAATGCTTCCCGAATAAGTTCACTCCTTGACCGGTTTTCTCCGTCCGCTACTTGATCAATTTTGTTCAAAAAATCTTCGGGCATTGAAATTAATACTCTAGCCATATATTCTCCTTTTTTCATTTCATTTACATTACGCTTACATATATATAAAAACTTTGTATATATAAAAAGTGCTATTTCTATATCTATATTTTATATACTACATTCTGAAAACCTTACTACACAACGTTTTCCATGTTTAAATTTCTTTTTACAAAACTTAATATTCTGTATAATAAATGATTTCACAGTATATAACCATGACTTAATAAGAAGGGGGCAACTACATTAAAAATGTAGTTGCCCCCTTCTTTATTTATACTTTATTAATTTAAAAGTTCAACAAAAAGAATGAAATAAATCCTGCAACCACCATCGCCGGCCCAAACGGAAGATACAAACCTTCGGAAACTTTATCTTTAATTCCCAAAAGAATTTCCCTGCAAACGAAAATACCCATCGCCAGAAGAACAATTGTACTTGCCCAATATGCAACGGAATTTTCAAGCCAATTTAAAGATTGCGCAGTCAAATATACGATTGTATAAACAATAAATGCACAAATTGCACCAAAAGTTACCCAATTTTTCTTTTGAGCAAGTTTTTTCATAAACAAAGGCAATGTAAAAACTAACTGAACAATACAACTCATAACAAGAATAAGAAGTATTGAATATATAGCAGGCAAAGGATTATGAAAAGTATCAACAGTACCCAAAAGCCCGCCAAATACAGTACCAAGTCCGGCAGCAATATATGAATCACCTTCCCCAAAAATTCTTGCTCCAACCATAGGCAACCCTATTCTTGCAAGAATTTCCATCGTAAAAAATCCAACTACACCTGCTAAAATCGAGAAAAATAAAGGTGAGGTTGAACATAATTCCCAAGTAAATTTAGGCAACTCTCCAAGTTCTTTGTAATAAACATAAACCGTTGCTCCGGTATATAAAAAACTAAATACTAAACCCATAACGATTAATGGAATAGTATGAACATCGGCAACTTTCTTTTCTAAAATATCAGTTCCCGCAATCGCTATAAATAAACCTGTTACAATAAGTGCAAATAAATATACCAAAATCTGATACCAACCTATTGGCATCATTGAAGATAATCCGAATAATGGATCTATAGGTTTGCATATTTTTATAAACAATGCCAGAAAAATTATTCCCGTAAGCAATTCTACCATCGGGTACTGAAGGCTGATATGTTCTTTGCAAAAAGCACATTTTCCACGCAAGAATATATAAGATAAAACAGGTATATTATGATACCATTTTAGAGGAGTTCCACACTTGGGACATTTTGACGCAGGAAAAACAATTGATTCACCGCTTACTGTACGCAAAATAACTACATTCAAAAAACTACCTATAACAAGTCCCAATACAAAAATCCAACCTAATATCAGTAGTGTAAATCCCATTATTCCTCCTTTGTATCTGATAATTCTTCTCTTACTATAAGGGCTAATCTGTTTAATGCTCTTTTTAAAATTCTGGAAACTTGTGTAGGGGAAACACGCAAATGTTCAGAAATTTCTTTTCTTGACATACCATCTATGTAATACATGGAAATAGCCATTTTATCATTCAAAGGTAATTTGTTCAGCGCAAATTCAATAATCTTTTTATTTGCATAGGATTCTTCAAAACTTTCGGATGTATCTGATTGTATTCTATCAAGTAGAGTTTCCCCACCTTCTGTTGTGTAGATATTTTGGTCAAGAGATATCATATTTTTTGTATATTCAATATTCATTAACTCTTCGACTTTATCTTTCGGTAATTGAACCAAAGCAGCAACTTCTTCAACTGTCGGAACCTTCGTATTATTTTCGGATAAGTTTTGAATAGCCTCCCTTACCTTGGCTATATTAGAATATGTTTCCCTTGGAGTTTTGACAATATTTGCCTTGTCCCTTAAATAATGATATATCTTCCCCTTTATAACCTTGCTAACATACGTTTTAAAACTTCCACGTTCCTCGACCCTATACATTTCGATTGCCTGCAAAACTCCAACTGCACCTACCTGTATCAAATCATCCCTTGTTACAGTCGGCGGCAAGGAACTAAATGACAAAACTATACGCTTTACAACTTTTAATGTTTCTTCAACAAGGTTAATGTAGGCTACATGTTTGCGTTTTTTATCAGTTTCTTTTTTATATTGCAGAATTAATTCTTCTAATTTTTCAAGTTCCGTAAGTTTTATCTCTGTCATTACCTCTCCAATTTATACTATAATAGCATAACTTTGTTTGAAAGGCTAAAACTTAAAGATATTTTAAACTTTCACAATATGAACAATAATAAAATTCATATTTTATTCATCTTCATTTATTTTTGCATCTTCTGCATTTTCTTCTTCGTCGTTTTCTTCAATATCCTCGTCCTGAGCAGAGGTAATATCCGAGTCAGAATTATAATTTACAGCCTGAGAAATCCTTTCCTGATCACTTGTTATTTCTTCAACCTGAAAGCGTTTTATATTATTCTTTTGCGCTTGCTTATCAATAAGATTATCTATTCCGTGCAAACCTGCATAAGCACCCATTCCGGCGATAATCCCTGAAAAAACTTTTGCTACCTTTTTAGATGATTTTACATTCCATAAAACAAATAACCCTGCAATTGTTGCAAGGGCTACTGAACATGCTTTTTGAAATCCATTCAAATTATCTATAGATTTTCTTGTTTTTATAAATTTATCAACATTATTTTCATTTGCAATATAATATCGCGGATTATTATAACCATAATTACTATTTTCTGAAACCAGGACCTTATTATTAGCCAATTGATTTATAACGTTTATCTCTAGCATATTACCTCCATAAACTTTATACTTTTATGATACTAACAATAATTTCTTTTTGCTAATTTATTACAATAAAAAAATTACAAAACTTAACCTAAGAAAATTTATGGGACAGGATCATACCCACCAGGATTCCAAGGGTGACATCTGCATATCCGTTTAATTCCCAACCATCCGCCTTTCAACAGGCCGTATTTTACTATTGCCTGCCTCGTATATTCCGAACACGTTGGGTAGAATCTGCAAACTGAGGGGGTAAATTTTGAAAAATATTGATAAATTTTTATTAGTCCCAATACAATTTTTTTCATATTAACTTCTTTCTACTCCGCAGGATAAGCATCACCAATTGAATCTATCGCTTCTACCTTGATATCAGTGATAAGTTCAGAATAAGAAATTACTACAACCGTTGGAATGTGTCTTTCTAAAAGTTGATATAGCGGAAGTCTTATTCTTGGAGAACAAAGGATTACCGGCTGTCTTCCACATGTTTGGTGTGCTCTTAAAAGTGTTGTTGCTGTCGTTTCAATAAGTTCTTGAACTTGCATTGGATTTAGTAAAAACATTGTTCCCAACTCTGTTCTTTGACAACTGTCATCAAGAATTTTTTCCCAATCAGGCGACAAGGTAAGTGCATATAAAACTTTGTCATCTTGAACATTGGCTAGACAAATTTGTCGTCCTAATGCGGCTCTCAAACGTTCTGATAAGATATCAGGTTCCTTTGAAAATCTTGCATAATCACAAAGTCTTTCAAATACAAATATAATATCCTTAATTGAAACTTTTTCTCTGATTAAGTTTACAAAAATCTTTCTTAAATCACTTGTTGAAATAATCGTAGGTACTAAATCGTTAACAAGTGTAGGGTCTTGAGAACGTACAAGTTCCATAAGTTTGAGTACATCCGTTTTGGTCATAACTTCATCAACATGTTTTCTTACACATTCTTGAAGGTGAGTAACAATAACATCTGTCGCATCAACTGCCGTTACAAGACGTGCAGATTTTGCATCCTCGGCAGAAATCCAATATGCCTGTGTTTGATATGTTGGGTCAATACCAATAATTGCATCTTCCGGAACTTCTTTTTTCATAGAATCCCATTGATCAGCAATTACCATATATTTGCCTGGATAAACATAACCAGTCGCAACAGTATTACCACGAATTGATATCATATATTCATTAGCATCCAGCGCTGAAGAATCCATAATTCTTATATTTGGCAAGATATAACCTAATTCATCGGTTACTCTCTGACGTAAAGCAGCAATTTTTGCAAGTAATTGACCTTCCTGATCAGGATCGGCAATAACAAGCAAATTTGAACCCACCTGCAAACTCAAAATATCAACACCTAAACGCTCATACATTCTGTTAGGGTTAACCAAATCTTGCATATTCTGCCTTACATTTTCTAATTGCCCCAACTGAGATTGAACATCAGCATTAATAAGAACTTGAAATCCTGCAACCGCTAAGACAATTGCAAATATAAAAAATGGTAACGGCGGTAATCCCGTACCTGACCAGAACCAAGTATGTCCGGTAATCGCAAGCAATAGCAAAAATCCTGAAGCAAAAAACAAGGCATGAGGTTTACTTGTAATTTGCGAAGCAACATCAGCACCCAATGAAGGACTAGCAGCTGAAGCTCGTGTCATAAAGATACCGGCTGCAATTGACATCAAAAGGGATGGAACTTGTGATGCCAAACCATCACCTATTGTTAATACTGTATATTTACTAACAGCATCAGATATTTGCATTTGGTTCATCAAACAACCTACGCACAATCCGCCAATAATATTAATCAA
Organism: uncultured bacterium; assembly: GCA_949288725.1. GTDB lineage: Bacteria > Cyanobacteriota > Vampirovibrionia > Gastranaerophilales > Gastranaerophilaceae > Zag111. Next base: position 33,463 of record CASELF010000102.1, read on the forward strand.
TACGATGATAATACCCGCAATAGTATCACCTTTTACGAACTTCATCGCACCATCCATAGAACCCATCAAACTTGATTCTCTTGATAAGTCCTCACGTCTTTGCGTTGCTTCTTCCGGTGATATCAAACCTGCGTTAAAATCCGCATCAATAGTCATCTGTTTACCTGGCATAGCATCTAAGGCAAATCTGGCTGAAACTTCTGCGATACGTTCCGCACCTTTTGTGATTACCATAAACTGTACAACTGTAATAATAAGGAAAATTACACCACCAACAATCATATTACCACCGGTAACGAACTCTCCAAATGCGTGAATTACCTCTCCCGCTTCACCCTTTGCCAAAATCAAACGAGTTGAAGCAATTGATAATACAAGTCGGAACATCGTACCTACCAATATAATTGATGGAAATGATGACAATTCCAAGGTCTTTTGCACATATAATGCAAACATTAAAAGTACAATTCCAAGCGTAATATTTAAACATATACAAACATTTATTACCCAGTTTGGAAGTTCGCAAAGCAAAATGATTAAAAGGAACAGAACAAATATCGCCATTCCAATTTCACTTAATGCATTCTTATTTCCTTCCGGTGCCGCCATTATACCTCTTTCAATACCTTACTAATTATTGATAACTGGGATTCTATCGTTGCATCAATAACTCCATTTGATGTTGTTACAATACAACCGCCTTCTGTTACATTCTCATCAGGTACTACCAATACTGTTGCCTCAAATCCTAATGAGTTTATTACCTCCGGAATTTCCTGCTTTACCATTGCACTTTGCGCAGGATTTACTGTCAAGGTAATCTTCTTTTCTTCTTTTGATAATCCGCTCAATATCTCCTTGATATTCTCCAGAATTATCGAAGAATCTTCTATTGACTCTTTTTTAATGATTTTTTTTGCAATATCCATACCAATTTCAAGAATATCAGGTGCTATTGAATCAAATACCGCTTGCTTAGCATTTAAGAAATTTCCTATTGCATCTCTTAAATCCGCTATCTCTGCTTCTGCAGCATCCAAACCCTCCTGATAACCTTCCTTTGCCGCTGCCTCTTTTATGGCTGCAGCCTCCTCTTTTGCTCTCGAAATTAAATTTCTGTCATCTATACGTCTGAAACCACGCCTTCTATCTCCACGACGACGCTCCTGACGCTGTTTAAAATCAATATTGTCCAAATTGAACAAATCAATTTCAGATTCAGGAGTTTTGGGTTCTTCCTTAGGTTCAGCATTTACAGGTGCTTGTTGTCCAATTTCTCCCCCAGTGTCTGTATTTTGAACATTCCCCTCTTGCTGTACTACCTCTTGCGCAACCGGTTTCTTCTTTTTACTATTTTTGTTTTTTATTATCATGATACAAAGATATTATACACCATTACACAAATGAGAGGCAACAATACTTGCAACTTTGGGAGGAATTTTGTCATAGTAATTTCCCTCTAACGCATTGAATACAAGCCTTTTCACTCCTATTCGCTCACTCAATAGTATTGTATCTATTTCTTTACGAGAATGTTTTGATGCAAATTTCTTTATTTTTAATACTACCTTGTTTGGTGTTAAATCCGTTGCTTTTGGAAGGTTTGTTTTTATTTCCTGCAAACATCTTAATGCATTTGCCGCCCCTACTCTTTGTGGTAAATCAGGTAATTGCATAAATTTGATTACGGCTTGTGCATCGTCAGGATTAAATTTATTCAGTATAGATTGAACTTTGTCCTGCTTCATTTTATTGAAAAGCATTGCAACCGTTGCAAGTTTTAAAACCTTTGAATCAACTTTAGGAAAATCAACCGGTGAAGTACCGCTATTTCCTGCAGGAACTTGCATATCAGGAGAAATATTTTGTTCTGCACCACCTGCTGCTTCTGCTTGGGCTGCTTGTTCTTGCATCTCCTGTGCCATTTTATCCATATTGGATTGAGATGCGGCATATTCCATCAAGCCCTCATCTATTGCACCTTTATTCTTTAATTCAGTTATGGCTTCTATATAACTTTTTTTGACGTGGTGCTCTATTAATTCAAGTATTTTATCCTGAGGTAAACCCTGAGAAAACGTTTGTTTCGCTATCTCAAAAATTGTATATGCAATTTTTTGCATAATAGGATCCCAATACTGTTGAGGAATTCCTGAACGAATTACGTCTACTGACTTATGAAAAGACCATTCCGCTATTATCTGCGTTATTAAAACTGACTGTTCCGCATTAAAATGTAAATTCTCATCTTCTGCTAATGTTTTGCCTGACAACATGGCAAAATTGCCTAATGTATTTACTACATATTGTTTTTGAAAATCGTTAAACTCAGCAGGTACCATCTCCTGTGCCTGCTGAGCCAAATTCTTCGCAAAACCTTGATAATCAAAATCTTTTGTTGCCATTTGTTATATCTTAACCTTCCCTGCCTGTTCCTTCTTCTATCCAACTCTTTATCTTATCAGCCGAATCTTCATTTATCTCTCCTGAAATACTATCTAATGAATCTATCAGTAAATTCTCATCAAATTGTGGTATTGGAGCGGCTGTACGTTGTAGATTTTGTTGATTTATTAAATCCTGTGCCAACTGTGATTGACGCTGCGTCAACTGGCTTGCCTTTGAATTAATTGCATTCAATTGTTTTTCTTGCTCTAATGTGCGTTGACGTAAATTTTCTACTTCTATTTGGTTTTCTTCTTTTATTCGTCTTACCTTTGATGAAATTGCAGAGAATATTATAACCAATCCAAATCCTGTTAGAAGTAGTGCTAACCACCATGGATTACCCGTTTTGTCAGGTTTTGGCATTGCCTGTTGTCTATCCGGAGTTAAGTATGGATCTGTACCTGTAGTAAAGGCTATTGATACATTCGATGCCGTCACTTTTGGACTTGCTGCTCTTGCTATTAGTTCTTTTAATTCTTCTATTGATGTATCTGATGGTAAATTATTTTTATCCAATGTTACGGCTATTGAAATATCTTCAACTACTCCTGGTCTTATATATTCATTTGTTTGAGTCTTTGTTACTCCGTATTGTGTTTCTGTTGCTTGACGTGAATATGTTCTATTCTGACTTGAATCAGCACCGCCTGTAGGTAAGCCGCTTGGCAAATATGTACTTACAGCATTTATTCCTCGTGATTGGTCTTTGGTTTCATCTCCTAAACCTTCTTTAAAAGATTGTTCTGATACTGATGCTTTTTTCGTCGGGTCATATTCTATTGAAAATCTTTCAACTGGGGCTTGGCGTAAAAATGTACTTACTGTTACTACATAATTACCTGTTCCGACAAGTCTATCTAACTGTTTGGATATCTTTTGCTGCATATATTTGTCGTTTTCTTCCAATTTTTGCAACATCTCATCTTCTGCATCCATTACACTTCGATATACATTTCCGTTTGTATCGGTTATTGAAATGTTTTCTGCTTTCAATTCAGATACACTTCCTAACAATAAGTTCGTTATCGCTTTTACCTTCATTTGGTCAAGTTTTTCTCCTGATGGCATTACCAACTGAACTGTTGCTGTCCTTGGCTTGTCACCTTCATCCCACATACTTGAATTTTCAGGTATTGATATAAATACTGTCGCATTTTCTACATTTCCAATACGCTTGATTAATCTTGCCAACTCTCCATTCAAGGCTCGGGCAAGTCTTATTCTCTTATCTTCTTTTGTTGATGTAAAATCACCTTTATCAAAAATTTCTAATCCGACATTTTGATCAACTAATCCGCTTTCTACAATTGCAATTAGTGCATTATCCCTATCTGTTACAGTACATTTCTTTGTTAGTGTTGAACAATTCTTCGCGTTTAGCACCAATTTTGATTTGGTACCATCCATTTGACGTTCTACCGTAATTCCCTGTCTTGCCAATAATGCCTGTATTTCAAGTGCTTTACCTATATTATCTGTCGTTAGCAAGTCTACGTTTGCTTTTAATGGTTCATCGCCTACCGTTTTTGAACCATCGCTGCCTCCTTTGTTGGCATTACTAACTGACATTATTATACTTATAATGACAATAAGTATTACTACGGCAACTGTACCGATTATTCCATACAATAAAGGTTTGTTTTCTAATATTTTGTTAAAATCCATTTCCGTCCCGCTGTCTGAATATTTTTAGTTTTTATTTGCTGATTATTTTATGTTTATACAGAAATCTGTGATATCCTGTCATAGGCATTGATTACTTTACCCGTAAGTTGTGTTGCTACGTTGACCGCTATTTCTGATTTGGACATCGCTGTCATTACATCGTGAATATCAACGTTTTTATTTCCCATCATTACATCCTTTAATAAATTGTCAGGAGCCTCCATTTGTGCATTTAGATTCTCTACTAAGCCCGTAAATACCTGTTTGAAATTTTGTGTCTCCGGAGCCTCTACCCCCTCAAGTCTTATACTCTTAGGCATTATTCCACCCATTCCGGAATCAAATTTGGTATGCTCTATTCTACTTGCCAGATCGTATTTTGGAAAATAACTATTCTGCATAATACTACCTCTCTATTTTATCTTACATTATTTTGTTTATTTTTTTCAATATTTATCATTAAAAATCAACCAAAAGTAGGATTTCTATGACACTTTATATCGGTTATTTAATTATAAAAATCAAAAAAGCAATTTTATTAATTGGGACCGCCGCTAATAAAATTATTAGCGGCGGTATTTTTTATTTGACTATTTGATTTCTATTTTATAGTTTTTTATTTTACCTCTACATTTGTCACTCCTGCACTCCAATAATTATCGGCATTTTGATATACTCCTAACAAGGTTGATATATCTTCTTTATTGCCATTTGCGAATACCTCATCTGTGCTTCCGTAACTGTTATTGTATAACCAGGCTGCAACTTGTTGTTTTACCATATTTATATCATTCAAACTTATTGTCCAACCTTCTTTTGATTGAATTTGATCTATTATACCATTTTCTCCGATTTCATTATTTGCAAAATAGTCTTCTACTAATGTTCCCTTTCCAAGGCTTTTGGATATATTTTTAAAGACTTTGTCATTTACAATATACAAGTCATCCAAACCTTCAATATTGGAATTACTACTTGTTAAAAGTTGTCCATCTTCATCTATGTTAACTCTATAAAAGAAATTTATATTCGTACGTTTTTCTCCAATATGAAGTTCATTATTTAAGCCGCCGGTGTCTTTTATATTTGTATTTATGGACAAATTCTTTATTTCATAAATATCATTACCTTCACCGCTTACGACATCTGAATCCTTATTTACGTATATTGTATTATCGCCATCTCCGGCATTTATTTTACATCCTACACTGTTTATATAAATTGTGTCATCTCCATTACCACCATCAACAGAACCGTAAGATGAATTCATAAATACTGTATTGTTGCCGTTTCCGGTATTTACATATGCGGCTTTCTTTGTTGTCGTGGTTATTAGACCACTTTTGTCTGTTCCGTTATATGTATATATGCCACTTGGCTGTAATTGTCCTGCAACTACTATGTCTGATAAGTTTACACTTTCATTATTACCAAAAGTCAACTTGCCGCCTAATAGATTTGCTGCATTTTTTGTTTTGAAATAGTTTACGATAGTAACACTATCTGTATCTGAATATTTTACAACCAAGTGATTGCCATTTTTGTCATATCGCAAATTGGAAACATCAGCATTTTCAAATACAAGGTTAGAAACTCCCTTTTTATCTAAATATACATAATCATTTCCATCACCTGCTCTAAATACTATTTTGTTATTTCCCGTTCCTCCATATATTCGGTCATCACCAAGACCACCTTCTATATAATCATCATTTGCTCCACCTTTTATAGTGTCGTTACCTGCGCCTCCATAAAGGGTATCGTTTCCATTTTCACCATAAATTTTATCGTTTCCGCCATTGCCATATATTTCATCATCACAAGAACCACCTTTTAGTGTGTCTTTCAATTCTCCGCCTACAATAAAATCTCTTACTGCTGTTCCTGTTATTTTGTTTGATTTCTCAGGGTTACCCGCAAAACTTAGCAAGGCTTCGTCATATATATTATATCTTATATGGTCGTCACCAAATTCCAGATATTTTATTGATGATTTTGTCGGATTTTTCAAGTAATTTGCTAAGGTAATTGTATTCAAAGGATTGCCGTTTTCATCTTGTCCGCCATAGCCAATAACCAAATGTTTTCCGTTTTTCATATATTGAATATTTCCATCTGGATAATCAGAAAAATCTTCAAAATATAAAGTGTCTTCGCCCTTACCTGAATATACAGTATCAAATCCGCCATTTCCTGTGAAAACGATTGTATTAAATCCTTTTTCTCCATATATTCTATCATCACCGGTACCACCATAAATTATATCGTCACCATTTCCGCCATATATTGTGTCATTACCTTCTCCACCATACAATATATCGTTTCCGTCCGCACCTGATAATCTGTCGTTTCCGGCATCTCCATATAGCGTATCATCGCCGTCTTGTCCATATAACTTATCGTTATCAATTCCACCATAAATTACATCATCACCATCTCCGCCATTTATTGTATCGTTTCCTGCTCCTCCATATATTGTATCGTTTCCTAACTGTCCCCAGATTTTATCATTACCGCCATTTCCGTATATTACATCGGAGCCATTTGCACCTTTAATACTGTTTTTCAAATCGGTTCCCGTTATTTCCATATTATATGGTTCGTTTTTATATATATTCAGCAATTTGTTCTTTGTTTTGCTATCAGCATTTAGCAGTAGGGTTTCTGTATCTTTGTATTGAGTTGTTGACAGAAATTCATTCACCTTTTGCGTTGTTTGCTCTAGGTAACTTGTTATATCCAACTTTGTTACAACTCCTTTTTTATCCTCTAAATAAATATTTAAGACAACCGGATCATAGCAAGGTAATGAAACCCCTCCTGAATTTGGCATAAATTTTATATCTTCTGAACCGGGCAAGCCTTGAAGTTGTTCATATTTGCTATATTCCTTCAACAAGTACGAAATCGAACCCTTTCTTGCTATATATAATGTATTATTTGCATCTAAATATACAACAATATCTTTTGCCGCAACATTGCGTAAGACAATTTCACTATCATATCCGTCTGTTATTATATTTGTCCAGGTTTTTGATAAATTCTCTATCGTAAATTTGTTTAAATCAGCATTTACGACTAACTCTTCATATCCTTTTGCTGTTTCTCTTTCTATTAAACTTGCATTCATATTTATTTCTCCTTTTCATATTTCCTGAAATTTAGAAAATCCTTATTCTTAATTCCTTTTTATTTTTTTACTATTAACTTATTATCTTTTTTATTTATCTTACTTTCATACTTTCATCCATATATTTGATTAGCGGATAGATGAAAAATTCTATTATTCTTCGTTTTCCTATCTTTATTTCATTTGTCGTTGTCATACCTATTCTTATGCGTTCATCCCTTCCTTCAACTTTTAAACTCTGTGTTAACAGTGTTATATAAATTGTGTAAACATTGCCTAATCTTTCATCAGGTTCGCTATTTGGCGAAATTATATTGACTTTTCCCTTGAGTAAGCCGTATTGTTGAAAATTATATGTATCAACTTTTATTGATACTGGCATTCCTTTTGTTAAATATCCTATATCTTCATTACGTACCTTTGCTTTTATCTGCAAAGTTGCATTTGAGGGAACTATTGATATAACTTCTTCACCGGATTTTACGACACTGCCTTGAGTGTGAATATATATTTTATCAACATAACCATCTATTGGAGATTTCAGTATTTGAGTTTGGTTTTCAATTTGTCTTTTTCTGTCTGATATTGATTTTAGTGCGGTATGTAACCTACTAACTTCATGGCTTAATACGGCAGTTGATTCTTTTGCTTCATCATATTCTGAACTTGTTATGAGGTCTGATACTTCTGCTAAGCGTTTCTTGCGATCATTTGCGTATTTTAATTTTGCCTCGGCTTGTGATAATTCTTCTCTTGTCATTTTGGCTTCGTCTTCTAAATTCTTCAATTCTAATTCAGGTTCGTTTTCTGAAGGGTTAATTTCTCCAAGAATTTCATTTTTATATACTCTATCGCCTTCTTTTATTTGAAGTTCACTTATTACTCCGCCATTTAAACTTTTTATGAAAACTTCTTCTCCTTCTGGAATTACAATACCCTTGGCATTCACAACAATATCTACTTTTCCAAAATAAAGCCACAAAATTGAAATAATTATAAATATTATTACCGTCCAAAATACAATGTGTCCCAATGGATTCATCGGACGTTCTTCGATTTCTTCTAACATTGGTTTAAATTCATAACTATCGTCAGTTGAAAATATCTCTTTTATTTTGCTGTATAGTGATTTCTTCTCTTTCATGCCTGCTCCTAGTTGCTTTGAGATTCATATAACTTTTTATAGTAACCATCTTGTTTCAACAACTGTGAATGTGTACCGACTTCAACTATCTGACCATTTTCAAAACATACAATTTGGTCACAATCTTTTATTGTTGAAAGTCTGTGTGCAATTATCAACATTGTTCGACCTTTGCTTATACGAGCCATATTATCTCTGATTATTCTTTCTGATTCATAGTCAAGTGCTGATGTCGCTTCATCAAATATCAATATACGAGGATTTGTTATTAAGGCTCTTGCTATTGCAATTCTTTGTTTTTGACCACCTGATAATGTTGAACCTCTTTCGCCGACTTCGGTATCATAGCCATGAGGTAATTTTGAAATAAATTCGTGAGCACCGGATTCTTTTGAAACTTCTATTATCCTATCCATTGGCACACTTGGGTTTGGCAAGGCTATATTTTCCCGAATACTGCCTGAAAATAAATAATTTTCCTGCAATACAACACCTATCTTTGAACGTAACCACATAGGATCTAAATTGCGGATATCAATGCCATCTATGTATATAGTTCCTTCTGTTGCGTAATATAACCGTTGTATAAGTTTTGCTATTGTTGATTTTCCGCTGCCGCTACGTCCTACTATTCCAATACGCATTCCAGGTTGAATTTCTAAATTCACATTCTGCAATACCTTTGAACCATCAACATTATATCTGAATGACAAATTCTCAATTTTTATCTCTCCGTTAAGTTTTAAAAGTCTGATTGGTTTTCCTGATTGGTGTTCTTTTGGGCTATTCAAAATCTCACCAATTCTTTCAACTGACAACAACGCCTGTTGAAATTCATTCCATAAATTCAATAATCTCAACATTGGACTGCTAAATTGACCTGCTATCATTTGAAATGCTATCAATTGACCTATCGTTAATCTTCCGCTGATAACTTCCATTACTCCGATATACAAGATTGTTATTGTCATTAGTTTTTGTAACACTTGAGATAAAGAACCTGTAACTTTGCCAAATATTGAAAGCTTAAAACTTGAGTTTAAATATTCACCTAACTTTTCTTCCCACTTCCTATAAAAAGAACCCTCTAAACTCATTGATTTTACGGTCTGAATACCTGTTATTGTTTCTACTAAATATGAATTTTGTTTAGAACTTAGGCGGAATTTTTCCTCCAAACGATTTCTTAATTCAGGTGTTATTAAAATATAAAGCAAACCTAATATGAAAACATAAATTAAAGTTATTATTGTTAATTTAACGCTGTATAAAAGCATTACAACTATAAATACAGCAGAAAAGATAGTATCAATTATTAACGATACAGATTTTTCTGTGATAAATTCCCGTATCCTATCTAATTCCCTAACTCGTAAAATTATATTTCCTACAGGTCTGTTTTCAAAATATACATAATATAAACGCAACAAATGTTTGAAAATTTTTGCACCTAATTTTGCATCTATTTTATTTGTTGTATGAATGAAAATATAATTTCTTGATACATTTAATAAAAATTCAAATACCACAATTATCAAAAATGCAATAGCCATAACTTGCAGAGTGGATATTGAATTGTGAACTAAAACTTTATCAATTATAACCTGAGTAAATAAGGGTGTTACAATCCCAAAAATTTGAACAACAAACGAACCCAACAAAACTTCTGTTATAATTCCACTATATTTACTTATTTCGTTAAAAAACCATCTAAAACCAAATTCTGCTTCCTTTGAGATTCTACAGTTTTTCATAACAAAAATATATTCCTCAATATTTTGAGAAAAATCACTTATACTGCGTGTTTCTGCTTGAAGTTTTGGAAATTCTAATATCAAAACCTTATCTTCTGATTCTTTAACACCCAAAAGAACAACATAATTTCCATTCTTATAACGACATATTGCAGGAAACGGATAGTGACCCGCTAAATCAAGAACACCAATGCGTTTGCGCTTTATCTTTAAACCTGAAACTTTACCGATTAATAACATTTCTTCAGGTGTCAAGTTTTGACCTGTTAAGCCGTATTCCCGAACTTTTGCACTAACCATTGATTCTAAACCTTTTAGACTCAATACAACTTCCAGTGCTAATATTCCTGTATTTATATCCTTTAATTTGTCTATTGAATTTTGTCCATTTTCTGCTCTATTCAACATTCTTTCACCCTAATCTACATTTGTTAATATCTGAATAGATTTTACTATCGCAAATTTCATCAGATTATCTTTGGTTAACTCAATTTCTTGTTCTAATTTCTCTATCTTGGCATCATTCAATTCTTTCGGGCTTATCAATTTCTTTGATAATAACCTTGTTTGATTTGATACTTTTTCATTAAGCGATTTTAAAATCTTATTATCTGTATTTATCTGGTCATTTTCATAACCCAAATTGTTGCGCAATGTCACAAGACGCATTTTATACTCAGCCATTGATTTATCTCTTTCAATTTCCAACTGGGTTTTCTCTATCTCGGCCTTTTTTATTTCTTCTCGATTTTTCAAACCGTCAAATATCGGCATACTGACAGTTCCACCAATTGTATAATTTGATGCTCCTATATCCCCCAATGAACTCCCATAACTTGACGGATCTGAACCGTATAAATAATATCTTCCATAGGCTGTAACTTTGGGATAGTTACTGCGCTTTAAGACTTTTATTTCTAAATCTTTTTTCTTTATCTGCTTTTCATATAATTTCCAAACTATACTATTGGTATAATCTGGATCAGTTTCAGATATTTGTGGAATTTCAACTTCTCTTATTATCAATGATGTTATATCATATCTTTCACCTGTATAATATGACAGATTTTCTAAATTTTCTGACAATATTGAACGTAATTCATTTATTCTGTGCTGAATCTTTGCAACTTTTACTTCCGAATTATTTATCTCATTTTTAGGTATTTGTTTTGCTTTGTATAATCTGTTTTGAATTTCCAAATTCGCTTTTTCTATTTGCAAAATCTCTTCATTTATATCTATTTGCTTCTTTATTACTAAAATTTTTGTATAAATATCTAAGACTTTTAAATATATATCTTGGCACTTTTCTTGATTTTCTATTTCACTTATCTGAACACTTGTCTTTGCTATATCTAATTTCCCTCGCCTTACTCCAAAATCAAATAAGTTATAACTTAAAACTAACCCCATAATTGATTGGTAACGTGTATAGGGATTTAAAAACATATCACCAACTGTTGTTACCATACCAATATTATTGTCGTGCATATTTTTTGTATATTCAGTGCCTGCTTGCAAATTTAATTTCGGATAATATTCACTACGTTCTATTTTTATACCTTGAGTATTGATTTCTCTGTTTTTGGCACCTATTTGAATTTCATAGGAATAAGATTTTGCCTTCTCCATTAGACGATTAATTTCTAATATAGGCGCCGTAACTTCTTCTGTTGTAATTTCATCGTTGGCTTGGTTTTGAGAACTTGGCTCCAGCGCAAATACTCTGCTTGAAAACAGCATAACAAATAATGGCATTGCCACTAATAGAAAAATAATTTTACTTATTTTTATTATTATTCTTAATTCCTTTTCCATTCGTCTGGTTATAAACTTTTATCAATATTTTCAGCTATTATGTCTAAATAATTTTAGGCAAGTTTATACTAACATAAACACTTTTCTTAATGAATATACTTTAGGATATACTTAAATATATCTTTACATCTTTTTAGTTTTTCTAAGTATTGCCAAAAATAACACCCATAGATATAATAAAAAATAAAGGGTGGAGAATTAATGAAAAAATTTATAATATTTATGTGCATTTTATTAGCCTCAAACGCTGCTTTTGCAACAGATTCACTAGAAGAACAAAATGCAATACAAACAAGAATTGATAAAATCGGAACCGACTTACTAAACTACAACAAAATTCCGAAACGAGTTGTATTTACCTACAGTCCTAAGACAAAGAAAGCCCTACTATCAACAGATAAAACACTTACCAAACGACAAGTTATAGTATATGACGGGTTATATCAACATATTCAAACCGATGACTAACTTGCCGCAATGTTAGCAAGAGAAATATCAACTGCCGTAAAATCTTATAGCGGAATATGGGGAGGAACATTAGATTCTTTGGAAGTTGCGTTAGGGTCTAAAAAATTTGAAACTGTGGCTGACAAAAGAGCCGTTGACTATATGGTTAATGCAGGATTTTCACCATTGGCTCTTATAATTTTCATAAATAAAACCTGCCCGCAGAAAAAAATGGATAGATTTTCAAGACACAATTTAACCTCCAAACGTCTTGCCAGAATTTATGAATACATCACATATAAATATCCGCAATACCTAAATGATGAAAAATATATTAATAATGAATATTACCAAAATTTTCTGCTAAATTCCGTTAATAACAGAAAATTACTTGAAGAAAAAATCCAAACAAAATCAACAGAGGAAGTTCATTATGAATAAACTTGCGATTTTTATATTATTATTCGGGCTACTAATAACACCAGCATATAGTACCGAAGAAAATACTCAAGATATAAAACCTTTACCTTATAACTATTTAAGCACAATATCCGTTCCGATAAAATTAGAAATCGTTGAAGAATTTACGACAAAAGAACCGCTTAATGAAGGTGATATACTTAAATTTAGAGTACTTAAAGATGCCTTTTATAATGGACAAAGTGTAGTAAAAAAAGGCGACATAATAAATGGACGTATAGAAACAATAATTACAGCAGGTATGAACGGATTTCCCGCTGAAATAATTGTTGATGATTTCGAAATCCCCGGCATAAAATCATCTCAAATGCAAAGCACTTATATCAAAAAAGGTCAGAACAGATGTTTCTGGGTTTATCCGCTAAAATGGGCACTTACGCCAATTCCTTTTGTCGGCTCTCTTACAAACTTTATTAAAGGCGGACATGCAAGAATAAAGACAAAAGACGTTATTACAATTTATTACTATCCGGAATGGTTATAAATTAATCTGTTATTTTTCGAATAACCTTGCAAGGACTACCAACGGCAAGAGAATTATCAGGAATATCTTTTGTAACAACACTTCCTGCACCTATTGTACAATTATTCCCTATTTTAACTCCTGATAAAACAACAACATTACCTCCAAACCATACATTATCTCCAACAATTATAGGTTTGGCATCTTCTAAACCCTTGTTGCGCATAGCAGGATCCAACGGATGATTTGCGGTATAAAACCCACAATTTGGACCGATAAATACATTATCCCCAAACTTAACCTTTCCAGGATCTAAAATAACTAAATTGTGATTAGAATAAAAATTCTCACCAATCTCAATATTATACCCATAATCACAATAAAATGAAGGCTCTATCAAAAAATTTTCGCCGGTTTTGCCTAAAAGTGTTTTTAATAAACTCTTTCTTCCCTCAAAATCATCATAAACAAAATTGTTGTATTCTTGGCAAATCCTTTTTGCTTTATTCCGCTCTAACTTCAAAGATTCATCATAATTTGCATCATATAGCAAACCTTGTAACATTTTATCTTTTTCACTCAACATAATATCTTCCCCAATCTCTAGTGTACTTTATCAAGTCTAACATAAAAATAATAACTAACAAAAAAGCGGCACTCTTTGTTAAGAGTGCCGCTTTTTAAACGATTTAAAATTAAACCAATTCTTTAACTTCAGCAGCGAATGTTTTTGGATCTAGTTTAATTCCAGGTCCCATTGTTGTTGATAAGTAAACTGATTTAACGAATGTACCTTTTGAAGATGCAGGTTTTGCTTTCAAAATAGCATCTGCTAATGTAGCATAGTTTTTAACCAAATCTTCTTCGCTAAATTGGATTTTACCTATAGGGCAGTGAATCATACCTTGCTTGTCAGCTCTGTATTCAACTTTACCTGCTTTAGCATCTTTTACTGCCTTAGCAATATCCATAGTAACAGTTCCTGTTTTAGGGTTTGGCATTAAACCTTTTGGACCTAAAACACGACCTAACTTACCTAACATACCCATACAATCAGGTGTTGCAATCAATGTGTCAAAATCAAACCAGCCACCAGAAATTTTATCGATAATTTCTTCAGCACCAGCATATTCTGCACCAGCTTCAGTTGCTTCAGTTGCTTTTGCACCTTTTGCAATTACACAAACCTTAACTTCTTTACCTAAACCTGCAGGCAATACTACTGTTGATCTGATTTGTTGATCTGCTTGACGAACATCAATACCTAAACGCATATGGCATTCTACTGTTTCGTTAAATTTTGAAACTTCTTTTGAAATTTCTTGTAATTTTTTTATTGCATCAACTGCTGTAGATGGTTGTACAAAACCTTCCAGCATTTCTTGCACTTTTTTTTGTTTTTTAGTTATTTTTGACATTTTTTAATTTCCCTTTCATGGTGTTTGCGGACCGAAGTCCTTCCATATTTTACCGCCGTATTTTTTATTTTGACGGTGACTTGTGTTTTGCTGTCTCATACATACGTGTATTTCGACTTCAATTCAATTTACGCATCTTTTACGGTTACGCCCATTGCTCTGCATGAACCTGCTATCATCTTAACGGCTGCTTCCATTGTTGTTGCATTTAAGTCATCCATTTTGATTTTAGCAATTTCTTCTAATTGAGCTCTTGTGATTTCAGCTACCTTGTCTTTGTTTGGTACTGATGAACCTTTTGATATATTTAATGCCTTTTTAATCAATACAGGTGCCGGAGGTGATTTGATGATGAATGTGAAACTCTTATCTTCATATACATCAATTACAACCGGAATAATATATCCTGCCTTGTCTTGTGTTTTTGCATTGAATTGTTTGCAAAAGTCCATTATGTTTACACCATGCTGACCTAATGCCGGACCAACCGGTGGTGATGGATTTGCTTTTGCGGCTTCAATTTGAAGTTTAATTTTTCCTACTACTTTTTTTGCCATTTTTTTCTCCTTTTGTGGTAATAACGGTTTTTATTCCCTTGAATAAAAATCCTTCCACATCTTTTGTACTATCTGTTTTACTAATTATAGTTTGTTTATTTGCTTGTATTCCAACTCAATTGGCGTTTCACGACCAAAGATTGAAACATTTGCTCTAAGTTTTGATTTATCAGGATATACTTCAACAATGTCTGCATCAAAGTCCGCAAACGGCCCTGATATAATCCTAACTTTATCACCTGCTTTAACATCCAATTCAACTTTTTCAACTTGAGATGATGATCTGTGTAAAATCTTTTTAATTTCACTTTCTCTTGCAGGTATCGGTTTCTTCGCTGAACCAACAAATTTTGTTACTCCGGAGGTGTGTCTTACAACATACCAACTGTCCTCATCCATTATCATCTCTACAAGGACATAACCAGGGAAGATTTTTTCTTCTTTTTCCTGCTTTTTGCCAGATTTCATCTGTGTAACTGTCTTTTGAGGAACTTCTATTCTAAATATCTTGTCGCCCATATTCATATATTCGATACGCTTTTCAAGGTTAACTTTTACCTTGTTTTCATACCCTGAATATGTGTGAACAATATACCATCTTTTCTTGTTCTTTTTGGCATCTTTTTCAGCTTGCTCCGCTGCTGCTTTCTCGGCTGCTTCGGATTTTTCTTCCAAGATATCTTCGTTTAATTCTTCTTCCATTGATTTTTCTTTTTTAGTCATAAGCCACCTTTTAATTTTTTATGCTTAAAATCCTATTTTATTAGGCTGAATAATCCTTTGAATATTAGATCCATCAAATAAATTGCAACAGTGAATACAAATACAATAACTATTACCGAAATAGTTTCACTTATAACAGTACGTCTTTCTGGCCAACTGATTTTGCCCCATTCGGCTCTTACTCCTTTAAAGTATGTCTTGATTGCATCTACAGTTTCGTTCATTTTGATAATCCTTTATTTTAAGTTTAAAATCGCGCCCTGAAGGACTCGAACCCTCGACATCCGGTTTTGGAGACCGACGTTCTACCAACTGAACTAAGGACGCATATATTGGGAAATCAATAGCAAACTTGTTTAAAGTTTTTTATCAACCACCCAATTATGAAATCTACTTAGTTTCCTTGTGTGCTGTGTGTTTTTTGCATTTAGGACAATATTTGTTCAATTCCATTCTTTCTTTGTTGTTTTTCTTGTTTTTTGTTGTTGTGTAGTTTCTTTCTTTGCATTCTTCACATGCTAAAACTACCATTCTGTCATTTTTTCCTTTGATACCCATAATTTTATTTCCTTTTATATTATTAACTTGTTTCCTATTTAAAATAGAATGTGCAGTACACATTCTATCTATTTTCGGCTTATGCTTTTATTCTATACCAAAAAAAAATAAATTGCAATCTAATTGTAAACAAATAATACAGGTTTGACTTCTACTTTAAATCTGTCTTTGTAAATTTTTGTAAATATTATCGTAAGGGGATTTATGTAAACTTTTGTAACAAGTCTGCAATCATGTGAAATCAGGCCTTTCGACATGTTTTTATATATTTAAGAGTAAAAAATGAGAGAGCAACTATGGGTATTGATGCAACACAAAAGCATAAACTCGCTGGCTTGGGTTCTGGAAGTTTCGGAAACCGAAGTATAAGCGTGAATAATAAAACCTCAGGGGTTTCCTCTCAAGCTGCAAAAAATTTGAGGGGAGCAACTGCTGCATCTTCTCAAAACTCTGTATTCAATGGAATGTTCCGTAAAAGCAGTTCATTTAACAGAGTTTCAGGTCAAAACACCTTAAAAGGTCGAAATCAAGTAGATCTAAGCAGACGAAGGGCAAATTTAGGTAACAACGGAGTTAGTCGTTCATACGAAACAAGCACTCCGGTTTATGTTGCTGCTATGCCACAACAACAAGGCATGAGCGGACTTCAAAAAGCAATGATGTATGGTTCGATAGCAATGCAAGCATTCCAATTTGGAAGTCAATTATTTGGAGGCTTATCAAACGGCCAAAGAATGGATGCTGCAATGAGTGGTATGGGTAATCCTGGAGCAACTCCACAATTATCATCAACAGCAGGTCAGGCAAGTATTTCATCAATGAGAAATGCTCAAACTTCAGGTGAACTATCATCTGCAATTTCAGGTGCTGAAAATCAATTAAGTCAAATGCAGCAAACTGCAGCAAGTGGTAATTATGAAGCAAATGCCACCGAAGCGAAATCAAATATGGATAGTTACAAATCAAATGTAAGCGACACAAAAGATAATGTTAAAGATGCACAACAAAGTGTATCAAACGCTAATAACAGCGTAAAAACATCAACTGATTTAAGAGATTCAAGATTAGATGCATTGAAAAATGCAGATGCACAATATGGAGCAGCAGTTGAGGCAAACACTAAAGCAAAAGATCAAGTAAGCCAAGCGACTCAAAAACTGTCAGACGCAGAAGCAACACTTGCGAATACTCCGCAATACATAACTGATGCAAACGGAACTCAAATACCTAACCCTGATTACCAAACTGCACAAACAGCAGTTGAAAATGCAAAACGTGAAAAAGAAACTGCTGAAGCAAACCAAAAGAAAGCTCAAGAACAAGAAGATAAAGCAGATTCAACAAGAGATAAAGCAAATACAGCAGCAAATGAAGCAAAAGAAAATTTAGACAAAGCACAATCTACTTTGGAAACAGAAAGAGATAAGCAAACTAAAGCAAAAGAAAATCTACAAAAAGCACAAACCGATTATAAAAAAGCACAAGAAACTTATGATAATGCGCAAAAAGCAGTTCAACAATTCCAAGATTACCAACACGATATCAAAGAATTACAAGGTGAAATTGCTGATCAAAAAGAACGTCTTGAAAAAATGAAAGAACAAGAAGATAAAAGACTTGATAAATTAAGCAAAAAAATCGACAAGTCTGTTGCTAAAAACGAAAAAGCAAATTCTAAAATTGACGCCTCAAACGGAATGAATATATTTGAAAGAATGCGTTCTAATGCTATTGAACGTAGAAATGAGAAGAATGATCGTCGTTTAGCAGAAAAAGATGCAATCATTGCAGGACAACAAACTCAAGAGTAATTTAAAGTTAGTATGAAACTTTACCTAAAACGACTCTTTTATCAGCACCTGTACAGCATGGCAGATTATTAGGGATTCCATAATATGTGCAATACCCCAATAGAGCAAAGGCCATTACTTCTTTGTAATTATTTGAAATATCATAATCTTCACAAGTCTTCAAGGCTATATGTTTTGGAAGATATGTTCTTAACATTTTCATAAGTGTTTTATTATAAGCACCGCCCCCGCATATCACAACTTCATCTATTGATGTATTTGGATAAACAAAACGTTCATAGGCTTGCGATATAGTTTTAGCAGTCAATGCAGTTGCTGTTGCAACTATATCCTCAGGCTTTTGCGGTGCATATTTTAAGGTATTTTCGATATATTCAGTTGAAAAATATTCTCTTCCGGTAGTTTTAGGTGGCTCAAGAAAATAATATTCATCTTGAAGTAAACATTCAAGCCAATTATCAGAAATTACACCACTTGAAGCGATTTCACCATCCTTATCATAGGATTTGCCAAAATATTTTCTTACACAATAATCTATCATTATATTTCCTAAGCCAGTATCAAATCCAAAAGTTTCATAATCTTTAGAAACAACAGTGACATTCGAAATACCACCGATGTTTTGAATTGCAAAATTTTTACCTTTATTTTTAAACCACATCTCATCAGCAAAACAAACAAGCGGTGCACCTTGACCATTATGCGCAATGTCAGCCTCTCTGAAATTTGATATTGTCATACACCCTGTTTCTTTTGCAATAACAGAACTTTCGCCTATTTGAAATGTACTTTTCATATTTATATTATCTATTTTTTCATCATAAGGATAATGATAAATAGTTTGTCCGTGACTTGATATAAAATCAGGTTTTCCAAATTCAGATATCAAAACATTTGCAGCATCAGCAAAACATTTTCCGATAACAAAATTCATCTGACAAATATCTTTTATTGTAGCCTCACCTCTAAATAATTGAAATATTTTCGCTTGAACATGTTCCGGATAACTGTAATTTATACCACGGATTAATTTAACGGATTTGTCCGGATAAACTTCACAGTACCCTGCATCAATACTATCGCAGGAAGTCCCTGACATAAGTGCTATTACTTTTTTAGGCTCTAAATCTTCAATCATATTTTTATAATATAAAAAAGCCCACACTCTTTCAAGTACAGGCTAAAAAGTTTACAACTATCCTTACAACTCTCTTCTAAAAGTCTTTGCTTCCCCCAAAAATATACTAGATAAAAAATTAAATTAATTTATACTAAATAAAATATCCCTAACCATACAGGCAACGACTGCCCCCAGTAATCTCTTTCCTTTTTTGGACTTCTTCACCATCACCTCTGTTTCTATCGTCCAACCATCTTATGTCATATTTTTGTTACTTACTAAGTAACTATTAACCCTTCCTGTGTCTGATAGCCTTTTTTTAATTCGGCTTTCCTTATGTAATCTACTCTAGTCCTTTTGATTGATAATTACAAGTAAAAAAATTTTATTATTTTTTTACATTTGACCATGCCCCCTGATACTATTAGTAAAAATTCGAGTTAATTATTCTTAATGAAGATAACTTAATGAAATCATGTAAAAATTTTATTAAATTTTATTTGACAAATAAGAATTTTTTAATAATAAATTTAGCATGTTTTTTTAATACTGGAAAATCTTGAAAATTTGTGCTAGACTGCATTATAACTAGAAGTTTTAAAGATTTTTTATGAAACAATTTTATAAAACAAATACGATTACACATAACCTATTATCTTTAACCGGTTTTAAATCCATGATAATTTTTTCATTATTAATGGAATCTCCAAAATCGTATAAAGAAATTCAAGATTATATAAAAAATCATGAATATCTTCATGAAAATTTATCAGTAGATGCGTTAAGAATTTATCTTAACACTCTAAGAAGTTTTGGCTGTAATATCAAAAGAATCAGCGATAACGGAGTGTATAAATATTCAATCGAGTCTCACCCGTTTCAATTAACTTTTGATGATAATCAAGTTAAAAGCATTATAAAAGTTTACAAGGCTATTTCAAAATCCATTGATGTCATGGATTTAATTGCATTACAATCATTTTTTAACAAAATTTCTGACTATGTTTCTAATGAAGATTTAAAGAAAAAATTGAGAAATATATCTCCTATAAATAACATTGATATCAAGTTAATTCAACAACTCCGGACGTATGCAAATCACAAAAATGAAATTACAATATATTATAATTCTCCGATTTCCGGACGAAAAAATATTACGGTTTTAACTGATAAAATTGGTATCGAAAATGGCAAATTATATATTTACGGATTTAATGCTGAACATAATAATTATTCAAAGTTTCTTGTTTCTAAAATTATTAAAATTGTTAGCGTAAATCTGGCAAATAAGAATTTGGAAAGTCCTGAAATCACTGTAAGTTACGAATATACAAAAGATGTTAACGAAATATTTGAACCACTTTCAAATGAAAAAATTATCTCAAGTTCTGAAAACAAATTAACCGTTGAAATTACCTCAAGAAGTAAATTTGATTTGATGCAAAGAATTATGTTTCTTTCTAAAAAATGTAAAGTATTATATCCACTGGACTTTAAAGACTTTATAATCACAACTCTTAAAAAAATGAAAGAGGGTTATGATGAAAAATAATAAAAAATTGAATGACGGTTGCCTTAAAATTTTTGAATTCATAAAACTGCTTTACGAAGATAAAGCAGAATATGACAAAGTTCTTGAAATATTTAAAGACGGAACTAAAGAAACCCCAAAAGAAAATATCCAAGTAACCTTGAACAGATACATAAATACATTAAAAGTCTTTGGACTAAAAGTAGAAAAAGAAAATACTAAATATAAAATTCAAAACAGTTTGTATGCAATAAACCTTACTAATGAAGATTTGAAAGCAATTAGTATCCTAATGAGTTATGTCCAAAATTTTCCGGATAACAAAATTTCAATTCAAGTTCAAGATTTGCTAAACAAAGTAGAATTAAGAATGAAAAGCGAAGATAAAAATACTTTGAATTCTTTATTAAGCAACAACAATTATGATTTTGGATTTTACTATGCAAATATTAGAGAACAAATCGCTCAGTGCGAAAAAATTTGCGCCGAAAGATTTATGATAAACATTATGTATCTGAAAAATAATAAACAAATACAATGCAAAGGGGTTCTAAAAGAAATTATTTACGGATGCAAAAATGTATCTCTTAGAATTTATGATACTGTTAATCACATAAATATTGAAATTCCAATAAATAATGTTCTATCAATCGTAAGATTACCTCAAATTGCAAGCGATATCGAAATGTCAACAACAGTTGTTTATAAACTTAAAAACAGACTTGCCAAAACTTATAAATTAAAAGAAAATGAATACTCTGACGGTTATAATGAAAACGGTGAACTTATAGTGATAAATAAAAACGAAAGTTTTGACAAATTAATCCAAAGACTAATGCGTTATACAGACAGTTGCGAAATAATATCACCTAAAAACCTTCGTGATGAAATGATTCAAATTCTGAACGACACAATCAGCAATTACGCTTTAGATGAAAATAAATAAAAACTAATTTTTCTTTTCACCACGATTGCGAACAGATATTCTAATAGGTGTTCCGAAAAATCCAAAAGCCTCACGCAATTTGTTTTCAATATATCTTTTATAACTATCTTTCAATAATTCTTCATTATTTACAAACAATATGAATGTTGGTGGTTGAATTTTTGCCTGAGTTGTATAATAAATCTTAAGTCTTTTTCCTTTAAAACTTGTAGGAGGATTAAGAGCATAAGCCTCATTAATAACCTTATTTAAAAGTCCTGTTGAAACTCGTTTTACACATTGTTCATAAACTTTCAAACTTTCTACAAAAATTTGATCCAATCTCTGTTTGGTAACAGCACTTATAAAAATTTTTGGCGCAAAACTTAAAAACGGAATATCAACTTCCAATTTCTTTTCAAATTTATTTATTGTATTTGCCTTTTTATCTTCAATCAAATCCCATTTATTTATTGCGACAATCAAACCTTTTCCTGCTTCTGTAATTATTGATGAAATCTTTTTATCCTGATCGGAAATACCTTCTTTTGCATCAATTACTAAAACAGCAACATCACAATCTCTAATAGAACGGATTGCTCTATCAACTGCGAATTTTTCAACACCATAATCGACTTTTGATTTTTTTCTAATTCCTGCGGTATCAACTATTACAAATTCTTTATCTTTATAAGTTACATAACTGTCAATACTATCTCGTGTAGTACCAGAAACATCAGAAACTATTACTCTATCGGTATTTAATATTGCATTAACAATGGAAGACTTACCAGCATTAGGACGACCGACAATAGCAATTTTAATTCTATTATCATCTTGTTCTTCTTCCAAAACTTCAAAATCATCCGTAACGATTTCTAATAAATCACCAACACCACCACTGCCATGTAGTGCTGAAATTCCTATAGGTTCACCTAACGCTAACTCATAGAAATCACTAACCATAAGCAATGATTCAGGGTTATCACATTTGTTCACCGCCAAAAATACAGGCTTATCCGTTTGTCTGAGAATATTTGCAATATCATAATCTATCGGATTTATACCGTCTTTTCCGTCAACAAGAAAAATAATCTTATCGGCTTCTTCACAAGCCAACTTTGCTTGATCAAATATTGAAACCATAATATCATCTTCATCACCAGGAATTATACCACCCGTATCAATTACCGTAAAAACTTTATTCTGCCATTCGACATCAAAATAAATTCTGTCACGAGTAACCCCCGGTAAATCATCAACTATTGAATGCCTTGCTCCTACAAGACGATTTACAAAAGTTGATTTACCTACATTTGGTCTTCCTACTATTGCAACTATTGGCTTTCTTTTCATAGCCTTATATTACAATGGACAATATTTTTTGCAAAAAACAAAAATTTTAACTTTTTAATATTGCTATTTTGAACTAAAAGCGGTAAATTATAATATACAGGTACAAAAATAGGATTGGAATTAGTATGAACAAATATCTAGAAAAAGTTTTGAATGAAACTAAACTAAAAAATCAACACGAGCCTGACTTTATACAGGTAGTTGATGAACTTTTAAGGACAATAGAACCTGTAGTTGATGAGCATCCTGAATTTGAAAACATTGCACTTTTAGAAAGAATGATTGAACCGGAAAGACTTATCACCTTCAGAGTTCCGTATGTAAATGATGAAGGTAAAACAATTGTTCATCGCGGATACAGAATACAATACAGTAGCCTAATCGGACCATACAAAGGCGGATTAAGATTTCATCCTAGTGTAAACCAAAGTATTATAAAATTTTTAGGATTTGAGCAAATATTCAAAAATGCCTTAACCGGACTTCCGATAGGCGGAGGAAAAGGTGGAAGTGACTTCGATCCGAAAGGAAAATCAGATAACGAAGTAATGAGATTTTGTCAAAGTTTTATGACAGAACTTCAAAGACACATCGGAGCAGACATTGATGTACCCGCAGGAGACATCGGGGTTGGGGCAAGAGAAATCGGATATTTATTCGGACAATACAAAAGGATTAAAGATGTATATGAAGGCGGAGTTTTGACAGGAAAAGGATTATCTTACGGTGGCTCCTTAGTTAGAACTGAAGCAACAGGATACGGTTTAATATACTTTATGAGAGAAATGTTGAATGCAAACGGACAATGCCTGAAAGGAAAAACCGTTACAATTTCAGGCGCAGGAAACGTTGCAATATATGCTTGTCAAAAAGCACAGGAATTTGGGGCTAATGTTGTTGCGATGAGTGATTCAAACGGTTGTGTATATGACAAAAACGGAATTGATTTAAACTTAATCAAACAAATTAAAGAAGTTGAAAGAGGAAGAATTTCAGAATATGCAAAACGTAAAGATGGCGTCGAGTATATTCCGACAAAACAAGGTGAAGATTCTCCAATTTGGAACATAAAAACTGATATTGCATTACCTTGTGCTACTCAAAATGAAATTTCACTAAATTCTGCAAAAAAACTTGTTGAAAACGGAGTCTTTGCAATAGGGGAAGGGGCTAATATGCCTTGTACGGAAGAGGCAACTATTTATTTGCTGAAAAATAATATTCTTGTTGCCCCGGCAAAAGCCGCTAATGCCGGTGGTGTTGCAATTTCTGCTGTTGAAATGAGTCAAAACAGCATGAGATATTATATGACATTTGAAGAAGTTGATCAAAAGTTACACAACATCATGACAAACATCTTCAATTCTTGTAAAAATGCAGCAGAAAAATATAATTTAGGCAACAATTATGTAGCAGGTGCAAATATCGCTGCATTCACAAAGCTTGCTCAGGCAATGGAAAGCCAAGGTATTGTATAAAAAAATAAAACATAATAAAAGTGGCGCATAACTTAAAAGTTATGCGCCACTTTTTATTAAATAATATTTGCAAAACTCAAAAAATAATCTTCGATAACATTCATCAACATTGGCAAAATCCAAACTAAAATTGCCGCCCCAATTACAGGTTTGAACAAGAAACTTAAAGTAAATACGTTAACCTGCGGTGCAGTCCTTGAGATTACACCTAAAATAATATCCTGAGCCAAAGTTGCTAACAATATCGGAGCTGCAATTTGCAAACCCATATAAAGTGTATTAGAAGATAATTTGATAAGTAATTCCATATTGGCAAGTTTAGCAATTGGCAAAGAAGAAGAATACATTGGAAATATTTCAAAACTTCTCAATAAAGCCTTAAACAGCCAAAAAACACCGCCAACTTGAATAAAAATTAAAATACCCATCAAAGAAATCAATTTAGTTAGAATAGACACTTGAGCAGAAGTTGTCGGATCAAGAGCTGTTGCTGATTGCAAACCCATTTGCATATTAATCATTTCAGCACCGGAATCAACGGCAAGCGTAATAAGTTGTGCCATATAACCTATAACAGCCCCTGTTACGATATTTAATACTATAGAAAGCATAAACGAATCACATTGAGTCATAACCTTTTCAGGTGATAAAAACGGAACAATAGAAATTGTAACCAACAATGCCAAAGGGATTTTCACAAGTGCAGGAATATCTTTTCTGTTAAATATCGGAGAAAATCTAAAAAAACCCAACAATCTTGCAAAAACCAAAGCACCTGCCATTATGTAGGTGTTTGCGGTTGGAAACATTTGCATTAATGCTGAGTAAAAATTATCCATCTATTATCTGCCTAATATTTTCTTTGTTTCAACTAAATCAGGTCTTGGCATTGCATCTTTTGAAGCAGGATAATATTTTGCTCTTTGTGCTTCATCAAGATAAGGCAATTTGCCAGGATTTTTCATTATTTGCTCAATATTATCAACATTTTTGAACCTATCCTTCATCTCTGAAGAAAATGGTTTTGTATATTTATGATAATCAGATTCCAATACAAAATTTTCACTTTTAGGAACAGTATTAAATGCCAGCACCATTCCTTCTTGAAATAATCCTGTAAGAAGTCTTATAAATCCGACTCCGCCAATTATAATAACTAAAAACACACCCAAAATTTTAGGTGCTGCGGCAATTGTTTGCTCCTGAACCTGTGTAACTGCTTGCAAAATACCGACCACAAGACCAATACCCGCTGCAACAAGTACACAAGGCATTGATATTGCCAACATTATTAAAAATCCTTTTGCTAAGTATTCTAACAGTACTTCCATAAATTCCTAATCCTTTAATACATCTAGTTGTAACTGGAAACAAGGCCCTGAACAATCAATGTCCAGCCATCCACCGCAATAAATATCAACAACTTAAACGGCATTGATATAATAGTCGGTGACAACATCATCATACCAAGTGCTAACAGAATATTTGCAACTACAAGGTCTAATATTATGAATGGTACAAATATTATGAAACTAATCTCAAATGATGTTTTTAATTCACTAACAATATATGCAGGCGCAACTTGCCAAATAGTTAAATCATCAGGTGATTTTGGTTTTGGCTGCTGCGACATCTCAACAAAAAATGCCAAATCACTTTCTCTCGTCTGCTTCAGCATAAATTCTTTTAATGGCTTTGAACCCTCCTGAATTGCTGCTATCATATCGTGATTTTGCTTATATGGAACTGACCCCATATCATACATTTTTTGGAATGTTGAACCCATTGTATAAAATGTCAAAATTATTGATAACCCTATTATTACAATTGCAGGAGGTACTGATTGTGTACCCATTGCGGTTTTTAGCATTGCAAATACTACAACAAATCTCAAAAAACTTGTCATACAACAAAATAAAAATGGTAGTAATGAAAACATTGACATTACTATCAGCATTTGTAATACGGGATTTAGAGTTTGTAATTGATCCATAATATTTATATCCTTACAATTGATTTATTTTTTTTGCCATATCTCTCATTGTGTTACCTGTTGCAACAACTTTAGGATTTTTTTGAGAAACAGCAGGTCTTACTTGTTGTGCTTGCACTTTCCTTTGAGGCTGTTGCGTTCTTTGAGGTTGTTGCAACGAAACTTGTTTTTGTTGGTTTGCCTGATATGCCGAAGCTGCCGCTATTGGTGCTGATGCTCTCATATCCATCGATTTTCTTATATTAGAAATTCCGATTCCATGGTCACTTTTTCTTGTTATCGGCTCAAGATGAACTCTTTTCGGCGCTTCTGATTGAACTTGAGGTTTTATACCGTTATTAACCTCCGTCTGCTTTTGTGCCACATAATCCATTGCATTTCTAAATGATTGACGCGAATCTTGATATTGCTCCATTTCAGGTAAATATGTTTTATTGCCGTTTAATCTTGATATTAGAGTTGTCCTGTCAATATCTGCTGCAATTAGAAATTTTTCATTTCCAGCACGAACAACATGAAGCGTTTTTCTTGGGTTAATATTTAAGGTGTCTTCAATTTCTATGTAATTTGTGCGTCTTTTTCCAAGGCTTCCATCCATTATTTTTTTATACACAAAAACGGCAAAACAGATTAAGCCTATCATTGCCATTGTATATACCATAAAATTTGCCACATATCCGCCCATAAAAACAACCTCTCTTATTTATAAATTGCTGTTATATGTTCTCATCCTCTAACTCAAAATCACTGTAATCAAATTCTTCATCTTCAGATTTGTTTTCTTCTTCATCATTTTCATAATCCTCCGATTCCTCAGAATTTTCATAATTTTGTTCGCTATCATTTTCTGAACCAACTTCAGGACTTGAAGTTGCCGGTTGAACCGGTTTTTTCTCACTTGGTGTTAATATTTGATTTATCTTTACACCATATCTGTCATTTACAATTACAAGATTTCCGCTTGCAATTGCATTACCTTCTACTTTTAATGTTACATTGTTATCATATAGTGAAGTTAAATCGACAACTAAACCGTTTTCTATGCTTTTTAATTCACCAAGAGAAATTTTGACTGCATCAAACTCTGCAACCATTTCTACTTCAAGACTATCCCATATATTTGGAGTATTACTACTCATCTGTTCTCCTCCGTCTTCTTCTTCCGGTATTAATATATCCATATTCGGGTTTAATTTTACCGAAAATGTTTCACCGTTTATGGACAGTTGTAAATTTTCAATATTACTATTTTCAAATACTACTACATCATCACATTCCAGATTTTTGATATCAAATAGTGAGAATCTTGTTTTGCCGACAAATACTTTTGCAATTGTTTCCGTATTTGGAAAATCTTCTTCTGAAAATTTGTCGTTATTTGAAACTATTACGTCAGGATTTAATAACACTGCAGGCATTGTAATAAATACTTTTCCTGTTTTGTTATTATATTCTTCCGTTTCCTTTATTATAAACGTTAGATGAATTACGTCAAAATTATTACGTTTTAATTCATTTTGAGGCAAGGGACTTAATACACCTTTTAAATGCTCAAATAAATAATCATTAAACGATGTAATTACTTTTGCCTCTAACTCTGAAATTTTATTGATATTAAACTTGGCTTTTGATTGGCCTAATATCTTGGTTAAAATTAAATCCACAGTCTTGGCAGTTAAACGGAAAAACATTTCATAATCTTTGCCTATCTTTATTTTGGTTACAAAGCAAGATTCATCACCCAGCAGGCAATTTATGTTTTTGCTTATCCCAATTAACTCCATTCTAAAATTAGGGTTAAAAAATTCATTACAAGAATTCTGCACAATCTGAGGAAATGTGTTTTGATACCAGTTATATTCCTTACATAACTGACTGGTTGATATTGAATTTTGTAACTCTTCACTCATCGCAACTATCCCTTAAATTTTTTAGAGTCTGTAGATAAAATTCCCCACATCTACAATATTATAGATTTTTATTTTTTACATCAATCTTTTAATGGATTTTTTTACAAAGTCAATACTTCAATCTAAATCCAAAAATCAATTATATATCAAGACCGGTAAACATTTCCAGTGTTGTAACATTTTTTAGCAGTGGAAAATCATCAATATTATATTTTTTTATAAAATCTAAAGCTTCAGCCCTTGCCATTTCAAGAATTTTGGCATCTCTCACAATATCAGAAATAATTAAATCAGGCAAACCGGACTGTCTTGTTCCTAAAAATTCGCCGGGTCCTCTCAATTGCAAATCTTTTTCAGCAATAACAAACCCATCATTTGTTTCTGTCATAATACTTAAACGTTCTCTTGTTTCTTGTGAACGGGAAGATGTTATCAATACGCAATAAGATTGTAAAGAACTTCTTCCAACACGTCCTCTCAACTGATGAAGTTGGGATAATCCAAATCTTTCAGCATTTTCAATTACCATAACAGTTGCATTCGGAACATCAACACCAACTTCTACAACTGTTGTTGACACAAGAATATTATATTTTCCATCTTTAAAATCTTTCATCACGGCTTCTTTTTCATCATTTTTTAATTTTCCGTGAAGTAATCCGATATTATATTCAGGAAAGACTTCTTGTCTTAATTTTTCAGCCTCAATAGTCGCTGCTTTAGCAGAAAGTGTTTCACTTTCTTCAATCAAAGGATAAACAATATATGCTTGTCTGCCCGCATCAACTTCATCTTTTATAAGTTTCCAAACTTGTCTGTGTGAGCCGGTTAATGTCGTAATTATAGGTTTTCTACCCTTGGGAAGTTCATTTATAACAGTCAAATCTAAATCCCCGTGAACAGTTAGTGCAAGTGTTCTTGGAATTGGTGTTGCCGTCATTGTCAAAATTTGCGGATTATGAGATTTGCGTTTTAGAACATTTCTTTGTTTTACCCCAAATCTATGCTGTTCATCTACAACAATCGCACCCAAATTATTGAATTCTACATTTTCTTGAATTAGAGCGTGTGTTCCAACTGCAATATGGGTTTGACCGTTTTTCAAATCAGTTTCAAATTTTTGACGAAGTTTTTTCCCGTGACTTCCTAAAAACAACCCGACACTCAATCCCATTGGAGTTAACCATTGAACCAAATTGTTATAATGCTGCTGGGCAAGAATTTCTGTCGGTGCCATCAATGCTCCTTGATAACCGTTTTCTATTGCTGCCAATAACATTATTGTTGCAACAACTGTTTTTCCGCTGCCTACGTCACCTTGCAATAGTCTTTGCATTGGGGTATCTGAATTCATATCGTTTAAAATTTCATTAACTGCCTGCTTTTGTCCTGAAGTTAATTCAAACGGAAGATTTTTGATAAACTGCTGCACAAGTCCATTTGGATGAACTTTAAGTGCATAACACGAAGTATTTTGGGCTGTTGCTTCTCTTATTCTTAAAAGTTTTAATTGAATTAGAAAAAGTTCTTCAAATATCAAAGAAAATCTTGCCTGCTCTAACATCTCCATAGACTTTGGAAAATGAATTTGCTCAACTGCAACACTTTTATCTAAAATTCCTAAACGTGTTCTTATAAAATCGGGAATAATATTTTTTATATCTTTTTTGTAAAGTTCAACCGCATTAAAAATTGCCCTGCGCAAAGTCTTAATATTTAAACCTTCACAAACAGTATATATTGGAACAATTCTTGCAAGATTCAAGTTAGATTCAGGATTTTCTAAAAATTCACCGTTCATAATTGAATATGTAGGCTTATCCATTGTTAATTGGTAATTGTAGTTATTCATCTTTACAACACCGGATACCATAATTGCAGCATTTACAGGAAATTGTGCCTTTGTGCGTTCTAATAAATATCTGTTTCCTTTGGCTTGAAAAAAGTTTAATTCAAAACTTCCGCTCTCATCTTTTACCACTACTTTTATGACTGACAAGTTGTTTTTTGTATTGAAGGCTGAAACTGATTTGATATATCCAAAAACCGTAGTTGTCTGACCTTCTTGAAGATTTTTAATAAGAGTTCTTGATGAATAATCTATATGCTTTTTAGGGAAATACATCATCAAATCTTGGGCAGTAAAAATATTCAACTTGTTAAGTTTATAAGCAACTTTTGGACCAACACCTTTAATATACATAACGTCAACCTCAGACGGCAATTTGTTACGCTGTAATTGCATTTTTTCTTCTTCTTGCTTTGCTTCTTTTTCTTGCTGCAATTCCGCCCGAATAACCCTTATAAGTTGATCTATTGCACGTCTTCTATCAGGAACTGAAGAATAAGGATACTGTTCAAATGCTTCGATTACAACTGCCCATCTAGGATTTTTCTTTGATTTTTTGTAATTCTTTTTCGCTTCTTGCTTGATAAAATCCGAAAACTTTTGGCGCTTTCCGTGAAGATCAATATATTGATATTTGGCTTCTATATCAATTGCTATTTTGATTTTATCAAGATTTTCTATCATAAAATATTAAACTTCCCCACTGAATAAATCTTACATAAAGTAACAATTTATTGCAAATAATTAACCAGGGGAATAGAAAAATCATAACTTTAAGAGTTTAATAATAGCATTATGAATAAGTATAAAAATTATTTTAAATTTACTCTAATAATTTTTACAATACTGTCAGGAATTATATTTTTTACTCCTGAAAAAATCTTTGCACAAACCAACTACTCAAACGCAACAACAAGTCCAAGCAATAATTCAATTTCACCTAAAGGAACAACCTCCAAAGAAATCCTTTCACAAGCACCTTGCCCTGTTGTTCTAATGCAAGGGAAAAGAAAAACTGCAACAATCGTTGTTGATATAACAAATAATATTTTGTACAAATACGATAAAAAAGGAAATCCTGAAATAGCCTATAGCGTTGCAAGCGGAAAGCAATCAACCCCCACTTCTGTTGGAATAAGACTTGTTTCTCATGTTGAATACTACCCCTATAAAACAGCACCGCCACAAACAAACAGAAGAAAAAAGCCCTCTGCCTTTGGTCCTAATGTAATAATTTTAACAATGGTAGATTCATATTCAGGCGTGAAATGGAATAACAGTGAATATATTCACGGAACAGATAACCCCGCAAGTATCGGCAAACACTCTTCCCACGGCTGTATAAGAATGGATAATGATGCAATAATAAAACTATCCCACCAAGTTAAACACGATGATATTGTTGTTATGAGAAAATAAATTACTAAAATAAAGTTTGCTGATTTGAATTTTGTTTTAATGTATGGTAATTCAAATGTCTATACGCTGCAGGCGAAACTTTTCTTCCTCTTGGAGTTCTTTGCAACAAGCCTGATTGCAAAAGATAAGGTTCACAAACATCTTCCAATGTTCTGACATCTTCACCGATTGCAGCCGCAATCGTTTCTATTCCGACAGGCCCGCCATCATATTTTTCAATTATCAATCTTAAAAGACTTCTGTCTGTTGTATCAAGTCCAAATTCGTCAATTTTCAAAATATCAAGTGCAGTATTTGCAATATCTTCATTAATTTTGCCGTTATTCTTAACTATTGCATAATCGCTAACTCTTTTTACAAGCCTGTTTGCAATACGAGGAGTTCCCCTTGAACGTCTTGCTATTGCATTCGCACCTTTTTCATCAATTTCAATATTTAAAATTCCTGCCGTTCTTGTTATTACTTGAGCAAGTTCTTTTTCTGTGTAAAATTCAAGTCTGTGAATAATTCCAAATCTATCCCTCAACGGCCCTGACAATTCACCCGCCTTTGTTGTTGCACCAATTAAAGTAAATTTTGGAAGCGGTACTCTTAAAGTCTTTACTGTCTGACTTTTTCCGGTTGTCATATCTAAATAAAAATCTTCCATTGCAGAATACAAAATTTCTTCAGCAACTTTATTCAACCTGTGAATTTCATCAATAAAAAGAATTTCATTCCCCTTTAAGGACATCAAAATTCCAATGATATCACGAGGTCTTTCTAATGCAGGTGCTGATGTAATTTTTAAATCAACCCCCATCTCTTGCGCAATTACACCTGCTAAAGTCGTTTTTCCCAGCCCCGGAGGTCCGTAAAAAAGTAAATGGTCCAACGGCTGTTCACGCTTTTTAGCCGCCTCAATAGTAATTTTTAAGGTATCCTTTAAGGCTGATTGACCAATATATGAATCAAAACTTTTTGGACGAATACAATTTTCAAAATTTCTGTCACATTCAATCTTTTCTGGCTTTGTAACAGGATTTTTCTTTGCTTTCACTTCGTGAACATTTGTTTGAAATTCATTATCGTCAGATATTATGCTCATAACCTTCCAAGTCCTATACCATATAAGTATCGTATCATAAAAATATTGTTGTTCCAGAAATTATGCTCTCGGGTGAGTTTCGTTATAAACTTCTTTCATATGCTGCATAGAAATATGTGTGTATATTTGAGTATTTGAAATACTTGCATGCCCCAAAAGTTCTTGAACTACCCTCAAATCAGCACCATTTTCTATCAAATGAGTTGCAAAACTGTGACGGAACATGTGCGGAGTTACTTTTTTCGGTAATTCAATCTTTTCTACAATATTATTTATAACGTTTCTCACCATTTTTGATTGCAGGCGATAACCTGTTTTATTTATGAATAAAGGAGTTTCATCATTTATGGCAGGCAAAGTATAACCCTTTGCAACAAGCGGTCTTGCATAATCTATATAACCTTGCAAATATTTCTTTGCCCTGTCTGTTATCAAAATAATTCTTTCTTTTGCCCCTTTACCGAAAACAGTAATTTCATTGTTTTCAAGGTTTAAGTTGCCAAAATTTAGTCCGCTTAACTCGGAAATTCGCATTCCGCTGGCCCACAAAAGTTCTAAAATCGCACGATTACGATAACCGGCAGGAGTATCAATATTAACATTGTTCAATATCTGTTCTACCTCATCCTTTGTTAGGAATTTTGGCAATTCTCTCGGTCGTTTGGGGGATATTAAATTTTCGGCAGGATTATTATCAATTTTTTGCTCTCTATGCAAGTATTTATAAAAGGTTCGCAGTGATGCAATCTTTCTTGCAACTGTCGTTTTTTTATAATTGTAAATCTGCATGAAATGTAAATATTCCCTGATTTTAGGGAAGGTTATGCTCTCACATTCATCCTCTCCAAGCCACAACAAAAACGCCAAAATATCCGAATAATAAGCCTTTGCAGTATGCGGTGAAAAATTTTTCTCTACTACTATGTATGACTTAAAATCCTCTAAATCCTGCTTTGATCTTGAATTTAATCCCATATAAATACCTTATTGCTTTTTTCCGATATATATTATACAATATTCTTATAATAAAGAGAATAGTAAAAGTAAAAGTGGGTGGAAACATGAATTGTAAAAAAACATTAATAATGTCATTACTTGCGACGTCTTGTATTTTTTGTACCCCTGAATTTTCTGCGGCTCAAACACTTAAAGTTGGTGTTTCTGTATCTAAAAATTATGTAGATATCAGCCGAATGATTGAATATAACAATTATGAAGATGCAGATAAACGCTTAAAAGAAATTTTATCAAAAAATCCTAATGATATCGATGCAAAATCTTTACAATTGATATCTCAAGCAAAACAATACAAATTGGCTCCTGCGCAATCAGAATTAGACAAACTATTAAAAAAATATCCGAACAAGCCGGAGTTACATTATGCTCAAGGTATGGTGTATTTAATGCGTCAAACATCTTCTGATATTGAATACATCAAAAATATCAGAAATTTATCCAATGCTGCTATTAAAGAATTTATGACAGCAGTTACACTGGATCCGACATATTTCCAAGCATACAATGCTATGGGGGTTGCAACTTTAAAATTAGGCAACAAAAAAGATGCTCAAGATTTATTCAAAATGGCATTAAAATATAATTCAAACTATGCACCGGCGTATGATAATTTGGGTAACGTTGCAATGTTAGACGGTGATTTGGATCAAGCTGAAAAATATTATCTTCAGTCTATCAAATGCAATTCACACAACCCAACTTCTATGTATCATATGGGACAAGTTGAAGCCCGCAGAGGTGATTATACAAAAGCCTTAACTTGGCTAAACCACTCACTACACATTAACCCTAATTCATCTCCAGGCTGGAACTTACAAGGTGAATTGTATTTGAAACAGGGCAACCAAGCAGCTGCTATTAATTCTTTCAAAAAAGCAATTTATGTGAAACCTGAAAACTCTCGTCCTTATATCAATTTGGCTGGAGTTTATGAAAGACGTTCAGATCTTGAATTTGCGATGGAAGAATTGAAAACTGCTATTATCTTAAATCCTAACTACAAAGAAGGGGTTTTAAGAGTTGCGAATATGTCTTTGGAAACTAAAAAATATCAGCAAGCACTTGAGTATTATTCAAGACTTCTTGGAGATACTACATATAATAATACGGCAATTATCGGACTTGCTAATACTTATTACGAAATGTCTAAAGATACTGCTGATAGTAGAGATTTCACTACTAACAAAGATGTTTATCTTGCTTATGACTATGTCAATGAAGCAATCCAAAGAACTCCAAATGATTTGAAATTACACCTTGCTAAAATTAAATTAGGCAAGATTACCCACCAGATGGAATTGACGAATGAAAATCTTAATTATATCATTCAATCAGCAAGCAACAGTTTGATGGATACAGTAATCAAGGGTGAAGCATACTTATCTTTAGGTAGAGAAAGAGATGCTGTTTATACATTTGAAAATGCTATCAATTTTGCTAATACTATTGATGATGAATTGTATTTATCTGAAATTCTTGTTCAACATAAACAATTTAGAACAGCAAGAAAAGCATTACAAAAAGTCTTGATGGCTGATTCAACAAACAGAATTGCACAAAACGGTATTCACTATATTGATCTTTGTGAGATGAAGTCAAATGAATTCTTTGAAATTGCATTACGTCAATATAAAGAAGGCAATTACGCATCAGCAATTGAATACTGTAACAGAGCAATCGACTTTTATCACAATGCACCATCTATTGCTAAGTTAAAAGCTCAATCTTACGAAGCAGAAGGAAACTATCAAGGTGCAGTTAAATATTACACCCAATATTTGGCTTTAGCACCAAATGCATCTGATAAAGCCGCTGTAGAACAAAGAATTACAGTATTCAGACAAAGATTATAATCTATAATCACTATGAAAAAAAAATTCGATATAAGAAAAACATTTGAAACTTTTTTGAGAGAGCCTCTTAGTATTTTGACTGAGGGGCTGTTTCAAATAGTTAACGTTCAAGCAAATATATTTAACCAAAAATCTTCATTTAGTGTTGATTTTTTGAATAACAAAACACAATTAACGGTTGTAAATAACGAAAAAATGTGTAATTTATTTCAAACCGTTCTATATAAAAGTAAAGTAAAAGAAATTAGAGAAAAAAATTCAGTATCAAAATGAAACCATTTTTGAATGCAAAATTTTTAATAAGCGCAGAAAAATTAAGTCAATGTCCAGATTATACATTGCCGGAATTTCCTCTGCTTGGACGCTCTAATGTAGGAAAATCTTCATTTATAAACGGTTTAGCAAACAACAAAAAACTTGCAAAAACATCAAATGTTCCCGGTAAAACAAGATTGATAAACTTTTTCAATTTTTCTGATAAATTTATGATTGCCGATCTTCCAGGCTATGGTTATGCAAAAATTTCAATTGAAGCAAGGAACAAATGGCAAAAATATCTTGAAGAATATCTTCTGAAACGAGAACAAATAAAAACTTTAATTCAATTTATTGACGGCAGACACGAAATTCAAAAAAACGATTACCAAATGAGAGAATGGGTTTTGGCATATAAATTACCCGTAATAACTGTAGTCACAAAAATAGATTGTATATCGAAAAACAAAATACAAACTACCCTATCACATGTGCAAAAAGAATTTGGCGGAGAAATATTCCCATTTAGCGCAGTAGATAAAAGATATAACGAATCGATTATAGCCTTTCTTACCGGTGAAAATTATTAATATTTGTTAAATCTTTTAGAAAAAACAAAGCAAACAAGCAAAATTCCCCTTTAATTATCTTTTATAATAATAGGTACACGTGTATGGTTAGTATTTTATCAATATTTAGATATGCAAAAAAAATCAATCCTTCAAATCTCAAAGGCTTGAAATATGTTTCTGCAACAAAAAATGTTGAAGTACCGAAAATAAAAATACAAGGTTCAAATACACCTTGCGATATTGTAGTAATAAAAAATGTTGGCAAAAGAGTTTTTGGAATTTCTGAAAGTTCATTAAACCGAGGAGTACAGCATCTAACAGGTTCAGCAGCCGAAGATACACGAGCATTGAAACCTATTATTGAAGAATGCTACGTTGGAATAAAAACAAAAGATGATATTTTGAAAATTTTTAAACGCCAAGGAGATGAAATTGCATCAGACAGAGCAGTGTATATTTTAAGCCCGACACCTGCAAAAAATCTTGAAAGAAATATCGGAACAAGTAATGCTTATATGTCTGAAATGTATAGACAAGCAAATTCAACAGGCACAATAGTTGATACCGCTAATATTTCTAAAATTTCAGAACAGATACTAAAAAATGGAGAAAAGAAAATTACAATAGTTGTCCCTGACGACTTTGCAGGAAGCGGTAGAAGTATGATAGTAAATACTGCAGAAGCACTTAGAAATGCACATATTCCTGAAGGCGTGGAAATTGAATTGATGTTATCCCCAATGAGCGCAACACCATACGCTAAAAAAGCACTTGAAACCTTCTCTAAATATGATGGCGAAGGACTTATGAATTTAGGGGTACTAAACAAAGATAAATTACCGGGGAAAAATGCCGAACATTATACAAATGACTCAGAAATTATAAGAGATTTCCTCAACAAATTTAAAGACAGAATAAAGATAAAATATTCAAAAAATATAATAGATGCAAAACCATACAACGAAACAGGAGCATATCTTCAATTGAAAGCAACCAACCCTGATGCTGCTCAAGCAATAGATATTCTTATGACAGGAAGCGGAAAAGGATACGGTAGAGTAGGCTCCTCAGGGACAATAGTTCTCATGCCGGGAGAAAACGGAATATTAAAAACTCCTAACAACAACTGCTATGGTGCACTGCCTTTTGCGCTATTAGAAGGGGCATCCATCAAGCATATTAAAAATCCAAACCACAAATGGTCTGGCAAAAAATGGGAATTCCACGTAAAAAAAATAGCACATGAACTTGGAGTAATATAAATGAAAATTAACAATTACATCGGAAATTTTAATCTATCTTCAATTTTCAGAAAGAATACTGAAAATAGTATTATTATGGCGAAAATATCAGAATTGTGTGACAAATTTAAAAATGAAAATAATTTAATTGATATTGTTAAAATATTTAATAAGGATAAGGCTTTGAAAATGCAAAGTCCGTCTACTTATATAATGGACAATTATAAGTTTGTAATAGGCACAAAAGAAAATGTTCAAGATTATCAAAAAACACTTTCTATGCTGAACAAATATGAAGTTACCTGTTGTCCTCAAATTGAAAAATCTGCATCAAATAAGAACAAACAATATACTATGCTTGTTTTGAAATTACCTGAAAATGAAGAAAAAATGAAAAATTATT
Source organism: uncultured bacterium (assembly GCA_949288725.1). Lineage (GTDB taxonomy): Bacteria > Cyanobacteriota > Vampirovibrionia > Gastranaerophilales > Gastranaerophilaceae > Zag111. Next base: position 71,888 of record CASELF010000102.1, read on the forward strand.
TATCAAATAGCAAAAAGATTGATACACTTGCAAAATGCAAATTCATTAATGATTTGGAAACTGTTGCTAAAAAAGAAAATTTATATAATACATTAATCCCTGAGGATTTAGATTCTATAAAAGTTACGTCAGAAGGAGATTTATTCATCTCTGATTGGAATTATATGGAAAAATTTAACAACAAATTTGAAAAAGCACAATATTTTAACCACCTCAGAAAAATGTTTAATCTGATTTTATACTAAGTTTATTTATCCCTCAAATCCGTTAATATTTTTGTAAATTCATACTTGGTTATAACCGTTGTTGATGGATTTATTCCCCCTGTAGAATGTGTAAGAGTTGTACCTTTAGTACTTTCCAGTGCTTGTCTAAATATTTCGTTTTGCTCATAACATGCTTTATATGCTCTTTTTAACAAGTCGATATATTGTGATGAAAATCTGTCATATTCCTTCTCTTGCCAATATAATTTATGTGTTTTAAGCCATTGGGTAAATTTTTTAGAACTTTCTTTTGCACTTCCGCCATAAAGCCCACAGATTTCTTTTTGTTTTTTTATATCATTAACTTTTAAACTTTGCAAAAAACCCTCTATTGATGCACATTCTACACCGTCAAAAACAAATTCCTTTGGCGCAAGATTACTTAAAACATTCGCAGGATACAGACCTGTTGAATATATATCCAGAGTATTGTTTTCTCTATTAAACGTATCTTTTAAAAGATGTCCGTTTCTGCTTTTGGCAAAAAAATCATATTTCATCTTTGGTAACTTTCCTGTATATGCAATATTGTTCCTCTTTATTTGAGGGATATATATATTGTTCTGATAAAACGATACTAACATATTTTCACACCACTTAACAAGTACGTACCTTATTAATATCCGTAAATTACAAAAATTTATCTAATTATATAAATTGTAAACAAATATTTACAATTTTATTGAGTACTAATTATACAACAATCGAGCAAATTTTTGTGATATCATTTTATTAAAAATATAATATAGGAGAAGAAAAAGATGTATAATACTAAAGAAATTACCCCGGACTTATTCTGGGTAGGTGCAAATGACAGAAGAATAGCCCTTTTTGAAAGTGTTTACCCTGTTCCAACCGGAGTTTCTTATAATTCTTATTTATTAATGGATGAAAAAACTGTTCTTTTAGACACAGTAGATAGAGCAGTTACTCATCAATTTATGGAAAATGTTGAACACGTTTTGAATGGCAGACACCTTGATTATTTAATAATTAATCACATGGAACCTGATCATTGTGCTGAAATTCCTACAATCGTGGCTAAATATCCTGATATCAAAATAGTTTGTAACGCTAAAACTCAAACTATGATTAAACAATTTTTTAATTTCAATTTTGAAGAAAATCAATATATGATTGTAAAAGAAGGTGATACATTAAATACCGGCAAACACAATTTAACATTTGTATTTGCCCCTATGGTTCACTGGCCTGAAGTTATGGTAACTTATGATACAACAGATAAAATTCTATTCTCAGCAGATGCTTTTGGTGCATTTGGCGCAATTGACGGTAATATATTTGCTGATGAAGTTGATTATGATCATAGATATATGGATGAAGCAAGAAGATATTATACAAATATTGTTGGCAAGTATGGTCCACAAGTTCAAGCATTATTGAAAAAGGCAGCAGGAATTGATATCAAAATGATTTGCCCGCTTCACGGATACATTTGGAGAAAAAATCTTGACGTATTTATCGATAAATATTTGAAATGGTCATCTTACACTCCTGAAACAAATTCCGTATTAATTGCTTATGCTTCTGTTTACGGCGGAACTCAAAATGCTGCTGAAATTTTAGCAACTAAACTTGCTAATCGCGGAGTAAAAGATATTAAAATGTATGACGTTTCAACAACTCATCTTTCTTATATTTTATCTGATGCGTTTAAATATTCTCATATAGTTTTCGCATCAACAACTTATAACAACGGAATTTTTGTTAATATGGAAAACCTGTTACACGATGTTGTTGCTCATAATTTGCAAAACCGCAAAATTGCAGTTATCGAAAATGGTAGTTGGGCTCCAACTTGTGGAAAATTAATGACTGAACTTCTTTCTAAATTAAAAAATACTGAATTTATAAGTTCTAACGTTATTATAAAATCAGCAGTAAAACAAGATAAGGAAGAAGAACTTGATAATCTTGCTCAAGCAATTGTAAGTTCTATGTAATTCGGTTAATTATTAAAGTTTAAAAAAATCCTGTTCATAAACTGAGCAGGATTTTTTAATTATTCAAAACTTTTTCCAGCCATCCACGCAGAAAATATTTCCAAGGCTTTTGGCAACATTTCAAAATTATTTGCATAACCGATTCTCAAATAGCCATCAAGTTCAAGAGTTTCACCGGGCAAAATCATAACTCCTGTTTCTTCTTGCAATGTTTTACATAATTCGGTTGATTTCAATGGTAGATTATATTTCACAAAAGCAGTAGTTCCGCCTTGAGGCTCTATTATTTCAATATGAGGTTCATTTTTTGCCCAAGTTAATAAAATCTCTTTCCCTGTTTTTATTTTTTCAAGATTTCTTTTTATTATCTTATCCCTATTTTCTATTGCTAAACTTGCCAAATAATCATCTATTATCCCAACACTTATTGTATTGTATTCTCTGTGATGATTTACTTGCGATATAATATCAGTATTTGCAACAATCCACCCAAGACGTAATCCAGCAAGAGAAAACACCTTTGACATACTGCCTGTTGAAATTCCTTTTTCATATATATCAGCAATAGAAACAGAAAAAGAGTTTTGGGTATGATTTAACCCTCTATAAACCTCGTCACATAATATATAAGCATCAGATTTTCTTGCAATTTGCACAATTTTACTTAGCATTTCATCAGGAATTACAGCTCCCGTAGGGTTGTTTGGATTGTTCATACAAATCATTTTTGTATCATTACCAACCAAGTTTTCTAATTCTGTCAAATCAGGAAGCCAATTATTTTCCTGCTTTAAAAAATACAATTTGACATCTGCGCCAAATGATTTTGGAATTGAATAATGCTGTTGATATGTCGGAACTATTGAAACAACTTTATCACCTTGATTTATTAAAGACATTATTACAAGTTGATTGGCTCCGATTGCACCATGGGTTATTGTAATATTTTCAGAAGTTTGATTTTGGTATAATAATGAAATTGCACTTTTTAATCTTGAACTTCCATGGATATCACCATAGTTTAATTTCTTTTGAAAAAGTTGAGCAAGGTAAGCCTCTTTATTCCCTGTTATTTCAAAAAGTTCATCTAATGATAATGATTCAACGCATGTATCTGCCAAATCATATACTGCATCTTTTTCGTATTTATTAAACCACTCTTCTACTTTAAACTTTTCTATATACAAATTAAACCTTCACAATCTAAAATTTATAATCAAGATAATGAACATCCATAAGTTTATTAAGATATTTTTTATTTGTGAGCAAATCCCAATCCGTAAACTTCATATCAGAACCGACTTCAAGATACGGATAATACTTTTTAGGTAAATGATTTCTCGCAATATATTTAAAATAATCGCTCAAAACTTTACATCCTACTTGAAATAATGATTTATCATCCGGAATAATATCGCCAAGCATATCCAGTCTTGAATGTAAATATCTTGATTTATACTTAAATTCTTCTATATTAGGAAGTTTACTTTTTATGATTTGTTTCAAACCTTGCATAATATATCTGGAATCATCCGTTTCCAATACAAAACCAAATTTTGCTAAAAATGGGATATTTCTTGTATCACCTGCAAAATATGTCAAATTATTCATACGATTTTGCGCAAGTTCTATTATCGCAGCAAGAGTAAGTAACTGCCCGTTACCTTCTTTTTCAGTGTATGAAATTAACTGTTTACCTTCTATTGTTGATTTTGCTTTGTTGAATAATATTTCAAATGTCCCAAGGTTTTCCCCGTCATAATCATCTATCATAATCGCAGGATATTTACCTTTTTCGGTATAATATAAATCAACTGACTTCATACGGGTATTAAGGGCATTGAATTTTTTAAACATCCTAATACCATTATGATCATAGAAAGATATCACTCGCTTTGAATAATCAAATTTCATATTCTTATTTAAATTCAAACATGAAATTTTTTGCTACCAAAATAATAAAATCTTAATACTTATTTACTTTTTAAATTTAAGACAATAACCTATTATAAATCTGAATTTTTCTGAAATTGATAGTGTCTTAAATACTGTAGCCATTTGATTTTTATTTATACCTATAGCATCAAGTTTGCTTCTGTCAAAATTCAAACTCTTTGCCAAAAAACTTGCAGTGTGAATATTATATTCAAAAACTTTTTTTTCATGCTTAGTTTTCAAATATTTCAAAATATCATCCAGTGTATAGTCAGAATTTACATTATTCAAAACTGATTTAATAACTTCGACTGTTGTTGTAGAATTTTCTTTTTCAAAATAATTCAAGCAATCTTCAAACAGAAAATCTAAAGATGGCTGATTTGAAATTCCAAGAGTTTTCATAGCCTTTTTAGGAAGTTCAAGTTTTGTTTTTCTGTTATCAAAAATATTCCAAATTTCTTTGCATTTTTTATCAAGGAATTTTTTGGCAACTGCAAATTCTTTTGTATCACCATACTTAACTTTTAAACGTTTAACCTCCAAATCAGAATTTGCATCTATTGCTTTTGCAAGTTCATAAATAATATTGCGTAATGTTTCATTGCGCAATTTTTCTTCTATTTGCAAAATCCCAAAGTTATACCCTGAATATGGGTTAATCTTTTCTATATAATTAATACTTGAAACAAGAGAAGCAACTTTTGTTTTGAAGTGAGGCTTTCCTAAGAATTTTTCAGAATCCAAGCCTGATATCGCCTTCAATTCGTCAAATTCAATCAATGAGTCAAAAGACTGTTTTTCTATGATTTCTTTTCCCATAAAAAACTTTTTCCCCTATGTATTAATATAAAAAATTTCAAGACAAAAAAATTGCCTTCTTTTAATCAGAATGTAACGATTTTATAAATTAAAAACTAACTACTTGTTTTCACCAACCAATTCAAACAATTCAGGAACTGTGAATTTGTATTCTCCAACTTGTGCATATTGAACAGGTAAAATAAAGTTGATACAATTGCCTGTTGCTTTTTTATCAGTTGTCATTATCGGAATATATTTTGATGGCGCAAAAACTTTTAGCGGTTTGTATTCATATTTTTGGATTATATCAGAACATAAAAACTGATATTCTTTGTCTATTAAATTCTTCTTTACTGCAAGATTGAGCGCAAATTTTATACCTTCAATTACACATTCACCGTGAGTATATTTTTTATAATTTGTTAATTTTTCAACAGCATGAGCGTATGTGTGACCATAATTCAATATTTTCCTTAATCCGCTTTCTTTTTCATCGTTTTCGACTACTTTTATCTTTAGTTGAACGCAAGCAGATATTAGTCTTTCCATTGTATAGGAATCTTTATTCAGAATTTTTTCACAATTTTCATTTAAGAAATTCAACAAATTAAATTCACTATCTTCATCACAACTTTTTTCGATAAAACCGTATTTAATAACTTCACCCAAACCGCTCTTATATTGCTTGATATCAAGAGTTTTTAAGAAATTGGTATTGATGAAAACAAATTTTGGCTGATAAAATGCTCCAACTAAATTTTTCCCGTAATTTGTATTGATTGCAACCTTGCCGCCAACAGAACTATCTGTCATTGCAAGAAGTGTTGTCGGAACTTGGATAAAATTTATCCCTCTCATATAAGTTGAGGCTGCAAATCCTGCGATATCGCCGACTACACCGCCACCTATTGCGACAATATAATCTTCTCTTTTTAATTTTTTTGACAGAGCAAACTCTAAAATTCTCAAATAATTTTTATAATTTTTCTCCCTTTCTCCGTCTTTTAATACAAATATTTTATCCTTCGGAAAATCTAAAACTTTGGAATATAATTTATAAACCTTTTGATTAATCACAACAATATAATTTTTGTCACCGCATTCGTGCAAAATTTTCCTTCGCAAAGCAGAAAAATCCGCATTATCAATATAAATAGGATACTGCTTAGTGCGTGATTTTATATTTACTTCCAACGTATTCATCTTAAAACTCCCAAAATTTCTTCGACCACCTGTTCTATTGTTTTACCATCAGTATTTACTATATAATTTGCTTTTTCGTAATTTTTTTCTCGTTTATTTATAATATTTTTAATCCGCTCAATATTCATGTTATTTTTTAGCAAGGGTCTTGTCAAATCTGTTTTAATCCGTTCATAAATAACTTCTGCTGAAGTTTGAAGATAAACGACCTTTGAATTTTCTGTTAAAAACGCTTGGGTATCAGAATTTTCAAACGCTCCGCCACCTATTGAAACAATCATATTATAAGGTTTTACATTATCCTTTATCGCATTTTTTTCAAGTGTTCTAAAATAAATTTCCCCATATTTTTCAAAAATTTCTGAAATAGGACATTTATGCTGAATTTCAATCAGACTATCTATATCAAGACAGTCAAGTTGAAGTTTTTGGGCTAAAATTTTAGCACAAGATGTTTTTCCGGCACCCATCATTCCTATTAAAGTTATCGTTTTCATAACATTCATATTACATTAAAATTTTTGTAAAATAAATATATTTAACTTTTTTGACTTACTCTTTGTATAAGGTATCATTAGTAAAAAAGGATACTAAATTATGAAAAAGATATTTATACTTTTAATGTTGATTGTATTTATTTGTTGCGGTTGCGGCAAAAAAGATGATGAAATATATTCAAATGATTTACATACAATAATAAAACGTGACAAACTAATCGTTGGCGTAAAAACAGACACATATCCATTTGGTTACAAGGATAAAAAAGGCAGATATATGGGTTATGATGCCGCACTGGGAAGGCTTATTGCTAAAGGTTTGCTTGGCGATGAAAAGAAAATTCAATTTGTCCCTGTGACAACATCTGACAGAATTATGAAATTGTATTCAGGAGATGTTGATATGCTCATTGCAACAATGACAATTACACCCAAAAGAAAAGATTTAATTATGTTTTCAAAGCCATATCACGTTGCAGGACAAGCAATACTTGTGAAAAAAGGAAGTTTAATTAGAAATATTCAGGATTTAAAAGAGAAAAAAGTTGCAATTATATTCGGTTCTACCAGTGAACAAAGTATAAGACTTGCTGTTCCTGGGGTGAAAATTGTAGGCTGCAAAACATATCCTGCAGCATTACAACATCTAAAATCAGGCAAAGCAGATGCAATTGTTGCTGATGACACTATTTTAATCGGAATGGCTCTTAGAGATAAATCCGTTGAACTTTTACCAAAAAGATACTCAAAAGAACCTTATGGCGTTGCTCTTAGAAAAGGGCCGGAATCAGAAGATTTGCTAACCGCGGTTAACAATGTTATTGATATCGAAACTCATAACGGACATTTGAAAAAAATTAAAGCAAGTTTTGGAATTAAATAATTTCAAAAAATTGCTTAGCAAGTTCCATTTCCTGAACTTTATTAAGTTCAGGATTTTTTAATTTGTACTCCAATATAAAATCAAAACATTGCTGATATTTTGAAGATGGATTTATCCCCATTTCTACCAAATCTTTTCCTGTTATTTCAATTTTTATATTACGTAATTTATACAAATATTTTTCAACAACATCTTTATTTATTGAAAAGAACATTATTATTGTTTCTAAATTTAAACCTTCAAAAGCCTTACAAATTTCAAAATCACTATCAAAAGTTTTGTTATTTTTTAGTTTATTAAAATCATCAACAATCTTTTTTTCGACTTTCGTTAACGGCAGTGCCGAAATATCAGGTAATAAACCCACATAAATTATCCAAATATTTTCAGGGGCAAATTCTCTTATAAGGTGCTCAAAATTAACCTTTGGCAATTCAAAACTCTGAGCAGAAACAAGTTTATAAATTCCTTCATTTATAAACTTTTCAAATGCAAATTGTGAATTTAAGTTAAAAGTTTCAACCAATTCTTTTTTTAGCCTTTTATAAGACATATCGTAATTAATATTTTTCAAGTATTCATCTTGAAGTTTTTTAGTAGTTTCATCAAGACCAAAACCAAACCTAATTGAAAACTTCAAAGCCCTTACAATTCTTGTCGGATCATCAACAAAACTTTTATCATGTAAGACCCTTAAAATTTTATTTTTAATATCATCTAACCCGCCTGTATAATCAACAATCTCACCTGTGAGAGTAGACTTAGCCAGCGCATTTATTGTAAAATCACGTCTTAGTACATCTTCTTTTAAAGAGCATCCGAGATCTTGCACTTTTGGAAGATGTCCTTTTTGGGGGTATATTTCACTTCTTGTGGATGCAATATCAATTTCTTGGTCGTTAAGTTTAATTCTTACTGTTCCAAAAGGTTCGTTAACCTGCAGAATTTCAGCATCAGGAATAGTTTTAGCAAATTCTATTGCATTTCCGACATACGTTAAATCTACATCAAAACTTTCTTTGCCAAGCAGTTCATCTCTGACTACTCCGCCTATATAAAATAAGTTTTTATCCTGTAAATTTATGATTTTCATACGTTGATTTTAGCGTAAAATGGTGTAAAATGGAATATGTACAAAAAAGAAGGTAGTTTATAATTTATGTTACAAGAAGCAACCAGAGCCCTTAATTCGGCATTTAATAACAGTTTTATAAAAAAATTAAGTTTGTATCTACATGATTGCGTAAGAGAAGAAGTTAAAAGTTCAACCTTCAGAAATCTAAAAGGGGATAAGGATAACAAATGGATTTTCTTAAAAGAGAAAGAAACCCTGTTAACAGAAGGCTTAGAATATTTAAAACTTGACGGTTCAAATCCGAACTTAAATGAATTAATGCTACAAAGCAGTGCTGGTTCAAGAGATAAATATTTAATCTACGGTTATATGTTCATTGTAGGCAGAAACGGAAAATCTCGCAGACAAAATGAATTTTTAACACCGTTATTATATGTTCCTTGCAAACTGGAACGTAACGGAGTGAACATAAATTGTATTCTTCAAGATGATGTTTTATCACTCAATACAGGAGCGATAGCCGCTTTGCTGAAAAAAAGTGATGACGATGATGAAGTTGATTTATTCTTGGAAGGAATACTTGATGTAGTGCCTGATTTGCCGATTACCAAAGAAAAAATGGATATTTTTCTTGTAACCTTAAAATCACTTATTCCTGATATTGAAATAACATTTGACACTTCAGATAACGACATTGAAGACAATATTTCAAAAGAAGAAAATCAAGAAAAAGATTATTCAGATACTGAAATTAACGGTGAAAATTTTGATGAAATAATAGAAGATGAAATTCGAGAAACAAAACAAAAATCAAACACAAATAACATTAAAAAATTAAGTGTTGTTGACTCAAGTGCAATAATATTAACAAAACGTCCTGCAGTAACTGCAGGTGTTCTGCACGAACTTATACAAATTTCAGAAAAGCCAAGCGGAGTATTCAGAGAAACAACATTAGGCGTAATAAATGATGAATACACACAATCTGTAGAAAAGGCTTTTCCGTTAAAAGATGCAGATGCACCATTTTACCCTATTACACCGCTTGCATTAAGTGACTCTCAAGAAAGAGTTATTAAAAATGTTGAAAATAACAAACTAATTGCGGTTCAAGGACCTCCAGGAACAGGAAAATCTCAAACTATCGTAAACTTAGTTGCACACTTGATTGCAAACGGAAAAACTGTTCTTGTTGCCTCAAGAATGGATAAAGCAGTTGATGTTGTTGCAGATAGATTGAACAATTTAGGCGCACCATATTTAGCGCTGCGAGCAGGTAGAATGAATTACCAAAGACAATTAAGCGCACAACTTCAAGAATTAGTTTCCGGGAAATTCGTACTTAATGAAGATTTGGATGATTATATTTTTGCAGACACAAAAGATATGGTTCAACACCTTGACTGCATAAGAGAAACAGAAGACAAATGCGAAAAAATTATAAATTTGGAAAATGAATGGCACAAATTGAAAGATGAAATTTCCCAAACAAACGCATCAATCGGAGATTTGGAATATATTACAAGACCATTAAAAAAATCAGAAATTGATAATATTAATGATGTAATAAAATCGCTTTCAGATAATATGGAAAAATCAGGATTTTTTGCCTCAATCGCGAATATGTCAAATATCAGACAATTAAAGAAAATCTTAAACATTCACAGTTTTGAGGTAGAGCCTGAAACACTTGACAGATTAAAGATTGAACTTGATTTTGTAACCCAAAAGTGGAGATTAAGAAAAATAGAAACCGATATTCAAAAAATCGGTAATCTTCACGTTATGATGGAACAAATAAGACAATTAAAGAAAAAGCAAAATACACTTGCAATCAATATCTTAAAATCTACAAGACGAGAAGCATTAAAATCACTTCTTCGGGATGCTAAAAAAGTTAGAAGAATAAAAGTTCACGCATTAGCACTTGTTGAAAAACGCAAGAAAAAAACAGATAACATAATGGAAGAAGAAGACTTTAAACCATTACTTGACGCATTTCCTTGCTGGTGTGTAACAACTTACGCCGTATCAGATTCACTTCCGCTAAAACCGGGAATGTTTGATGTTGCAATTATTGATGAAGCTTCTCAATGTGATATTGCAAGTTGTTTCCCTATAATGTACCGTGCCAAAAGAACTGTTGTTGTAGGTGATGACAAACAATTACCACACTTATCATTCCTTGAGAAAGCAAAAGAACAATCCTTCTTGAGCCAATATGGAATACCTGACAAATATCAGTTGATGTGGAGATTTAGAACAAATTCAATGTTTGATTTGGCTGATTACTATTCTATGAATTCAGTTATGCTTGATGAGCATTTCAGAAGTCTACCGCCGATTATTAATTTCTCTAATAAAGAATTTTATAATGACAGAATTAGAGTTATGCGTAAAGAAACTTCAAGTGAAAACGCTATTGATATTATTAAAGTTCCTGAGGGTAAAGTGGATTCTGATGCGACAAGAAACCTTCCTGAAATTGAAGCATTAGTCAAAACATTACACGAAATTGTCTTGAATGATGAAAAAAATAATCCTGAAAAACCAGTTACTATCGGTATAATTTCACCATTCAGAGCACAAGTTGAACAGTTAAAAATCTCAGTACCAAAAGTTCTATCAGACTATATGATAAAGAAACACCAAATCGAAATCGGTACAGCTCACACCTTCCAAGGGGATGAAAGAGATATTATTCTGATGTCTTGGGCTTTTGCAAACAACTCATACCCTCAAAGTATAACCTTCTTGCAAAAACCAAACCTGTTTAACGTTGCAATTACAAGAGCGAAAAACAAATGCATAAACTTTGTTTCTCACGACTTAGATACAATGCCTGACGGACATTTCAGACATTATGTTTCTTACCTTAACAACTACAAGGAGCGCAAAAAACTTATTCAAGATGCCGGCATAGATGAAAACAATTATAAAAATGCATTGGAAAAAGAAGTTGCCGATGAAATAAGAAAATTAGACCACAAGGTTAATGCGGGTGTAGAAATTGCAGGATTAAGTGCAGATTTAGTAGTTGATGAAAAATTTGTTATCGAAATTGATGGGATGGAGGATTCTAAAAAACTTCACCATATGACAAATATGAAAAAACAAGCAATCTTAGAACGCTGCGGCTACAAAGTTAAACGTATTACATACAGAGAATGGCAATATTCACCAAAAGCCTGCCTTGATAGAGTTTTAACAATTGATATATAGTTTTTAAAATAGAAAAATATATTTGAATGAACAGAATAGCAAATATTCTGTTCATTTGTTATACAAATTATGTTTTGTATATAATATTAAATATAACAGATTAGAATAGAAAGGAAATAATGAAAAAAGTATATATAGAAACAATGGGTTGCCAAATGAATAAATCCGATACGGAAAGAATGCTTGGAATGCTTTCAACCTGTGGATATGACGAGACCTCAGACCCTAAACAGGCAGATTTACTTATGGTAAATACCTGTTCAATAAGACAACTCAGTGAAGATAAAGCATATAGCCTTATCGGAACTTGGGGAAAATGGAAAAAATCAAGACCTGAATTAAAAATAGGTTTTTGCGGCTGCGTTGCTCAACAAAAAGCACAACAAATATTTAAGCGTGCACATTATGTGGATTTTGTTTTAGGAACTCATAAAATCTATACACTGCCTGAAATTATAAAAGCAGTGAACAACGGCGAAAAAATATGCGAATGCGAAGAAACAAATGCAACAGAAGATGATAAAGCCGTTCAATATAAAATTAATCGTGTAAAATCAGTCAATGCTTGGATTCCGATAACAGAAGGCTGTAACAATTTCTGCACATACTGTATCGTTCCATATACAAGAGGACGTGAACGCTCAAGACTTCCTGAAACAATACTAAAAGAAGTTAAAGATGCACTAAATTCAGGATTTAAAGAAATTACACTTCTTGGTCAAAATGTTGACAGTTACGGTAAAGATTTTAAAGGTAAAAAATACCGTCTTGCAGATTTGCTAAGAGAAGTTAACGCAATAGAAGGCAAATTCCGTATTCGTTTTGTAACTTCTTATCCTACAGATATTACAGATGAACTAATCGAAACAGCCGTTGAATTGGATAAAGTTTGTGAATATTTCCATATTCCAATGCAATCAGGAAGCAGTGAAGTTCTAAAGAAAATGAATCGCAGATATGATAGGCAAACTTATATTCAAATTGCTGAAAAAATTAGAAAAATGGTACCTGATGTTACTATAACAAGTGACTTTATTGCAGGATTTCCCGGAGAAACAGAAGAACAATTCCAAGAAACACTAACCGCAATGGAAGAAGTCGGATTGGATTATTCTAATACCGCAGCATATTCTCCTAGAGAAAAAACAGTTGCAGCAAAATGGGTTGATAAATTCATAGATGAAGATACAAAATTTGAACGCCTTGCAAGATTGAATGAACAAAACAGAAAATGTTGCCTTGCTTCAAATAAAAAATTCTTAGGACGAGAAATGGAAGTTCTAATCGAAAATTTTGAAAACCATAAAGGTCAAAATGTTATAACAGGTAGAACAAGAAATAATAAAATTGTCCATATCCCTTGCGATAAAGATTTAACAGGAGAATTTGTTAACGTAAAAATTACGAAGGTAAAAACATGGTATTTGAATGGCGAAATTATAGACAATTAACCATTAAGTTAAAAAGATATTTAGTAATTTTGTTAGCACTTTTGGCTTTAAATATGCCATTATGTGCATTTTCGGCTGAACAAAATTTCAATGACAATATTGTTGCAACAGCAACAACGACAAGTAAAAACGCAACAGATGTTTTAAAAGGTTCTGTTTCTGTTGATATTATCCCATATTGTGAAAACTGGTCATCTGAATATGCTTATAACCAAATTAATCGAATAGGTTCAAAACTTATTCAAGCAAACAATATAGAAAAAGATATAACATTTGTTGTATCAGATGAAAAAGATGCCAATGCTTCTGCAAATATTAAAAATGTTATAACCGTTAATTTAGGGCTTTTAAAATATGTCGAAACAGAAGATGAACTTGCTTATGTAATCGGACATGAGATGGGACATATTTCAAAAAATCATGTCAAAAAAAGTCTTGCAAGAAGTATTGCACTAAAAACTGCAGGAATTGCTGGCAGTGTATTAACAGTCGCAGGAATATTCAGTGACTCTGCTAAAATTGCGAAATCAGGAGCAATCGTGACAGGTAGTGCCATTGTCGGTGGCGTTGCTAATAAATCCTTATCCAGAGGTCAGGAAACAAAATCCGATATGGCTAGTATTGATTATATGGTTAATGCAGGTTATAATCCGTTGGCTTCAATTTCATTACTGAATAAAATCTCAGGTAATTACTTTGATATATTTTCTGATCACCCATCCGGAGGGAAAAGAATTAAAAAAGCATACAAATATATTGCCAAAAATTATCCTGAATACTTGGAAAAAGGTTATAATTCAACTTCTTATCAAAGAGCGTTACAATATATAAACAAATAAAAGCAGGGTATATACCCCCTGCTTATTTAATATCTATACATTTATAATTTTTCATTAACGATAATTCACCCTTCCAATATTTTCAACTTGTCTAAAGTCTAATTTAATAGGTTTAGAAGCCCCTGTTTCCTTAAATAAAACATATGAATTCTGCATATCAAAATCTTTTCTAACTATTTCCAAACCGGAATCAGCAGATCTTGATTTTAAATTTTTTATCCCTTCAGGAAAATTTTTATGGAAACTAATCGCGTTTTCAATAACTTCATCTAAAGATTTTTTAATACTTTCCAAATTAGTATTCCAAGAGCGTTTGTCTTCTAATGGTGTTAAAATTGCCATAGCATTATCTTTAACCTGCTTTGCAATCACAGGACTTGCAATATATTGTCCTTTTTCAGAACCTATAAGAGCCTGTTCAATCAACCTGATAGCAAATCCAGCATTTGATGTAGGATATATGTTATTTTTATGCAACAAATTAACGCGACCTTCCTTTAAATCATCAATATTAAACATCCCATCACCATTTGCTTTTAATAACATACTATTTCTTTCAATTTGTTTAATTGCATCCTGTTGACCTGTTCCTGTCATTAAGAAATCAAACATACTTGAAATAGCGTTTACATTATTTTCTTTCATTTCTTCCATTATCTTTAGAACATCATCTGGCAATATTGTACCAATTTCATCAATAGATCTAACTTTATAGGCAGGTTCATATTTTGCTATTTCTTTTTTCATTTTCGCAATTTCAGCATCTTTTTCGTCCAACATTTGTTGATATTGATATCTTGCTTTATTTCTCGCATCACTTACTGCATGATTTTTTTCGATTTGGGATATACTAATCTTTTCTTCTGCCTTGTTTAGAGCATCTGATAGATCGCTGTTTCTACTATGTAATTTTCCATTTTCTCCAGATAATTCTCTTAGTTTTTCAATAAAAGATTCAATTACATCTTCTACTTTATTAGAACTCAAAGAAAAGGTGCCTTTAACTTCTGAAATAATTTTTTTAGAATCTACATTTTCACCTTGAATAATCTGGCGAACAAATTTATCACCTAGATTACCTGTAAAATTGATATTATTTTGAGGTTTTGATGATTTAATATTTGGATTTTGTACAGATATTGGGGTAATTGCTGAAATCGGGTTCATAATGGTTCCTTTCTGAATTATACACACTCAGCAATAAAACCTCTCAAAAACTCTTTTTGCTATGGTTTTAAACCGTTCTTAATAAAATTTAACACATAAAAATAACAGTGTATAAAAATACACTGTCATTTTTACTAATAAAAATTTCCTCTTTTTATTTTAAATTAGTTTTAAAGAATTCTTCAATTTTAGCAAACGGAATTTTATCCATATTATCGTATAAATCAACATGATTTGCATCTTTTATTATCAACAATTCTTTGTTATCACCCTTTAATTTTTTATAGGCATCTTCGCTAAAATATCTGCTGTGTGCCTTTTCACCGTGAATCATTAAAACAGGTGTTCTAATTTCTTCGCTATAGCACAATATCGGCAAATTCATCAATGATAAAGTTGACGTCATATTCCAATTCCCGTTTGAATTGATTGAATTTTTATGAAACCCTCTTTGGGTTTTGTAGTAATCAAAATAATCTTTCACAAACTGAGGTTCTTCGCCTGTTAATTTTTCAGGTAGCCCAGGTGCTTTTGCATAAGTTTTATTTTTAAAATCTTGTGTTCTTTGATTATTTAGAGATTGTTTCAACTCATAACGAGCATTTTCGTCAATAGAATCATAATAACCTTTTGCACTTACTCTTGTCATATCATACATTGTTGAAGTAACAACGGCTTTTATTCTGGTATCCATTTGTGCTGCGTTTAGTGCAAAACCTCCAAAGCCACAAATACCTAAAATTCCGATTTTATCAGCATCTACATCCGGTTGATTACTCAAAAAATCAACTGCTGCACTAAAATCTTCAGTATTTATATCAGGAGATGCAACATTTCGTGGAGTTCCTAAACTTTCGCCTGTATATGACGGATCAAAAGCAAGTGTTATAAAACCTTTCTGTGCTAAAGTTTGAGCGTACAAACCTGAGGCTTGTTCTTTCACAGCACCAAATGGTCCTGAAATTGCTATTGCTGCTAATTTTTCATCTTTTGCTACACCCTTTGGAATATATAAATCTCCGACTAACTTTATTCCAAAACGGTTAGCAAATTCAACTTTTTTTACATCTACTTTATCACTTTTTGGGAAAACTTTGTCCCAAGAATTATCTTTTGCAATACTCATATTATTTGCTCCTATAATTAATGAAAATAATAACAATAAACTCAATAATAGATTTTTAAACATGTTTCACCCCCTTATCAAAAAATTCAACTAATTTTGTAACTACTTGAGAAACAAATTCAGGCTTGTCATACAAATCAACATGTGTTGCACCATCAATAACATAAATTTCTTTAGGTTCTTTGGCTTTTGAATAGGCATCTTCTGTAAAATACAAAGTATCAGCCTTGCTACCTACAACGAATAATAATGGTCTTGGTGTAACTGTATCGATATGACCAAAAGCATCCCAGGCAGCTAATTTATCATTACTAGAAACTAAATATTTATTGACAGATGTCGGGTAAGAACAACGTTCTGTTCTATAATATTCATACGCTTCTTTTTGTATTACAGATGTATGTTCATCAATATCGTCTTCTGATTTTGGAACATAATTCCAATACAAAGGTTCTTCTCCACGTGCTTCTTTTGTTCTGGCATCTGCAACTTCTGCTAAAAGTTTTTGCATAAAGTTTTCAATATTTACACCAGGAAAACCGTTTTTAGCACTATCACCAACATCCCAAGTGCTTATACCTGCTGCTGCTTTTATTCTCGCTTCTGTTTGTATTGCGTTCATTGTATATCCGCCGCCTGCACAAATTCCCATTGCACCTATTTTATTCTCATCGACATAAGAAAGTGTAACAAGATAATCAACCGCACTTCTTATATCTTCAACTCTTGATGTCGGGTCTTCTAAATATCTTGGCATACCTTCACTTTCGCCTTGGTGAGAAGCATCAAAAGCAAGTGCTACATATCCGTTTTGTGCTAAATTCCAAGCATATAAAGAGGAACATTGCTCTTTAACGCCACCACCCGGATGAGTAACTACAATTGCAGGATATTTCAATGTTTCATCAAAATCTTTAGGCAAAAATAACAAACCTGCTATTTTCAAATCAAATTTCTTAAACCAAACTTTTTTTCCTTCTTTGTAATGAGTATCATATAGCATAATTTACACCTCAATTTCTTTTATTACTTTTGCAGGATTACCGCCGACAATAGTATTTTCCATAACATCTTTTGTAACAACAGCACCTGCAGCTACTATTGCCCCATCTGAAATCGTCACACCGGGTAATATTGTAGCATTGGAACCTATCCAAACATTAGAACCTATTTTCACAGGTTTTGGGATTATAGATGCCCTTTTGGATGGATTCTGATTATGGTTTAACGTTGCAATTACTACATTATGACCAATTAAAACATTATCACCTATTGTTATTCCACCCTGATCTTGAAAATGACAACAAGAATTTATAAATACATTCTTGCCTAATTGAATATTTTTTCCGCAATCTGTGTAAAACGGTGGAAATAGACGAAATGTTTTATCTAAAGGTTTTCCTATCAAACAAAAAAATAATTCTTGAACTTTCTCAGGCGGATTATATTTGTTGTTCAATTCATCAGACAATTTCATAGCCTCATCTGCCAATTTTGACATATATTCATGAATTTCAGAGTTTGCAACAACTTCTTTTCCGCTGTTTAAATAATCTAAAAAATCTTGTAATTCCATTTTTATATCCTTTTATTTATATTCAGCATCTGTTACAGGTTCTAACCATGTTGTTGTATTGTTTGGAATATTTGTTTCTATAGAAATATGTGCAAATTCACTATTTGGGGATGCCCCATGCCAGTGGATTACGTCAGATGGAATTTTTACAACATCACCGGGTTTTAGAATTTGTACAGGTTTTCCTTTCTCTTGATAGCGACCTTCACCTGCTGTTACAAGTAGAATTTGACCTCCTGAATGTTTGTGCCAATTTGTTCTTGCACCCTTTTCAAAAGTTACATTCCCAATAGATGAATTCCATTTGTCATCTTTTGTCACAAGCATCGTTAAATATGTTGTACCGGTAAAATATTTGTTATAAGGATTTATTTCACCCTTTTTGAAGGGTTGAGATAATTCATTAACATCTGATTCTTCTATAACAGATTTTAGAAGTTTTAAAGATTTTATTGTGTCAGGAAATCCTACATAAGGTAAACATTGAATTATTGCAGAGGCTATTGTTTCTTTAGAATTTCCGACTTTTAAATTACCTTTTATATGACTTTTTAAAGTATCTGCATTACCTGATGTTTGCAAAATTGCAAGTACAAGTAATTCTCTTGTTTTAATATCAAGACCTTTTCTTGTATAAAAATCACCAAAACAAACTTCTGTTAAAAATTTGCTTGTATCTTTTCCCATATCTTCAGGTAGTCCGCTTAAAGATTGTTCAATTTCGTCTCCATAAATAGGATTTTGTATTGCATAACCTTTTTCATATCTGTTCTTTTCATTTGTTGTTGATAAGTTTTCTAATGGTAATGTTATATTTTCTTCCTTAAAAACTTCATTCATAACATTTATGGCATTCAAAGTTTTTGGAAAACCTATAAAAGGAGCACATTGATATATAATTTCTCTAACTTCTACAGGTGTTGCACCGGTATTTAATAAGGCTTTTATATGTGCTTTTAACTGAGGAAGAGTCTGCTGAACAGTTAAAGAAGTTACGGTTAGCATCTCTCTTGTTTTGTTATCTAAATTCCCAACGGCAAAAACTTCGCCAAAAATATATTTTTGCAAAATATTCATCATCTCAGGATCTGTTCCTATATTAGGGTTCCACTCAGATTGGAAAAGTTCCTCATAATTCTTTTTACAAATTTCTTCTCTGCTTAAATTTTCCATATTTGCTTTGCTCCTTTCAGCATTACAAGGTGTATTGTTACATATTGCAAGCATTAATAACGATATTAAAACTATTCTTTTTAACATACTATTACTCCAAACGTTATACATAAATTTATTATTTAGCATGTTTAAATAAATAGCAAATACTTATATAGTATAATTTTATATGCTTGACGAGCATATAAAAAACGATTAAAATATTATTATGGAAATCAGAGTACTAAAATATTTCTTAGCAGTAGCACAAGAAGAAAGCATTTCAAAAGCCGCAGAAAGCCTGCATATTACGCAACCAACCCTATCAAGACAGTTGATGGACTTGGAAAATGAACTTAAAACAAAATTATTTATAAGAGGCAAAAGGAATAAAAAAGTTACCCTCACAGATGAAGGTAAATTACTAAAAGCACGAGCACAAGAAATTGTAGAATTAGCCAACAAAACAGAATCAGAATTTATATTTGATGATAAAAATATTACAGGTGATATCTATATAGGCGGAGGTGAAACAGATGCAGTGAGAATTGTTGCAAAAGTGATAAAAAATTTATCAAAAGCCTACCCCGGAATAAACTACCAGCTCTATAGCGGAAACGGAGAAGATGTAACAGAAAAACTAAATAAAGGCTTGCTGGATTTTGGGCTATTTATAGAACCAGTAGATAAAAAAGAGTATGGATTTATACAACTTCCACAAAATGACAAATGGGGAATTTTGATGCGAAAAGACTCACCGCTTGCCCAAAAGGATTATATTGAACCTAAAGATTTAAAAGAAATCCCAATACTATCATCCCGCCAATTTCTTGTGAAAAATCTTATATCAGGCTGGCTTGGATATGATTTTGATAAACTTAATATTGTCGGCACATACAATCTTTTATACAACGCATCAATTTTGGTGGATGAAGGTTTTGGCAACGCAATATGTATTGACAAATTGATAAACTTTACAGGAGAAAGCAATTTATGCTTCAAACCATTTAAACCCACGTTAGAAGTCGGAATTTTAATTGCGTGGAAGAAAAATCAACCACTTTCAAAATGTGCAAAACTTTTCTTACAAAAACTACAACAAGAAATGCAACATTATAATTAGCAAAATATAAAAATAGACAGTTTAAAACAACATTAGAGTCAATATTATTAAGAAATATTAAGCAAGACAAAACTACAAACCCACTCCTACGAGAGATACAGGCGATAATTTTTAGAACCTCAAAAGGATTAATTCCAAAGGATTACTAAAGGCTTGAATTATTATAAAAACACTATTATAATATAGATATATACTGGATATACTATATTTATAAATGTTACAATCCACCCCCAAAGCATAAAGAATCAAGTGGAACTAGTCGATAAGGGAAATATCGATAATAGTGAATGAGGATGATGAAGATGAATAGATTTGCCAAGTACAAAACTATTAAAAATTTAATGATAGCTTCAATACTGGCGCTTGGAATAAATAGTGCTTATGCTAATGATGAGTTGGCACCTATACCAAATGCTGCTGAAAAGAACCCTCAAGGAACTCTGGATAAACTTGCAGGTCAACAAATCCCTAATACTGATCCGGTGCAATATTACCCAACAAATGGTAGTGCTTATACACTTACTAAGGTTCAAGAAGGCGGAGAAAAACCTTCTGGAGATAACATTGTTACTAAATTTATTTATAACAATCAAACTCAATCCCTTACTCCTGTTTACTACCAATTAGACTTGAAACAAACAACTTATGGAGATGGTGATAGTGTTAAATACTACGGATGGGATATAGATAAAAATGGGAATAAAACTTTTGGCAATGTCGAACAGGCAAATCCCGAGATTACTGTAAAATATAATAATACAACAAGCAGCCATTATGAAAATACGGTTGATAACTCTACATTAGATATAAATTCAAATTTCGTTGACATAAAAATAGAAAACGGCGCCAATATATATGGCGGGGCGATATATAATCATGGGGAAGATGCAAAATTAAACATAATAAATGGCGATTTTGTAAATAACGGTATTCAAACTGATGCGGTTGAAGGTGGTGCTATAGCAAATACAGGAAATGCATCTATTGAAAAAATAAATGGAAATTTCATTAATAATTATGTACATTCAACAACTATAAACAGAGCCTATGGTGGTGCAATTTTTAACGACGAATCAGTAATAGAAACAATAACAGGAAATTTTATTGGAAACTATGCTCAAAAAGATTTGTATAAAACTAATATGGTAGATACAATGGGTGGGGCAATTGCTAATTACGGAGAGATAAATAACTTACAAGGAAATTTCATTGGGAATTATGCGTTCGTTAATAATACAGAAGGAGGCACCAGTTATGGTGGAGGGATTTCCAACTATGGGGATTTAGGCAATGTTACAGGGGCCTTTATAGGAAATTATACACAATCTACCAATAGTTCAGCTGGCGGGGCAATATATAATACTACAACCATTAATAATTTGACTGGAGACTTTATTGGAAACTATTCATTTTCTGCAAAGTTGTATGCCAATGGAGGGGCTATATATAATTCAGGTAATAATGCCCAAATAACAAACATAACTGGCGACTTCATTGGAAACTATGTCTCAGGAAATACATATACCTACGGTGGAGCAATTTTTAATTCGGGGAGTAATTCTCAAATCGAAAATATAGTTGGTAATTTTATTGGGAACCACACATCTGCAAAAGAAGATGCTTATGGCGGTGCTATATACAACTTTATGAGCCATATCAATAACATTACAGGCGATTTCATTAACAATTATGCTGAAGGTAATACAGCCGTAGGTGGAGCAATTATTAATTATAATGCCGTCAATCAAACTACAATAAACAATATAACCGGAAATTTTATTAATAATTATGTTACCGGTAAATCATACGGTTACGGCGGAGCGATATACAATACAAACTCTATTGACAATATAAAAGGCAATTTTATAAGAAACCATATTATTGTAAATAACACTTCAGACAAAACTACCGGAATAGGTGGAGCAATTTATAATTCTACTAACAAAATCAATAATATAAAAAGTAATTTTATCGGCAATTACATAGATGCCACAGGAACTAACGCAACAGCAGCAGCAGGAGCAATATCTAATTCTAATAATGGGATAATTGAAAATATAACCGGAGATTTTACAGATAACTATGTTCAAAGCAATACAAATGCTTTGGGAGGAGCAATATATAATTACTATGGACAGATAACCACGATAAACAGTAATTTTAATAATAATAAAACCACAGGAAATTCCCAAAGTTATGGAGGCGCAATATATAATGGTGGTAGTACACTAGAATCAATAACTGGTAATTTTAACAATAACACCTCAGAAGCCTCAGAAGGGAAAGCCCAAGGTGGTGCTATATACAATGGTGGAACTACAATAACCAATATAATTGGCGATTTTAACAATAATTCAGCAAAAGGTAACACTAATGCTTATGGTGGTGCAATAAATAATAGTGCCAGCAAAATAACTGAAATTTCAGGAGATTTCACAAACAACAGCGCAATATCAGAAACTACAAACGCGAAAGGCGGCGCTATTTATAGTTCAGGAAGTGAAATCGGAGAAATCAGAGGAAGTTTTATCAATAACTATGCTAAAGCAGAAGAAGGCGAGGCTAAAGGCGGAGCAATCTATTCTAATAACGATATTACAATTGTTGCAGATAATGGTAATCAGGTTGTTTTCAGCGGTAACTACACTGAATCTAACGGCATTAAAGATGATAACGCTATTTATTTAGATAATGCTCAATCTACTTTATCTTTTAAACTTGCCCAAGGCGGTTCTGTTTATATGCAAGATAATATTGATGGGGCTTCTTTAACTGACGAAAATGATGGAACCAGTCAGTACTACAATGTTAATATTCAAGGCGATAACAAAGATAATACAACTTTCTATATGCTTAATGATATCAGAAACGCTGATGTGACTGTTGAAAACACTACTTTAAATACCATTAATAACCAAACCCACATTTACGATTTTAATAGTTTCACTCTTAACAATGATACAAATTTTGTTGCTGATGTTGACCTTGCTAATAATGAAATGGATAGATTTACTGCTAATTCTTACGGTGAACATAAAGGTAATTTAAACGTTGTCGGGATGAACATGTTATCTGATGCTCCGGATAATCAAGATGTTACTGAAATTTATTTTGCTCAACAAGGTCTAAAAGACAATGTTGTTAATGGGGTTAATGAAACGCCTACTTCTTACCAAACTACTGCGTACACTCCTATCTATAAATACAACGTTATGTATGACAATAGAGAGGATGCCGGATATTTCTTATTCACTAAAGGAGATAAAGTTTTTGTTCCGGGAGGAACTGGAGGAACTACAGTAACCCCTACTCCTGGTGGCAATGCTAGTGATGCTTTTAACCCTAGTGTTTTATCTTCGCCTGTTGCTGCTCAAGCGGGGGCTTATGCTGCTCAAAATGCCGCTTTTAACTATGCTTTCCAACACGCTGATACTTTTATGCCTTTACCTGCTACTGAAAGATTTGCGCTGAAAAATGCTAATCGATATGCAATTACAGGATACGATAAGTTAGAAGCTGTGGATAATGAATTCCATAACAAGGCTATCTGGGTTAGACCTTATACTAGTTTTGAAAATATTCCACTTAAAAATGGGCCTAAAGTTGACACTATTACTTATGGTACTTTAATTGGCGGTGATAGTGATTTTAAAGAACTGCGTCACGGATGGGGTACTGTATTTACAGGGTACATTGGGTATAACGGTAGTTCGCAATCTTATTCCGGCGTTAACACTTACCAAAATGGTGGCTTAATCGGGGCTACTCAAACCTTCTACAAAGGTAACTTCTTCACTGCTATCACTGCCAGTGCCGGGGCTTCTGCTGGTGAATCTCACAATATGTACGGGAACGAAAATTTCTCTACGCTTATGGCGGGCGTTGCCAATAAAACCGGATATAACCTTGAATTTAAAGATGGAAAATTCATTATTCAACCTACTTTAATGTTGGCTTACAGTTTTATTAACACTTTTGATTACGGAAATAGTGCAGGCGTTAAGATTAATTCTGACCCGTTACACGCTATTCAGATTAACCCTAATATTAAATTCATTGGAAACCTGAAAAACGGTTGGCAACCTTATGCAAGTGTCGGAATGGTTTGGAACATTTTGGATGATACTAAGGTTATGGCTAATGACGTTAGACTCCCTGAAATGAGCATTAAACCTTATGTTGAATATGGCGTTGGTATTCAAAAGCGTTGGAAAGACAAATGCACAGGTTATTTACAAGCTATGATTAGAAACGGTGGTAGAAACGGTATCGTTTTGACTGGTGGTTTCAGATGGGCTATCGGTAATGAAGGCAAACCTATTGAAAAAGTTTCTAATCCACAAAATAAAACTGCTCAAACTTCCAATAATGACAGAAAAATTTTAAAACAACTTTCTCCTGCGCAAAGAACTGCTCTTGGGGCTAAACCGCAGAATACTACAAGAACCTCCAGTATTGGGCTAATTAAATAACTGTAAGGTTTTATTAACTTTTTGTCGATAATATAGCAAATTTTCATTTCTACCTGATTTGTAATAAACGTGTAGTTTAAGCAAATAGGATTCAATAAATGAAAATTTCCCCAATTAATTCTTTTCAAGTTCCTCAATATAAGAAAGAGGTTAAACAAAATTCATCAGTTAAGAACTTTCCACAAAACAACCCAATAAATCCATTAGGATATAATGATTATCTGCTATCCTTTGGGGCTAGAGTTGATAAAGGCTTAGAACGCTTTTATGATACAAACAAAGACAGAATGCCGCAAACGGTTAGGGATTATATCGAAAATCTTGATGATAAATCAAAATATTCACCATTAGAAGCACAAAAAAATGCTTATGAAAAGTTGGAAAGTGCTCAAACTATTGAAGATATAAAAAAAGCATATCCGCAAGAAAAGTTATTTGAAAATTTAATCAATCCTATTGACTCACATGCAACAAGAGGAATATTAAATTCTATCAGAGAGAACGATGAATTATTAAAAATAAGTGACCAAGGTGTATTGAAAGATAAAAGTAATTTAACGGTTTACTTAGTAAAGAAAATATTTTTAGAAGATAAAACAATTGAAGAAATTAATCAGGATTTAGACAAAGATCTTGACGAAGATTTTAAAGCAGATTTTAAATTTAAAAATAAAGATTCTCAATACATTCACACATCAACACTAAATGCTCTTGGAATAAAAGCACCGCAATTTGAATACAGACAATCTTTGCGATATACACGTGATGGATATTCAGATTTAGTCGGTGATAAAATTTCAGAAGGTCAAAGAGCTTTTTGGGATTCATTGTCAACAGAAGATAGAACCGCAAGAGCCAGAGTATCAGCTCAAAAATTTGAAAAATGGTGGACATCACTAACTAAAAATCAAATTCTTGATATGCTTGCAGAACAAAAAACAGAACTTGATATGCTGAAAGAATTTAAAAAATTCCAACGTGCAGAAAAGAAAAAAACCCCTCAACCGGAAGAAAATATTGAACAAGAAGAAATAACAAAACCAATAAAACATACTAAAGTAGGTTCAAATAAACTTAGCCAAGATGAGTTATTCATAATGTGGGCATCTAATACGCTTAAAATATATCAAGAAAAATTAACCGAAGCCGAAAAAGATACACTACACATAAAAAGAATGCAACGACTGACCCAACGCTGGGCGCAAATGACACCGGAAGAAAGAACCGATTACATTTCCAAAATGAAAACGGGTTCAGATCCTTTAAGATATACAATGATTGATGCGTGGAATCATAGCACAAATTTATTAAAAGATTTATCTCAACACTTGAGAGAAAATCAAATTTATAAACCTGCTGATTTACTATATTCAACACAAGAATTTAGTGAATTTCAATCAAAAGTCATGACCGAATTTTGGGACAACCATCCGGAATACGCAGACCAATTAGGAACTAACATTCAAAAATCGCAAGAAAAAATTCAAAAAGCCATTTCAAGCGGAACTTTTGAAGAATTAAAAAAAGCAATTATGCGTGACAAAAACCAACGTATAAAAGAAATGGAAAAATTCAAACAAAAATCCCCAATAATAGAACAACACCCAACAAATAAAACTCCTGAATATATGATTGAATTTAAAAATTCATACTACAAAATATTAGGCGGACAAATAAAAAATCTTCCGCAAGAATATATAAATGATTACTTCAAAAGTATAGAAGACGGATTTTCACAAGAACAAATTGAGGCCTGGACAAGAAACTTAAATGGACAACCCCTGACAGAAAAAGATAGAGAACTATTAATCCAGATAAGCCAAACAGAACCTAAAAACAGTAAAAAAATTAACCGAGCAATAGAAGGTGCCTTAGCAGATACACTTTATGAATGTACTAAAAATCCTCAAGTATATCTTCTATCTCATTCTGATTTAAAAGTTGCTCTATATCAAATTGATAGAGGCGAAAGTTCTATTAGCATAGGTTCTCATAAATTGAACAGAAACTTTGAATTTAATATTTTGAAAAGAAAATTTGACAAAAATAGAATTGCCTTTTTATACAACAAATATAAGCAAGACTTAAGCGACGAAGAATTAAGTTCTATTGCCCATGAATACTTTAAAATAAAAAATGATACTCCATTGCAGCAAAAAGATTACCAACCACTGATTGAATATATGAAAACATACGGCAAATCCTTGAATATTATATTCTCAGAAAAAAGCACCTACCCGCCACTTGTCAAAGCAGCAATGTTTAGTCGTTTTGCTTTGAATATGCCAAGAGAAATTTCACAAAATTATCAAAGTTTGCTCCTGGCAGATGGAACTATACCATTTGAAAAAGAAGAAGAATTGCAAAAACTTAAATTCCTATTAACAAAACGATTTGATTTTGTTCCTAAAATATATATGGATAGGTATCTATCAGAATTTTCAAAAGAAATACGCCAAACCCCAAATCTGGATTTTACAAATATTAAAAAAGGCTGTACAAAAAGAACAGACCCAAAAACAACAGCCAAATTACTAATTCTGCCCAAACAACAGTTCCAAACAATAAATGCTTTGAGAACTCTTGCAATGGAAGAAGCATTAGCTGATGTTCTATATGATGCAACAGGAAATATTGATGTATACAAACTCCAATTTGAAGAACTATGTGACAATCTGGAAATATTCAGAATGGTGAAAAAATACCCGACAGAGACAAGAAACTATACAAGTACAAAAGGCGATAAGATAAGTTTAACTGCTGTAAAAAGACCAAATGTAAGCAAACTACAACAAGAATACCTGGAATATATAAATCAAATTGCAGATTGGGTAAATAGCGATGTAAAAGCAGGAAAAGGTACTTTTGAAGACTTGTTATATATCTTAAACCCTGATGAAAACATGCCGGAAAAAGATGATGCTGTAACAAAAAGAATTAAATTATACGGTTTAAATCTGAAATAATATCAATATTGATATTAAAAATATATTTTCATAAACGAAATAAGTCTGTTAGAAACATACACCCCATTGCTTCTATAAAACGGCGAAAACAACTAGTTTAAAAATGGCGGGAACGACAAGGCTGTCTTGAGTCGCTCGCGTTAAACGGCAATTCCGTGTTTTGACTACGTGATTTTATTACTTGTCAAAAACACTCCAGCCTCTGCTCGCTCCTCGTTCGTACTCGGGCAGGTTTAAAAAACCTGCGGCGAGTTCTCACCTCTTTATTCCACGACAAATATACAAAAAAATAAGTCCGCTTATCGGACTTATTTTTCTTATTAAATGGCGGGAACGACGCTCACAGGTTCGAACTTTTAGTTCAAAGATATGTCAACAATCTTGATACCAAAGATACAGATAAAATCTGCTATTTAATCAATAAACTACTTAAAGTAGCTTAAATTAATACTCAACTACCATT